>JBAZIE010000010.1:0-66414 GCA_041652055.1 Sulfurimonas sp. | reverse complement strand
CTGCCAAGAGCATCGCTGGGTAGCTACGCATGGATGAGATAACCGCTGAAAGCATCTAAGCGGGAAGCCAACTCCAAGATGAACTCTCCCTGAAGTACGCTTGAAGACTACAAGCTTGATAGGCTGGATGTGTACGCAGAGTAATCTGTTTAGCTGACCAGTACTAATAGTACGTTTGTCTTTTTTTACATAGCGTTCACTACCTTACTTAGTGTATAAAAAATACATTGATAGAGGTAAAGAAGTTGTAATAGCTTCGCAGCTCCGTAGGAGCTTTGACTCAAAAGCTATAAACGACAAGCAGTTGTCGTTTACATTACGCTTTTTCCCCTTACATAGTGTATAGGTGTCCTAATGTAGTTATTTAGTAAAAATGTTGACTTTACCAATTATAAAACCAACTCTAATCTTTACAGATTATATATGAGTATATAGGCTAATAATAAGGACGGTTCACTGTCCGCGAGCTCTCTGCTGAAGAGAACTTAGCGTTAGCGTAGCTTAAGGGACTTTGTTCCTTAAGCGTTATATCTTTATATATGGTCTGTCTAGGTGGCTATAGAGAGAGGGAAACGCCTGGCTCCATTCCGAACCCAGAAGCTAAGCCTCTCATCGCTGATAATACTGCACCTGTCAGGTGTGGAAACGTAGGTCGCTGCCTAGTTGATCATTTCTACTAACAACAACTCATCTAATATTTAATAATTCAATCAAGCTAACTAAATCATGAAAAACTGATATAAAATTTAAATTCTACATAGATTGCTTTGTCGTAAACTCCTCGCAATGACAATTAATAATTAAATTCAATCATTCCTCTATTTTAATCTACTATAGAGTTTTCTATCCGCCACTTATGTTTTATAATATCCATATTTACTTTTTTAAGTCTATCTAAAAAGTATTCTCTTGCAACCTCTTTTGCGCCTAAACTTTTCAGATGTTCTGTTGGTACCTGACAGTCGATAAAATCATAACCCCAAAATTTGAGATGTTTAACAAGCATTGCATATGCTGATTTTGAGGCATCATTTACCAGAGAGAACATAGACTCTCCGCAAAAAACTTTTCCTACAACAACTCCGTAAAGTCCGCCGACAAGTATTCCATCTTTATAGCTCTCAATGCTGTGTGCCAAACCCATATCATGAAGTACGCTGTAGGCTTCAATAATCTCATTTTGTATCCAAGTGCCGTTTTGATTTTCTCTCTTTACACTGCTGCACTGCTTCATAACCTCTATGAAGTTGCCATCAAATTTATAGTGAAATTTTTTCATGCTTTTTTTAAGCGAGCGGCTCAATTTAAAATCATCCAGTTCCATTATAAGTCTAGGGTTTGTTGACCACCAGATAATCGGGTCATCTTTAGCATACCAAGGAAATATCCCATTTTGATAGGCGCGAATAAGTCTGGATGGATTTAAGTCGCCTCCCCATGCAACAATGCCGTCTTCATTTGCATCGTTAGGATTTGGAAAGGTCAACTCATGCTTTTTTAGCTGCGGTATACTCAAGTAAGTTCTTTAAAATTTAAAATCAGCTTTCTATTAAATGATACATTTACACTGCCGCCATTTTTTAGTTTGCCAAAGAGTATCTCATCGCTTAATTTATTTGTTATATTATCAGCAATATATCTCTTTATCGGTCTTGCTCCCATCTCTATCGAGTAAGAATTTTCTGCTATATACTCTGCGGCTTTAGGAGATATAGTAACTGTTATTTTTTTCTTCTTAAGGTCGCTGTTTAGCTCATCTATAAACTTATTTACGATACCCTTGACTACCTCAATATTTAGCTGATTAAACTCTACTATAGCGCTTAATCTATTTCTAAACTCAGGTGTAAAGAAGAGTTTTAGCTCCTCATTTTTTGAGAGCGAGCTGTCTTTGTTAAAGCCCATGACATTTCTAGCTGTAGCGCCGATGTTGGATGTCATAATAAGTATAACATTTTGGAAATTTGCCTTATAGCCGTTATTGTCGGTAAGCGTTGCGTTGTCCATTATCTGGAGTAAAATATTTACCAAATCAGGGTGAGCTTTTTCTATCTCATCAAGCAGTAAAACAGTGTAAGGGTGTCTTTTTATCGCCTCCGTAAGTAGTCCGCCCTGCTCATACCCGACGTAGCCCGGAGGTGCTCCGACAAGCCTGCTTATGGCATGTTTTTCCATATATTCGCTCATATCAAATCTTTCAAAATTAATGCCTAAAATTTGGCTAAGAGAGAGTGCAAGTTCTGTTTTTCCAACACCTGTAGGTCCAGAAAATAGAAATGAAGCGATTGGCTTGTTTGGCGGAGTAAGACCTGCTTTGGATATTTTTATAGCCTTTGTTACCTCTGCTACCGCTTTGTCCTGCCCGATTACTTTTTTTTGCAAATTCTCTTCCAAGTTTATTAGAGAGAGTGTTTCATCCTGCGTTACTTTTGAGCCTGATATGCCGAGTATTTTTGAGATGGTATTTTCGATATCGTGTGAGTTGACTACTCTTTTTTTCTTGGTTTTTAGATGAAATGACGCGGCAGTCTCATCAATCAAATCGATTGCTTTGTCGGGTAAAAATTTATCTGTTATATATCTTTTTGACAAATCAATCGCTGTTTTTAGAGCTTTATCCGTAAATGTTACGTTGTGGTGCTCTTCGTATTTGCTCTTTAGACCTTTTAGAATCTTATAGGTTGTCTTTAGAGAAGGCTCATTTATATCAACTTTAGAGAATCTTCTGCTTAACGCCTTATCTTTTTCAAACCCGTTTCTATACTCTGCAAATGTGGTAGCACCCATACATTTTAGCTCGCCTGAAGCTAATGCTGGTTTTAGCTGGTTTGCCGCATCCATAGTTCCGCTTGTTGAACCTGCGCCAATTAAGGTGTGAATTTCATCAATGAAAAGAATAGCGTTTGGAATAGATTTAAGCTCGTCCATAATGCCTTTTAAGCGCTTCTCAAAATCGCCTCTATATTTTGTGCCCGCAAGCATCGCTCCCAAATCGAGTGCATAAAGCTCACTGTTTTTGATAATTTCTGGAACTTCGCGTGCCGCTATCTTTAGTGCCAGTCCCTCTGCGATAGCAGTTTTTCCGACTCCTGCTTCGCCGACTAAAATAGGGTTGTTTTTCTTTCTGCGGCATAAAATCTGTGTAACTCTCTCTATCTCATTATCCCGTCCGATTACGGGGTCAATTTTACCCTCTTTTGCTTTTTGAAGTAGGTTTATAGAGTATTTTTGAAGGTACGATTCACTCTCTTTTGGAGCTTCGGCTTCGTCGCTGTGCGAAATAATCTCCAATATATCGAGTCTTGAGATATGATACTCATTTAATAACATGTAGGCAAAAGAGTTTACCTCGTCATAGATAGCAACAAGCAGGTCACCGATATCCGCACTGTGCTGTTGTGAGCTTTGGATATGCTTTATCATTCTGTCAATCAGCCGTGATAGCGCAACGCTCTCAAAAGGCTCATCGTTTACATTTTGTGGAAGTGTGCTTGTGTTTGAGTATATATAATCTTTTATAAGCTCTTTCATCTTTTGGACATCTCCGCCGCACTCAAAGATGATTTTTGCACCCTCCGGAGAGTTTAAGAGCTGATAAAATACATGCTCAATCGTTATATATTCGTGTTTTAGCTCTTTTGCATAGATAATTGATTTTTGGAAAACCTCGTTTAATGAATGGCTTATCATTACTCTTCCTCCATTTCAGCTCTTAGCGGAAAACCGCTATCTCTCGCCTTTTTATGCACCTGCATAACTTTTGTCTCCGCAATTTCATGTGTATAGACCCCACACACACCTTTGTCTTTTTTATGAACTTCGAGCATTATGGCCTCTGCCTCTTGGTAACTTTTGTGAAATATGCTCATAAGCACATCTATCACAAACTCCATGGAGGTATAGTCGTCATTTAAAATCAGCACTTTATATTTTTTAGGGTATTTGAGCGATATCTCGTTGATAATTTCTAAATCTGTATTTGTTGCCATAATTTTCCTACAATCAATAATTGTAAGATTATAACAAATGTTGGCTACTATAACTTTATATTTGGATACAATTTTGAAAAAAGCAAGTAGTTAAAAAAGTCATAGCAGATGGAGAAAATGAGTGAATTTTAAAAAATTAGATGAGCTTAAAGCAAAACTTGATAATTATAGACCGTTAAGCTCTGAAGTGGTTAAAAATCTTCATGAAGATTTAGTGCTTAGATGGACATATCACTCAAATGCCATAGAAGGCAATACTTTAACTTTGCAAGAAACAAAAGTAGCTCTTGAAGGTATAACGGTAGGCGGTAAAACTTTAAGAGAACACTTTGAAGCCATAAATCACAAAGATGCTATTTTGTTTATAGAGCAATTGGCTCAAAAAAACGAATTTTTAAGTGAATATATCATCAAACAAATTCATTCGCTCATTCTCAAAAATATAGATGATGAAAACAGAGGAACTTATAGAAAAATAAATGTACTTATCAGCGGAGCAGAACATAAACCGCCACAAAGTTTTGAGGTACCACTTAAAATGCAATCTTTTATCAAAGAGTACGAGCTAAAAAGAAAAACTCTTCATCCCATAGAACTTGCGGCGTTTGTGCATATAGAGTTTGTAGGTATTCATCCATTTATAGACGGCAATGGCAGAACATCAAGACTGCTCTTAAATTTGGAGTTAATCAAAGCTGGATTTCCACCAGTTGTGATAAATGTAGAGGATCGGTTAGAATACTATAAAGCACTAGATTGCGCACATATTACTGGAGATTACGAGCCGTTTTTGGCTTTGATGGAAAAAGTGGTTACAAAAAGTTTTGAGCCATACTTCTATGTTTTGGGTGTGTAGTTCAGTTCACTTGAAAAAATATTTTTCTTACTCTTTGATACCCTCTTCATAAGTTTTTTTATACTTCCGTAAAGTTGTTTTTATATGTTCTATCATCGGTTTTGGGGTGTAGTAAAGCAGCTCTAAAATCTCTCTAGCATCTTTGGAGTAGCGGATGTTATACTCTGAAGCATACTCAATGTCAAAACGAAAAAGCTCCTGTTCATCCACTTCTAAAACTTCTGCAATATATGGGATGAGTTCTACTTTTAGTTCGCGTTTACCGTAAAGATATCCAAGTATAGTTTGCACGGATGGAATCTCAGAAGTTCGTTTCAGTTTTGGTTCTAGCATAATGAGTTTATGCGCAAACTCTTGCTTCGTCATCTTTTTTTCTTCAAGCAGATAGTTTATCTTTTCCCAAACTTCCATAAAATTTAAACCTTTAGTCAAAACGAAATATTTTGGTCAATAATAAGAAATAATAAAGGTCATTATGTATATACTTTTGTCGTTTTGAGAATAATAAAAAAAACATAAAGGATGTTTATGATGAGTAGAATTTTAGCTGGATTGCTAGTGAGTGGAATAATCTCAAGCGCAGTAATCGCAGACGTTTATGTCGGTATTGACTATGGTTTTGCAAGCAATGAGACAGAGATAGAAGATGGAAGTAATTCATTTAAAGGGGACAACAACTATAACGATCTCAAGTTAAAAGTTGGTTATGGTAAAGATGGAGACTTTAAAGGACAGATGTCGCTCTCATTCATCTCTTTTGATGAAAAAGTTTTCGATGATGAAAATAGTGATCTCATGGAACTTGGTTTTGATGTAATTAAAGAGTTTGAGGCAACAAAACAGTTTTACCCATTTCTAAAGGCGGGTTTTGGTTTTGGTTATATGGATGTTGAGGGTTATGAGGATGATAGCATCTATGAAGTATCATTTAATGTTGGCGCAGGCATTTCTTATAAGGCAATAGAAAATTTTTATATTGTCGGTGGAATCGATTATATAGGTAGAAAATGGCAAGACATAGACTACGGACGGGGTACTATAAGCACAACCGACTCTGGATTTAAACCGTATATTGGTTTGAATTACAAGTTTTAAATTGGAATGTTGATGAAAAAGATAATTTTAACAGGTTTAACACTTGCAGGGATTTTGTTTAGTGGGTGTGCTACTGTACAACTAGAGCCAAAAGAAGTTTCTCAAAATGCTAAGCAATTTAATCAGCCATCAGAGGGAAATGCAGGGCTCTACATTTTCAGAGACTCGATTTCTGGAGCTACTTTAAAAAAAGATATTTGGATTGATGGCAAATGTGTCGGTGAATCTGCTCCTCTTACATTTTTTTACGAAGATGTAAGAGGAGGTTTAGAGCATAAGATTTCTACTGAATCTGAATTTTCTCCAAATGATTTAATTCTCAAAACAGAAAGTGGTAAAAATTACTTTGTAAGACAATATATAAGACCTGGCTTATTTGTTGGTGGTGCAAATTTAGAGATTGTAGAGGAAAAAGAAGGCAAAAATGCTATTGCTGAGTTAGAGTTAGCAAAAAAAGGAAACTGTAGCGAATAAAAATCGTTACTTTATAAAAACATTTACTTTTTTAAAAGTGAATTAAATTATACAAGGATAAAAAAATGAAAAAAACTGGCATAATGAAAAAAACTCTCTATGTAGCACTTCCGTTGATAGGAGCAATTATGTTCTCTGGGTGTGCAACACTATTCGGTGGTGGTGGAAAACAGCAAATAACTATCAACGCAGAAAAACCAGTAAGCGGAAAAATTGGTTATATTACCGAGGATAATGCCACTATTATAAATCAACAGCAGTTTACCGCTCCAGCAACTGTTACAGTTATAAGAGAAGATAAAGACATCATGATAACGAGTGATAGTAATGAATTTGAACCTGTTAAAGTAGAAAAAGAACTCAATCCATGGTTTTGGGGAGATGTTCTTGCTACAAGTTTGGTTAGTACAACTACAGATGTAGTAACAGGAGCAATGTGGAAATATGATGAAAATGTAACTATTCCTACTAAATGATTAGAAGAATTTTTCTTCTAATCTTGCCTTTGACTCTTTTTTGCTCTGAATATGCAATAGTAAAACAAGCGAATGAGGCAAAGTTGTATGAAAAAAATGAGTGGCTTGCGCTGCTTCATAGTGATGGAGAAAAAAGTAGTATTGAAGATAAAAAATTTATCCTGAGTCGAACTTTTTCTCCAAAAGATGAGTTGCAGGCAACCATAAAAGCACTTTTTGAAGAACCTGCTTTATATCAAAATATAAATAATCATCCTCAATGTAGATTTCCTGCAAGACGCTTGTTTTTGCTGCATGAATTAAACTTAAGTGATAGTGTTTTTCCATCAGTTACATGTCCTGATTTTCAAAACTACCAAGACAAGGCACCTGCAGATACAATTTCTCTCATTTATGCTTCAGAAAATGTAAAAAATCCATCAAGCATGATGGGGCATACCTTTTTTAAGTATAGTGGTAAAAACCATCAAAACAAAAATGCAGAACATGCCATAACTTTTTACACAGTTTTAGATTCATTCAATTTAATAACGCTTGCTTACCAAAATACAGTTTCAGGAATGGATGGTTTTTTTGCATTGCAACCATATAAAGATGTTGTAGCACAATATTTGTATAGGGAAAATCGCAATGTTTGGGAGTATCAATTAAAGCTAAGTGATTATAGAAGAGATTTGATTAATTACCATATTTGGGAGCTTAAAGATGTTCACATGCGATATTTTTTTGCAAGCTATAACTGTTCAACCGTTGTTTATTATATTTTATCCTTAGCAAAACCAAATATCTATGATAAAAAGAAATTATGGATAACTCCGCTAGATACTGTTAAATATCTTTATGATGAAGAGCTGATAAAAAATTCCAAACTCACTCCAAGTACAGAGTGGTTTATAAAAATGCTTCAAGAAAATATAGATAGTCATGATGTAAATAATGTTAAAAAAATAGTTTCTAAAAGCAGTTATAACGAGATAGAAAAGCTTGATTTTTTATCGTTGGAACTTTTAAAAAATTACAGTTTACTAGAGCATAAAAAGAAAAATATAGATAGTGTTGAATTTACCGCAATTAACTCTAAAATAGAGAATCTAATCAGTAAAGAGGAAAAGTTTTTTGATATATCAAATTATAAATCACCCAATAAAATTCCAAATCAAAGACAATTTGGAGTAGGTTACAAAAGCATAGAAGATGATAATTTCTTAAAACTGTCATTTTTGGGAGCATCACATTTGCTAGGTGATGATAATAGAGAGTATTTTGGAGAGAGCGAACTAAAAATAGCAGATTTGTCGCTTTTGGCGAATAGTAATAGTTTAAAGCTAGAAAATTTTACAATCTATGGAATGAAGTCTTATGTTCCATTTGATACGCTGACAAACGATATTTCTTATGAATTTGAAATGGCGGTAAATAGAGAGTATGATGAAAATATGCAATATAAAAATATTTTTAAGATAAATGGCGGTATAGGTTTTGATTTTTTGCTAGACAAAGATGTTAATTTATTTGCAATTTTAAATACTGGCATCGGTTACAATAAGGCAAGTAAAATACACATGTTGACAAACCCTCAATTTGGAATGATGATATATGAAGTTTTCAATATGAAAAGTCTCTTATCATACGAGCCGATATTTGTTAATGAAAATAAAATTTATGATAAATATTCATTAGGGCAAAATATATTTTTATCAAAAAAATATAAAATTTTTTTCAATCTTCAAATTTTTGAAAATCAAAAAAAATATGTTAACTGTGAATTTGGTTTGAGTGGATTGTTTTAGACCGTAAAACTATTTTTAATTTTGATACAATTGCTCTATAAAACAGCAATAAGATGAGATAACTATGACAAAACGAATTTTTGTAACCGCCACAAATACAAACATAGGCAAGACATACACTACAAAACTTCTTCTAAAAGAGTTTGCTTCGCGCGGACTCAAAGTCGGTGTTATCAAGCCCATAGAAACAGCTGTTGTGGACGGATATGCAAAGGATGGCGAAGAGCTTTTAGAGCTTATAAAAGAGCTTAATCCAAAGTTGTGGCACTTAGAAGCCGAAGATATCGTCCCATTCATGTATGAGATGGCTGCGTCTCCGTATGTAGCATCAAACAACACCCCAATTGATTTAAAAACAGTGCTTACAAAGATTGAAGAGCTTGAGGCCTTTTGCGATATTGTCATCATTGAGGGGGCAGGCGGGCTTTATGTACCTGTTGATGCAGATACGATGATGATTGACTTGATAGTGAAGCTTGATGCTGTTGCTCTTTTGGTCACTCACTGCTCGCTTGGCTGCATAAACGATACGCTTCTAAGCAAGAGGGCTCTGGAGGAGAAAAAAATTGCACATGCAGTAGCTTTTAACTGCAAAGAGGATGATGAGAGTTTTGCGACAATTTCGGAACCATATTTTCTAAAAACAGGTTTTGAGGTGTTAAAAGTCGGTCGTGATATTGAAAAAATATGTGATGTCTTGTATAATTGAACTCTCTAATTGTGTTAAGATTAGGTTGCCGCGCTTTGAGATTGCCACATCGGCTTTGCCTCTTCGCAATGACGGCTGAGGTTTGATTTATAAATTATTTAAAAAAAGAGCAGTATGAAACACTTAATTCGAACGGATGACTTTGCAACTTCAGAGATAGAAGCTATTTTAGAAGATGCGAAGCTCTTTGGCGCAAAAATAAAAGATGGCAGTGGCATTGATAAAATCCTAAAAGGCAAGATTATAATTACGCTCTTTTTTGAAAACTCGACAAGAACAAGAAGCTCTTTTGAGATAGCCGCTAAGAGGCTTGGTGCAGAGATTGTTCATCTTGATGTTGCAAACAGTTCTACAAAAAAAGGGGAGACTCTCGTTGATACGGCGATGAATTTGGACGCTATGAACCCTCATGCTATAATCGTGCGACATCAAAATTCTGGTGTGCCGAAAATTCTCTCAAACCATACAAGAGCTTCTATCATAAATGCCGGAGACGGCGCTCATGCCCACCCAACGCAAGCTCTGCTTGATTTATATACTCTAAAAGAGCATTTTGGGGATGTAAAAGGAAAAAAAATAGCGATAGTCGGTGATATAAAAAATTCACGCGTCGCAAACTCAAACATTGAGCTTCTCGGCAGATTCGGCATGGAGGTTATTTTAGTAGCACCCCCGCAATTTTTGCCAAAAACCAAGCTAAGAACAACACACTATATAAACGAAATAATTGATGAAGTGGATGTTATTATGAGTTTAAGAACGCAAACGGAGAGACACTCATCCCAAACTTACGCTTCGCTAAAAGATTATGCAAGCGATTTTTGCATAACAGCGGAACTTCTTGGAGAGAGGGATATAGTTTTGCTTCACCCTGGACCTGTTCACAGAAATATAGATATTAGTGATGAGCTTTTGGCAGATAAAAGATGCAAAGTTTTAGAGCAAGTCTCAAACGGTGTGGCGGTTAGAATGGCAGTGCTTAAAAAATTGATTAATGACATTTGATGATTTAAACGCCCTAGGCAAAAATAGAGAGCCGTTTTTGTTTATAATAGACTTTAGGGCTCAAAATATAGTGGCTTCTTCTTTGTCTGAGCTTGAAGCAAACGATATAGAGTTTTGCATAGATGAGGATTACCATTTCAAAATTCACGAAGATTTTTCGGATAAAAAAACGCTTCCCTTTGACGAATATAAAAAGAAGTTTGACTTTGTTATAGAGAAGATAAAAGCTGGTGATACATACCTATTAAATCTTACGCAGCCCACTTTTGTTAAAACACCGCTTTCACTAAAAGAGATATTTAAGTGTGCAAATGCGCACTATAAACTAAGATATAAAGATGAGTTCGTCTGTTTCTCTCCTGAAAAATTTATCCAGATAAAAAACTCCAAAATCTCTACATTCCCGATGAAAGGGACAATCGATGCATCAATCCCAAACGCAAAAGAGATTATTTTAAATAACAAAAAAGAGATGGCAGAACATGTCATGGTGGTTGATTTGCTAAGAAACGACCTCTCAATCGTTGCAAGAGAGGTAAAAGTAGAGGAGTTTAGATATATAACAGAGATAGAAGCCGGAGAAAAAAAACTTCTACATGTAAGTTCTCATATCAGCGGAGATATGACAGAGGATTGGCATGATAGAATAGGAGATATTTTAAACTCGCTACTTCCCGCAGGAAGCATAAGCGGCGCTCCAAAAAAAAGTACATTGGATATAATTAGTCAGGTTGAGTGTTATGAGCGTGGATTTTTCAGCGGTGTATTTGGCCTGTATGACGGAGAGTCGCTTGACAGCGGCGTTATGATAAGATTTGTGCAAAAAACCAAAGATGGATATATCTATAAAAGCGGCGGCGGCATAACGCTTGACAGTGATGCTAAGAGCGAATACGATGAGCTCCTTGATAAAGTTTATTTGCCATAAGAGAGGTTGTGAGATGATGCTAAAACTTGATGGTTTCTTTACGAGTGGCTGGACGTTTGATGAGGGTGAGCAGGATTTAAAAAACAGATACCAGATGGTAAATATCGGTATTTTGCTCTCAGCAAGCGGTCTTATCTATGGGATTATCGGAAATCACATAAGAGATATTCAAGGTTTTATACCACTAGAGATTACGCTTTTAATCATGAATTTTATAATGTTTTGTGCACTGAGAAAATATCGCCATTTTTTTGAATTTTTTGCGACAACCATGACGCTACAGTACACATTTTTGTTTCTGTTTCTCATCTACGCAGGGGAGCCTACAGACTTAAAGCATCTCTGGATATTTACATATCCTATTATTCTTCTTTATTTTCAAAAGACTGTTCATGCCGTATATTGGCTGGCTTTTATACTTTTGATGCTTATAATCGCACCGCTGCAAAATTTTATTGATATAAAATACTCTATGTATCAGGTGACCTATATCTCATTTGTTTTAGTCGTAATTAGTATAATAATCTATTTTTATCAAAAGAAAATAGATGAAGCAAGAAAAATTATTTTAGAAAGACAAAATATGCTTCGCAATTTTAATCAAGAGCTTGAGAAGCAGGTAAATGACAAAACTATGGAGCTTATAAAGCTCAATGAATCGCTAGAACTAAAGGTTAAGCAGAAGTTAGAAGAGCTAAGAAGCAAAGATCAGATTTTAGAAGCGCAGTCAAAACAGGCGGTTATGGGTGAGATGATAAGTATGATAGCACATCAGTGGCGACAGCCTCTCTCTACGATTACGCTTCAAATCGCAAATCTTCAGTTTAAAAAACTCCTTGGGCAAGATAGAAACAGCGAAGATATAGACAGCGCACTGAGCTATATCAGCGATACCATAGTCTATCTTTCCGATACCATCGATGATTTTCAAGCATATTTTCATCCAAATAAAGAGATACTAAAGATTGAAATTCATGATTTATTGCAAAGAGCTGTAAATTTTGCGATATCGAGAATACAGGATAGAGGAATCAGAATAACTATTAACAAATTAGTTGATATTGAGGTTAGCACGTATATAAACGAGCTCGTTCAAGTGGTTTTAAATATACTAAATAACGCGATAGACGCTCATAATGAAGTTAGAACAAAAGAGCCGTTTATTTTGTTAAACGTTAAAATGGCGGGAGGTATGGTTTTGATATACATAGAAGATAATGCAGGCGGTATAAAAAATGAAAATCTTCCACATCTCTTTGAGCCCTATTTTAGCACAAAGGGCAAAAATGGAACGGGGCTAGGTCTTTACATGAGTAAAATGATTGC
Organism: Sulfurimonas sp.; assembly: GCA_041652055.1. Classification (GTDB taxonomy): domain Bacteria; phylum Campylobacterota; class Campylobacteria; order Campylobacterales; family Sulfurimonadaceae; genus Sulfurimonas. Next base: position 53,766 of record JBAZIE010000010.1, on the reverse strand, counting down.
AGAGAAACAGTTCGGCGGCGAGATTGATGTAGTAAATGTTAAGGGCGGCGTTACATTTATTATAAAAATCCCTAAAAATATCGGTTAAAAAAATAAAAATACTCTTTTGTCGGGAGTTTAAAAAAAATTGAGAATTTTTGAGATATAATTTATCAAAACAACGAAGGTTTATATATGTATTTAAAAGATTTAAAGTTCTCTTTGTGGGCAGATTTTATTGAAAGAAACTACTTAGATAGTGAATTTAGAGAGCTGATAGAGGCTGGAATAATAAACGGTGCAACTTCAAATCCGGCAATCTTTAAAAATGCGATACTGAGTTCAAGCGCGTACAAAGAGCAGCTCTCTACTCTTTCGCACCTCTCCCCAAAAGAGAAATATGAGGCGGTTGCGATATATGACATACAAAAAGCAGCAGACATATTAAAGCCCCTGCATGACATCGGGGATGACGGCTATGTCAGCATAGAGGTGGACCCTTATCTCTGCGATGATGCCAAGGGAACAGTAGAAGAAGGAAAGAGACTTTTTTCACAAATTAATCGTAAAAACGTTATGATAAAAGTTCCGGCAACAGATGCTGGATATGTTGCAATGCGCGAGCTTGTAGGTAGCGGAATCCCAGTGAACGCTACTCTTATATTTAAAAAAGAGCAGGCCATATCATGTGCAGAGGCGTTTAGAGATGGCGTGGCAAAAAACGGCTCAAAGATAGATACCGTTATAAGTGTTTTTGTAAGCAGGGTTGATAGAGCTTTGGATGATGAGCTCTTAAGAGGCGGTGTTGATGTGGCACTCAGCGGAATATACAATAGCGCGGATATATATGCAGAAGTTGAGAAACTGAGAGTTGAAGGCTGCAGGACGCTTTTTGCAAGTACGGGCGTAAAAGACGATTCGATTTCCCCCTCACTACTATATAGAAAAACTTTTAGCGTATAACAGCGTAAACACGGCTCCTGTTGATACAATAAAGGCTTTTCATCTAAATGGAGTAAAAAGGAGTGCTTTGCCGATTCCAACTCAAATCATAGAGAGACATTTCGAAAAAATCAAGAGCTTAAGTATAGATTTTAATGCTGTTTTGGATAAGCAGATATCTGATGGATTAAAATCTTTTAAAGACGCATTTAAAGATATATTGGAGTCATTATGAGTGAAAACAGAAATGAAGTGGATATTAGCCAGTTAACGTTTGAGCAATTAAAAAAGATTAGAGAGTATCTTAAAAAACTTATAGAAAACGGCGGAAGTGACTTACATGTCAAATCAAATGGCGTAATTAGAGCTAGGATTAATGGGGCGATTATTCCTTTTTCCGGAAGTATATTTTCTTATGATGATGCGATGACCTTGTCGAAAGAGATACTTAGGGGCAGATATGCGGAGCTTGTAGAGAATAAAGAGGTTGACATGGTTTATCAGTTTGATGAGCGCAACCGTTTTCGTGTAAACATCTTTTTTCAAACAGACGGTCCGTCGTTCGTATTTCGTGTTATTCCTATGACTATTCCGACCATTGATCAGATGAAGTATCCTGAGACCGTAAGAACATTTACAAAAGAGTCGCGCGGACTTATTCTTGTTACGGGAACGACCGGTAGCGGTAAGTCAACAACGCTTGCGGCTATGATACATGAGATTAATACAACGCAAAAAAAGCACATTATAACCATTGAAGATCCTATCGAGTTTGTTCATAAAGATAGAGGGTGCATTATAAATCAGCGCTCAGTTGGGCAAGATACACTCTCTTTTGACAGAGCGCTAAGAGCCGCTCTTCGTGAAGACCCTGATATTATACTTGTGGGAGAGATGAGAGACAGGGAGACGATTGAGCTAGCTCTTCATGCGGCAGATACCGGGCACTTGGTTTTCTCAACTCTGCACACGGTCGATGCCAAGGAGACTATTAACCGTATTATCGCGATTTTTCCAAACGAAGAGCAAAATCGTGTTCGTCTCTCTCTTGCAGGTGTATTAAAGGGCGTAATATCACAAAGACTTATCCCTACAATAGACGACAAGCGTGTTGCAGCAATGGAGATATTGGTAAAAACTCCCACTATTGAGAAGCTAATTTTGGAAAATCGCGATTATGAAATTAAAGAGGCGATAGAAAAAGGGCGTGAGCATTACAAGTCGCAAAGTTTTGACCAACACATCTTAGATATTTACAACAGCGGAGTGATAACAAAAGAGAGAGCGAAAGATTATGCTACAAGCGCGTCTGACTTAGAGCTTAAAATGAGCGGATTAAACAGCGGGAAAGCGGCAGATTTTGCAAATAAAGCCGAGAAAAACAGTAATATTAAGATTAAGATTGCGGAAGAGGATGTGTTTGACCTCAAATAATAGCTTTTAACTACAATTAAAGCTTAAAGATGTATAATTCCAAACATTTTTTATTAAGGATTTAATATGTTAGAAGGCATTATTAGAGAGAGTATTGGCAAACAAAGCACAAAAGCGCTTCGCCGCGATGGTTATCTAATTGCAAACATTTACGGAAAAGGGCTTGAAAATCTTCATGCTGCATTCAAAGAGAATGAATATATCCGTACTGTTCGTAATAAAGATTCTTTATCATTTCCAGTTAGCGTTGGTGAAAAAAATATGAACGTTGTTGTTCAATCATATGAGGCTCATCCTGTAACTGGCAAGCTTTTACATGTGGATTTAATGGTTGCGCAAACTGGTGTTGTGACACACTACCATGTTCCAGTCGTAACAGTTGGTGATGCTATAGGATTGAAAAACAAAGGTCTTATACATATTTCAAAGCCTCGTTTAAGAGTTAAAGCTGCTATTGAAAATGTTCCAAACAGCATCGTTGTTGATGTTGCTAAAATGGACGTTGGAGATTCAAAACTTCTTCGTGATATAGCAAGAGTTGAGAACGTTACATTCACAGATGCTGACCGTGTATCTGTACTAAGTATAATCAAAGCTAAGTAGTCATGCTAATAGTCGGTCTAGGAAATCCTGGCCCGAACTACGAGCATACTCGTCATAACATAGGATTTATGGTTATTGACGAGCTTACAAAAAGACAAAATACTCAAAAACTCTCCTCATCGTCATTTAATGGCGAACTCTTTAAATTCTCAAACCATTTTTTATTAAAACCTCTCACGTTTATGAACCTCTCCGGCAATGCAATAGCAGCCGTTAAAAAGTTTTATAAGATAGATAAAGTAGTTGTAATACATGATGATTTGGATTTACCATTTGGTACGCTTCGCTTTAAAAAAGGTGGAGGTGACGGCGGACATAACGGTCTTAAATCCACAGATGAGAAGATTTCAAAAGATTATGTAAGAGTGAGAATGGGCATAGGCAAACCTGAGCACAAGGGTGAAGTTGCATCTTATGTTTTGAGCAGTTTTAGCAAAGAGGAGCAGGCACATCTTAAGACGTGGATACCTTTTGCATGTGAAGCGGTCGAGTATTTGCTTGAGCATTCTCTTGAAGATGTAAGCTCTAAATATACAATTAAAAAATTTCAGCTAAAATAGCAATGAAACATAAAGTAGGTTTCTCGCCAAAAGGCGAAGATTTCGTGACTGAATTTAAACTGGACTCGTTTAGTTTAAATGAGAAGGATAGAAATGTTAGCATTTAAATATGTCGCTTTTCACTATATAAGATATTTTTTTATCATCCTAATAGCTCTTGTCCTGTTTCTAGTTGGATTTGACTATATGGGAAGCAGCGAGAAGCTTGATATTTCAGCCAACCTGCTTCTTATCTATGTAGTCTATAAAACATTTTACGCCATTGACATGTTGCTTCCTCTCTCGCTGATTTTTGCAATGATAAGCACAAAAATATTTTTAATCCGCTCAAATGCACTCGTTTCCTTCTACTCCCTTGGCTACTCAAGAGTTGATATTCTTAAGCCCTTCGTAGCGGTATCAAGCGCTATAATTATCGTTTTTATATCCTTTCACTCAATATCAAATTTCGCAAGGGCTGATGAGATGGCCAAAAATATTCGCAAAAATGCGCAGTATTTAAGCCCTACGCGAGACCTCTTTTTTACATATAAAGACAAATTTGTATATTTTTCAAGAATGCTGCCATTGCAGGAGAGTGCTGAGAATATACGCGTATTTAGTTTTATGGACAATTCGCTAAAAGAGGTTTTGGTTGCCTCTAAGGCAAGATATAGAGATGATGCGTGGCATATAGATGCGGCAGATGTCATTACCAAGCCTGAGGATATAAGTTTTGACTCTTTGGGAATGAGAGTGACCCAGCAGAAAAATTTAGAAATTCTTCACGGGTTTAGACCAAAAATGCTTGATCAGGTTTATGAGGGCAAAGTAAACTTTACCATAAAAGATGCGATTGACGCATATATACTTTTAAAGGCGCAAAACATAAACACAAACAGTGTCAAAAGCGCACTTTATAAAATATTTGTGTACCCGCTTTTCGTACCTAGTCTCATTGTTATTATCTTCTTTTTTGTTCCTGTGAGTGTGCGGTTTTTAAATGTGTCGCTTTTTAGTTTTGCGGCAATTATCTCATCACTTGTCGTATGGGCTCTTCTTTTTGCGCTTATAGAGCTATCAAGTCATAAAACTATACCAAGTGAGCTGGGAATTATAGCTCCGGTATTTGTACTCTTTTTGGTTGCGCTAAGACAGTGGAGAAAGTATCGCCTTGCCGCTTAATAATCATGCTATAACAAAAATATAAGTACTTTTTGGATAGAATGCCCTAAAAAATATTTGGGACTTTTATGATAAATTTTAAAGAGTTGGCATTAACATATAAAACTCCACTTTATATATATGATTTAGACTATATGACCAAGCAGTACGAAGAGCTCAAAGAGGCTTTTAGAGGCAGAAAGTCTATTTTGGCATTTGCGATAAAATCAAACTCAAATCTTAGCATTATCAATCACTTTGCAACTTTAGGAAGCGGTGCAGACTGTGTCTCTATCGGTGAGGTTCGCCGCGCGTTTTTGGCAGGCGTTCCAAGCTATAAAATAATCTTCTCCGGTGTTGGAAAGAGTGATGATGAGATACGTGAAGCGATAGAAAAAGATATTTTGTATATCAATGTTGAGAGTGAAGCAGAACTTGGACGCGTAGAGCTTATAGCAAAAGAGTTAAAAGCTACATGCAGAATTAGTATTAGGGTAAATCCAAACATTGACCCTCTTACACATCCATACATCTCGACAGGACTTCACGACAACAAATTTGGAGTCGAGATAGAGGCTGCAAAGAGAATGTACATAAGAGCGAACCACTCTGAACATCTAGATCCTGTGGGAATCCATTTTCACATAGGCTCTCAGCTGACAGAGCTTAAGCCGATTTATGAATCTGCAGAGATTGTGGCTGATTTGGTCCGCTCACTTCAAAGTATAAAAGTTGAGTTGAAGTTTTTTGATATCGGCGGCGGTCTTGGCGTGAGATACAAAGATGAGGTTACTATAAAACCTTACGACTACGCGCAGGCTGTACTCTCCACTCTAAAAGGTTTGGATTTGACTATTATCTGCGAGCCGGGAAGATTTTTAACCGCAAACGGCGGATACTTTTTGACAAAAGTTCTTTACGAGAAGAAAAACGGCGCAAAAAGATTTGTTGTGGTTGATGGCGCGATGAATGATTTTATTCGCCCTAGCCTCTATAAAGCTTACCATAAAATTGAAGCGATTACGAATAGCAAAACAGATGAGAGCGAGGCAGATGTAGTTGGTCCGGTTTGTGAGAGCGGCGACTTCTTTGCAAAAAACTACTCGCTTCCTACACTAGAGCATAATGATTTGCTTGTAATTCACAGTGCGGGAGCTTACGGCTTTGGAATGGGCAGCAACTACAACACAAGAGGCAGAAGTGCCGAGGTGGCAATCAAAAGCGGCGAAGCAAGACTTATCCGCAAACGCGAAGAGTTTGAAGATTTGATAGCTTTAGAGAAAGAGTATTTGGTTAAATAAGATGTATTTTATTGATGTTCAGGGCACTCTTATCAGCGACAGCGACAAATCTCCGATTCGCGGAAGCATAGAGTTTATCGACATGTTAAATGAGAAGAAAATCCCATACATGGTTATTACAAACAGCACGAAAAAAGCTTCAAGCGAGTTTTACGATTTCTTAAAATCAATCGGATTTAATTTTGAGTTTTCATCTTACCTTGACCCTCTCATGATACTCGAGTCGCGCGTAGCAAAAGACTCTGTTGCTGCTTATGGTGCAGATGAGTTCTTGGATGTTTTAAAAAAGATGGGTTATGTTTTAAACTATACAAATCCAAAGACTGTGCTCATTTCAATAAAAGAGAATTTCACTTCGGATGAGTATGCCCAGATTATAGATTTTCTACTCGGCGGAGCATCTTTGGTAGGTATGCATGAAACATCCATATATGCCAAAGGCTCCAAAAGATACCCGGGGGTCGGAGCGATTTTAAAGATGCTTGAGTTTGCTACATCTTGTAGCTATGAAGTTGTCGGAAAACCAAGTGTTTCATTCTACAAAGAGGCGCTGCGTATGTTGCAAAAACAGAAGAGTGACGCAAAATTCAGTGACGTGACAATTATCAGTGATGACGTAAAGGGTGATTTGGGCGGTGCAAAAGAGATGGGAATGAAGACTGTTTTTGTGACAAGCGGAAAATATAAAAGCGCTGATGAGATAGTCCCATTTTTAAAACCTGAATTAAGACCTGATTATGTATATGCTGATATGCGGGATATTTTGGATAAAACAAGTTTGGAGAGCAGATGAAAACTTTAGAGGAATGCAGAGAAGCAATCGACATTATTGACGATGAGGTTTTAGAGCTTTTAAACAAAAGAATGAAAATCGTCAAGCGTGTAGGCGAGATAAAAAAGAGCAGCGACAGCGCAATTTACAGGCCCGAGAGAGAAAAAGCGATTATTCAAAGATTGACGCAAAACAGCATCGATGCAGGTGGTCTTTTAAATGCAAGCGCGATAGAGGCTATATTTTTAGAAATATTTGCCGTATCAAGAAATCTGGAACTCCCAGAGCGCATAGCATATCTTGGACCTGAGGGCAGTTTTACTCATCAAGCGGCAGAGAGCCGTTTTGGGGCTATGAGTGATTACCTCTCCATGAAGTCAATCCCATCTGTTTTTAAAGAGCTTGAAGCAAAAAGAGCAAAATTCGGTGTTGTTCCAATTGAGAATTCAAGAGACGGTATAGTCGGCGAAACACTTGATTTATTGGCAAACAGCAGTGTAAAAATTGTAGCGGAACTATATATGCCTATCCACATGTCATTTGCTACAAAAGCAAAGAAGTTATCCGAGATAACAAAGGTTTACTCGAGAGACAAGGGCTTTGGACAGTGTAGAGAGTTCCTTCAAGAGCACAACCTTGTCAATGTTGAGCAGATTCCTGTTGAGTCAACTGCAAAAGCTGCTATTTTGGCTGCCAAAGACCCAAATGCAGCTGCAATCTGCAGTCATATCGCGGCTAAATTATATGGTATTCCTACAATGTTTGACCATATCGAGGATGATATAGGTTCTCAAACAAGATTTGTAATACTAAGCGATTTTAAAAATGCCAAGAGCGAGGATGATAAAACTTCTATATTGGTAAGATTGCAAGATTCTATAAAAGCAGGTTCACTGGTTCATTTCTTACAGGATTTTGACGAACAAGATATAAATCTTTCAAAAATAGAGTCTCGACCATCCAAGGACAAGGGCGGTTTTGACTACTGGTTCTTTATAGATTTCTATGGGCATGTAGATGATGAAAAGTTTCAAAAGGTATTACAAAAACATAAAGGAGAAGTAACTTGGTTAGGAAGTTACGTTAAAGGACAAGACATTGAAGTTCAATAAAAATTTAGAAAATATTAAAACATATGAAGCTGGAAAACCAATAGAGCTGGTTGTAAGAGAGTACGGCATTGAGCCAAAAGATATTGTAAAGCTTGCTTCTAACGAAAACCCTTACGGCACCTCGCCAAAGGTCATAGAGGCTGTAAGTGCGATAGTTTCAAAGATGGCTCTTTATCCTGATGACTCTATGACAAAGCTTAAAAAGGCGCTAAGTGCAAGATTTGATGTCAAAGATGAAAACATAATTATCGGCTCTGGAAGCGATCAGGTTATAGAGTTTTTAATACATGCAAAAGCGCATACCGGTTCAAAAATTTTAATGAATAGCATAACATTTGCAATGTATGAGATATATGCTAAACATGTCGGTGCAGAGGTTGTCAGAACATCTTCACAAGAGCATAATTTAGATGAATTTTATGAGCTTTACAAAAAAGAGAAGCCTGAGATTATATTTATTTGCACACCGAACAATCCAACTGGAGATGCTCTTGATGCGGATAAAATATATAACTTTTTGAACAAGATAGACAGCGATACTTTGGTTGTAATTGATGCCGCTTATATCGAGTATGCAATTGCCAAAGACGTAAAGAAAAAGATAGACGCAAAGGCGCTTATCGAGCAGTTTGAGAACGTTATCTATCTCGGAACATTCTCCAAAGCTTACGGGCTTGGCGGCATGAGAGTTGGATACGGTGTAGCGGACTCTAAGATAATAAAAGAGCTCTACAAGTTAAGACCGCCTTTTAACATTACCACTTTATCTCTCGAAGCTGCAAGCGTAGCTCTTGGCGATGAAGAGTTTGTGAAAAAAAGTGTAACTCTAAATTTTGAGCAGATGAAAAGGTATGAAGAGTTTGCAAAAGAGCAAAAAATAGATATAATAAACAGCTATACAAATTTTGTTACATTGTGCCTAAATTCAAGCCAAAATTCTACAAAAATATCGACTCAGCTATTGCAAAAAGGCATGATAGTTAGGGATTTAAGTAGCTATAACATGAACGCAATTAGGGTCACAATAGGCACTGATGAGCAAAATAGTCGTTTTTTTAAGTTAGTAACACAATTTTTATAATAGTAAAAATACTTTGTAGCTCTCGAAAAACTTGTTTTTTCTAAAGAAACTTTGTTTTTCGTAGCTTCAGGGGGTTGTAGGGACGTTAGTCCCTGCCACTAAAGGGGACGTGTTCGCTTTAGTGCGCAACATCAGATAATAAATGGGAAGTTAATGGATTTTAAAGTACTTTTTTCGCAACTAGTCATTTTATATGCCAAGCTAACAAAGCAACAGAGACTTATTATAGGTTTTGCTGTTGTGGGTATTGTCGCATTTGTTATTTTTCTAGTCGTCTATACCTCAAAACAGGAGACTGTTAGCAAGTACGAAGTGCTTTTTGATTCTTTAACTTCAGAAGATGCTGCAAAAGTTGTGGAGCAGTTAGAAAAAGACAATGTTCCTTATGAAATTTTTGACAATAATGTTATAAAAGTTCCTAAAGGGGTAGTTTACAAGGAGCGTCTCGCAATCGCCTCTCTTGGGATTCCAAAAAACAGCGGAGTAGGTTTTGAGCTTTTTGACAAGCAGGAGTTTGGTTCAACCAGCTTTGACCAAAACGTAAAATATCTCCGCGCATTAGAGGGTGAGCTCTCTCGTACTATAAACTCATTGGCACCTATAGAGAGTGCAAGTGTTAGCCTTGCTTTGCCAAAAGATTCTCTTTTTGTTGAAAAACAGACCGCTCCAACGGCTTCTGTTATGCTTCAGCTGGTGGAAGGCAGAAAACTCTCCACAAAGCAGATTAGAGGGATTAAAAATCTCGTAGCCGCAGCCGTTCCAAATCTTACTCCCGCAAATGTAATGTTGATTGATAATGACGGCGAAACCTTGGGTGATGAAGATGAGATGGCTCAGATGGGTGAACTCTCAACTGTGCAACAAAATTTTAAAACAAAAGAAGAGAAGAAAAAGCAGAAAAAAATCATAGATGTTGTCTCTCCTTTTGTCGGCGGTGAGGAAAAGGTTGTCGCTCAGGTCACAATAGAGTTTGACTTTTCTATACAAAACTCAACATCAGAGGTGTTTGACCCTGAAAATGTAGTCAGAAGCGAGCAGGTAAGCGAAGAAAAAAGAGAGGGTTCAACTCCACCTGAGGTCGGCGGTGTTCCCGGAACTGTAAGCAATATAGGTCCGGTTGAAGGTCTTGCAAGCAATCAAACTACTGAGAAGTATGAAAAAAACAGCGGTACTACTAACTATGAAGTTGGTAAAACAGTCTCAACCACAAAGAGCGAATTTGCGCGCATAAAAAGAGTTACCGCGGCGGTTGTAGTGGATGGAAAATACAAGCATAAGCTGGATGAGAGTGGAAACCCAACTGATGAGATGGAGTACGAACCTCTCTCAGAGAGTGACATAGAGGCACTATCAGCGCTCGTTAGCCGCTCTATCGGTATTAACGAGGAGAGAGGGGACCAGATAAGCGTACAAAATCTCCAGTTTAAGGGTCCTTCTGTTGATAAAACAAAAGAAACAGTTGCTCAAGCTGTTATGTTTTCTCAAACATATCTTGCACCGTTTTCTGAGCTATTTAAGTACCTGTTTGTGCTTCTTATTCTCTTTGTTGTCTATAAAAAAGCTATCGCTCCGTTTGCACAGAGAATGCTTGAGATCTCCAAAGAAGAGGATGAACTCAGCAAGCCACACCTCTCTATTGAGAATGACGAAGATGAAGATTTGGTTGAAAAAGTTCAAACAATGCGTAGAAAGGTCGAGGAGCAGCTTGGAGTCGGTGAAGGCTTTAGTGAAGATGAACTCAAATATGATGTTCTTCTTGAGAAAATTAAAGGAATGGCGGAAGAATCACCTGAGGCTATCGCTTTAGTTTTTCAGGCTTTGTTGTCAGAAGAATCTGATGTTTCTAAGTAGAGAGCGGGAGAAGAAATAGATGAATTTAAGTCCTACACAGCAGGCTAAATTTGATGAGATGGGAATGGGGCAGAAGATTGCAATTTTGCTTATGCAAATAGGCGAAGACGCAACGGCTGCAATATTCTCAAACATGAGCGTTGACGCGATTACCGAAGTTTCAAAAAATATAGCTACGAACAAAAGCGTTGATAAAGCTGTTGCTACCGCGATACTTGAAGAATTTTATGCAATTTTTCAATCAGGGCAGTTTATAACATCCGGCGGTCTAGAGTATGCAAGAGAGCTTCTTTACAGAACATTGGGACCTGAAGAGGCAAAAAAAATTTTAGAAAAACTCTCAAAAAGTATGCAGGAAACCCAAAATTTTGCATACCTATCAAAAATCAAGCCTCAACAGCTCTCAGATTTTATTATTAATGAGCATCCTCAGACAATCGCTCTTATCTTGGCTCACATGGATGCAACAGAGGCGGCAGATACGCTTCAGTATTTTCCAGATGACCTTAGAAGCGAAGTCTCCATGAGAATGGCAAAACTAGGCGATATATCTCCATCGGTTATCAAAAGAGTTTCAGCAGTGCTTGAGTCCAAACTTGAGTCTCTTGCTTCCTATAAGGTGGAAGTCGGCGGTCCTCGCGCTGTTGCAGATATCTTTAACCGTCTTGGAGCAAAAGCTTCTAAAGAGACGCTCGCTAAGATTGAAGAGAGAGATGAGGAGATGTCTAACCTCATTAAAGAGATGATGTTTACATTTGAAGATATCCAAAAACTCGATAAAAACGCGATTACAGAGATTTTAAAAGCTATTGACAAGCCTGACTTGATGTTAGGACTAAAGAGTGCACCTGAGGATCTCAAACAGAAATTCTTTAGCGCTATGAGTGATAGAGCTAAAGAGGCGTTTGAAGAAGAGATGCAGTTTATGGGTGCTGTTAAGATGAAGGATGTTGAGGGCGCGCAAAGAAGAATTGTTGAAATTGTTAACGGTCTTGCAGAGAGCGGTGTTATTCAACTTGGAACTTCAACTGAAGAGATGGTAGAGTAATTTGGCAAGCATAATAACCAACGATAGAATCAACAGACACACCGTCGATAAATATAACTTCAAAGTGCTTGCACTCGGAGCAGAATCAAGCGATGAGTTTGTAGAGTCAACTTTTGCAAAAAAACAACCCTTGGCTGAACCTGAAGCGCCGATAAAAGAGCGTGAAGTAGACTCAAGCGCAATGTCTCAAAGCTCTAAAGATTCACTTATAGAGTCGCTCTTAAATAAAACTGATGAGATGTCTTCTAATTTTATCAAACTTCAAATGAAGCTAGAGAGTATGAACGAAGAGCATAAGACAGAGCTTGCTAAAGTAAAAAATGATTCTTTTGCGGCGGGTTTGGAAGCTGGCAGAGAAAAAGCGCTTAAAGATGATGAGAAAAATGTCTCTAACATTGTGTCGCAGTACAGTGCGTCCATAGAGAAGCTTGAGAAGGGCGCTAAAGAGTTTGAGAGCGCTTTGGAGGGGATTAAGAGTGAGTTGATAAGTGCAGCTTTGGATATCTCAAAAGAGGTGATTAAAGTTGAGCTTCAAGAGAACTCGAAAAAGGTAGCATTTACTTTGGCAAAAGAGCTTATTAAAGAGCTTCAGAGCGCCTCAAAGGTAGTTTTAAAAGTCAATCCAAAAGACCACGGGACAATTTCCCAAGCTGTTGGCTCAATGGCACACGTTGAGGTGATATCTGATAGCGCGGTAACTCTAGGCGGTGTAATTGCAATTAGTGATGCAGGAAACATAGATGCGCAGATATCAAAAAGATTTGAGCGTGTAAAAAGGGCAGCACTTAGTGAGTAAAATAGATTTATGAGTATAAAAATAAGCAGAATAAAAGAGCTCGAAGAGATTTGTAAAGATATCAGAGCAGAGATATTAAGGGTAGTTAGCAAAAACGGCGGGCACCTAAGCTCAACTCTTGGCGCGACTGAACTTATCGTGGCAATGCATGAGGTTTTTGACTCCAAAAAAGACCCTTTTATCTTTGATGTTTCACACCAGTCCTACGCGCATAAACTTTTAACAGGAAGATGGGAAGAATTTGACACTCTAAGACAATTTGAGGGCTTATGCGGATATACGAAGCCAAGCGAGAGCGAACATGACTACTTTGTAGCTGGGCACAGCTCCACATCTATCTCTCTAGGTGTGGGCGCAGCAAAAGCCATTGCGTTAAAGGGCGAGCAGGACTCAAGAGTTCCCGTCATAATGATTGGCGATGGAGCCATGACTGCGGGTATGGTGTATGAGGCGCTAAACGAGCTTGGTGAGAGAAAATATCCGATGGTAATCATACTCAATGATAATGAGATGAGTATATCAAAGCCAATTGGGGCGATAAGTAGAATTCTTAGCTCCGCAATGGCTTCCCCGTTTTATCAAAATTTTAAAAGACATACAGAAAATTTTGTTGATAATTTCGGCGAGGGTGCGAGATACATCGCAAAAAGAATGGAAGAGTCACTTAAGTTGATAACTCCGGGAATTATGTTTGAAGAGATGGGGGTTGACTATATCGGGCCTGTTGATGGACATAATTTGACTTCACTTATAGAGATACTTCAAAAAGCAAAAGATCTCAAAAAGCCTGTTATAGTACATGCGCAGACTCTAAAAGGCAAAGGGTATGAGATAGCAGAGGGCAAGGATGAAAAGTGGCATGGCGTGGGTCCTTTTGATATAGAGAGTGGAGCAAGTGCGAAAAAAAGTACGCAAAAAAGCGCAACTCAAATATATACAGAGGCGCTTTTGCATCTTGCAAAAAACAACCCAAAGATTGTCGGAGCAACTGCCGCAATGCCAAGCGGAACAGGTTTAAATGAGCTGATGGAAGCATACCCTGATAGATTTTGGGACGTAGCGATTGCGGAACAACATGCAGTCACATCCATGGCGGCACTCGCAAAAGAGGGATTTAAGCCATTTTGTACCATCTACTCCACATTTTTGCAACGCGGATATGATCAAATCATTCATGATACATGTTTGATGAACCTTCCTGTTGTTTTTGCGCTTGATAGAGCTGGAATAGTCGGAGAAGACGGAGAGACTCATCAGGGTGTTTTTGACATAAGTTTTTTAAGAGCTGTTCCAAATATGACGCTTTTTGCTCCAAGAGATGAGAAGAGTTTTCATCAGGCTATGGCATTTGCGGCGGAGTTTGCATATCCGTGTTCGCTTAGATATCCAAGAGGCGCATTTACCCAAACGGACCTGCCTGAATCTTTGCCGTTTGAGCTGGCAAAATCTCAGCTTCTGCGTTCAAGCAGCAGCGATATTTTATTTATAGGATACGGAAATGGCGTTGGACGTGCTTATGAGACGGCTGGCTTTTTGGATTTTGAAGTAAGCATTTTGGATTTGCGATTTGTCAAGCCGCTTGATGAGAAGATGCTTCGCAATATGGCTATAAAACACAAAAAGTGGTTTGTCTTTAGCGACAGCTCAAAAATGGGTGGAGTCGGAAGCGCTATCTTAGAGTTTTTATCCAGTGAAAAGATTTTACATGTAGAAGTTGTAAGCTTTGAGTATGAGGATAAATTTATCACGCATGGAAACACGAAGCAGGTTGAGGAGTCTTTAGGACTTCTGCCTGCACAGCTTGCGCTAAAAGTTAAAAACTCGATTTAATTGTTCTAACTCTGATATAATCATAGAAGTTTAATATAAGTGGGGCGATTATGAAGAGAGTAGTTAGTGCAGCTTTGATTTGTCTTTTTGCATCTACGTCCGCAAATGCTTTTGAGTTTGATATCGGAGTCTCAGGCGGAGATAGAGGTGTTGATGGATTCTACTTCTCGATAGGGGAATATTACCAAGTTCCGGAGAGAGAAGTTTATGTTGTTGAGCGCACGATACCAAGGGAAGAGGTTAATATAGCTTACTTTTTGGCAAAAAGGGCGCATAGAGATGTGAGATTTATTACTGATTTGCGACTTGGCGGGCATAGTTGGTGGGATATAAGTTTGCGTCTAGGACTAGATCCTCGCACCGTTTATGTAGTAGAAACTTATAACGACTATGGACCGCCTTACGGCAAAGCGTACGGGTATCATAAAAAAAATCATCGATTAAATGACAGAGAGATTTTAGAGTTGGTAAATGTCCGTTTCCTCTCTGAATACCACGGGATAAGTCCTGATGAGGTTATTGAGCGTAGACAAAAGGGAAGTCACTACTATTACGACAGAGATGAGCGTCGTGAGATGAGACATAAAGTTGAAAAATATGATGAACAAAGAAATAAAAAAGAGATAGAACGAAACAGGGAAGATTATAAAAAAAGAGAAGAGAGCTACAAAAAAGATAGAGAAAGAGAAAGAGAAGAGCGCAAGGATAGACGAGAGAAGAGTGAAAAAAATGAAAAAAGAGGAAATGGCAACGGCAACGGCAAGAGCAGAGATTAATAATATCTCTGCGCTACTTTAGCATTAAAACTCCTGCAAATCTGCCTGTTTTTGCCTCGGCTCTGTAAGAGAAATATCTCTGCGTGTTACAACAAGTGCAATCTTCGCAAAACTCGATGTTTTCTTTTTTTATACCGCATGAGAGCAGCTGTTTTAGTAAAATTGCACCGACATCAAGGTAGAAGCTCGCGCCTCTTTTTCGCATTGCATACTCCAAACCTTTCTCTTTTGCCTCATTGTTTATCTCGCTCCCAACTTCGTAACAACATACTCCGATGCTTGCTCCCACGCTTACATGTATATTTTTTGGCTCGGAGCCAAATTCCGTTTTCATCTTCTCAACCACATTTTTTACTATGTTTTTAAAGGCACCCTGACGTCCGGCATGAGCCGCCGCAATAACCTTTTCTTCATTGTCATAAAATAGTATTGGAGAACAGTCGGCAACCATAACCATAAGCGGAGTGTTTGTTTTGTTTGTTACAATCGCGTCGCATGTCGGAGGCGTGTTGAAATCTTCATTTGAGACTACATGCACGATGTCGGAGTGAATCTGCTTCATATGCACGAGCGAGCTTTTTTCATAACTCAGTTCTTTGGCTAAAATGGCGTGATTTTTTTCTACATGCAGCTTTTCATCGCCTACGTGAAACGCCAAATTTCCGCTCTCTTTTGTGGTAAAAGAGTGGATAAGATTTGGAAATAGTGCCAATTTTTTACTATAATAGAATTTCATAGAAAAATTATATCCAAAAGGGGATGTTTTGAGTAAGTTTAGTTTATATCCCGTTACTTTAGACGGGTCGGATATAGAGGCAAAAAGGGAAGAGATAAGGGCATATTTTCATAACACTTTTGATATTTTTGAGAAGATTTTTGAAGTTTTAAAGAGCGATGAGGTTTTCTACCAAAAGTCAGAGCCTACACGCCACCCTATGATATTTTATTTCGGTCATACAGCAACTTTTTTTATAAATAAACTAATCCTTATGAAGATAATAAAAGAGCGCATAAATCCTGAGTTTGAGTCTATCTTTGCCGTTGGTGTGGATGAGATGGAGTGGGATGATACAAACGGTACGCACTACAAGTGGCCAAAAGTGGATGATGTGAGAGAGTATCGTAAAAAGGTCAGAGAGAAAGTTGATGAGCTTATAAGTTCGCTTCCATTGACTCTGCCAATCACGCAGGAATCGCCTATGTGGATAGTTCTTATGGGGATTGAGCATGAGCGTATCCATATAGAAACTTCGCTTGTTCTGCATCGCCAGATGCCTCTTAAAGATGTCAAAGAGGTAAGAGAGTTTAACATCTGCCCGCACAGCTCAAGCGCTCCGAAGAACGAGATGATAAACATAGAGGGCGGCGATGTGGTTTTGGGAAAAGAGAAGTCGCACAATCTCTACGGCTGGGATAATGAGTATGGAAAATTCAATCTACATGTAGAAAAATTCAAAGCCTCAAAATACCTTGTAAGCAACGCCGAATTTATGTCGTTTGTAAAAGAGGGCGGATATGAAAATGAGGAGTTTTGGGATGATGAGGGGAAGAAGTTTTTAAAAATAAGCGGCGCAAAACATCCTACTTTTTGGGTTTTGGAAGATGGCAAGTACAGATACAGAACTCTCTCATCAGTTATTGATATGCCGCTTGACTGGCCCGTGGATGTAAATGCACTCGAAGCTGAGGCATTTTGCCGCTTTAAGAGCAAAAAAGATGGAGTTATCTACTCTTTGCCAAGCGAGGCGGAGTATAGGCTGATATATGACTATGCAGGCTTGCAGGATATTCCGGACTTTCATGAGAGCAGGGCAAACCTGAACTTTTACCACTACTTTAGCTCATGCCCCGTAAACGAGTTTGGTTTTAACGGCATATATGATGTGGTCGGGAACGTCTGGCAGTGGAGCCGAACGCCGATATTCGGCTTTGAGGGATTTGAAGTTCATCCCGCTTACGACGACTTTTCAACTCCTACGTTTGATAACAGACATGCACTGATTTTAGGCTCGTCATGGGCAAGCAGCGGAAATATTATTATGAAGCACTCTCGTTACGCATTTCGCAGACACTTCCCTCAAAATGCAGGCTTTAGATATGTTGTTTCAAAGAGCGACGTAAAAATAGAAAACGATGTTTACGAGAGCGATGAGCTTGTATCGCAGTATTGCGAATTTCAGTACGGTAATGAGAACTTCGGCGTTAAAAACTTTGCAATTGAGTGTGCAAAAATAGCCTCTAAATTTGCAAAAAACCACACAAAAGCGCTTGATTTGGGATGTGCGACGGGACGCGCGACTTTTGAGCTGGCTCGCATTTTTGATGAGGTTGAGGGGATTGACTTCTCGGCTAGATTTATAGGTGTTGGCGTAAAACTAAAAAGTGAGGGATACATCGGATTTACTTCAAAAACAGAGGGCGATTTGGCAGAGAAAAAAAAGGTGACCATAGAGGAGCTGGGCTATGACGGAGTGAAAGAAAAAGTCTCTTTTTGGCAGGGAGATGCTTGTAACCTAAAGCCAAATTTTAACTCTTACGATTTGGTAATGGCGACAAATCTCATAGACAGACTCTACAATCCTAGACTGTTTTTGGAGAGCGTTCATGAGAGGTTAAACAGCGAGGGCGTTTTGATTTTAACATCGCCATACAGCTGGCAGGAGAGCTCAACCAAAAAAGAGTTTTGGCTTGGTGGATACAAAGATGAGAGCGGCAAAGAGGTAAAAACCATAGATACGCTAAAAGAGATTTTGGGCAAAAAGTTTGAGCTTGTCCATCTGCAGGATTTGGAGTTTGTCATAAAAGAGACGCACAGGAAGTTTCAACACAGCATCGCAGAGGTTAGTGTTTGGAGGAAGAAAAATATTGCAAAATGAAAAGAGACGTTAAGAGAGTAATGATATACAACAGAGTATAATATTTTATAAAATTTACAAGTCGGTGAGTTGATATAAGTAGTGATGTTGATTTTACGAACTTGGTTCAAGAATTAACTAAAAAAATAGATGAAGAAAAAATTATCGTCTTAACCGTTGAAGATGAAGTAAGTATAACTGACCCTAAAGATAAACTAATTATTGAGACATTAAAGAATATTTTTGATTCTTATAACGAAAGCTTGAAAGCTGTTGAAGGTGATAGCGATAGCAGTAATGAAGCGGATAAAGAAGAGATTCTTTTTTGATAAACATTGCAAATTGACATACTATTTTATAAAAACTTTTTGAGATGTTAAGATAAATAAAATTATCAAGGAAATAGCATGAACAACCTTGTAGAAATGAACAAAGAAAATATTTCAAACAAAATATACACCATCCGAGGGCTTACCGTGATGCTTGATAGTGATTTGGCAGAGCTTTATCAAGTAGAAACTAAAAACTTAAATAGAGCAGTAACCAGAAATATAGAAAGATTTCCTAAAAGTTTTAGGTTTCAACTTACCGAAGAAGAGTATGAAAACTTGAGGTTCCAATTTGGCACCTCAAGTTCAAAAGATTCTTTAAGGTTCAAAAATGGCACCTTAAAGGATGAAGATTCTTTAAGGTCACAGAATGCGACCTTAGAAAGTACTCGTGGAAAACATCGAAAGTATTTACCTTATGTTTTTACTGAGCAAGGGGTGTCTATGCTATCAGCCGTTTTACGAAGCGATATCGCCATCAAAGTAAGTATCCAAATCATAGAAGCTTTTGTAGAGATGAGGAAAATCATAAGCTCAAATAGTCTGCTGTTTTCCAAAATGGAAGCTTTAGAAAAACGACAAATTTCATATGAAATAAAAACCGATGTAAAAATAGAACAAGTTTTAAATGCTCTTGAACAAAAAATGCAAAAACCTGATGAGGGGATATTTTTCGACGGGCAGATTTACGATGCTTATATTTTTGTAAATGATTTGTTAAAAAGTGCAAAAAGTGAAATAGTGCTGATAGATAACTACATCGACGACACCGTTTTTACACTCTTTAGCAAATATCCAAATCTAAAAATAAAAATTTACACGAAAACTATCTCAAAACAGCTTCGTCTTGACTATCAAAAGTATCAAACTCAATATAAAAATATAGAACTTCAAGAGTTTAAAAATGCTCATGACAGATTTATGATAATTGACAATAAAGATGTGTATCATATCGGAGCAAGTTTGAAAGATTTGGGCAATAAATGGTTTGCATTTTCTAAGTTTGAGATGGAAGCTTTAGAGATTTTAGGGAGATTAAAACAGTGAATTACGACTTTTCAACTTCCGCTAGTAGAGAAAACACAAACGCGGAGAAGTATGCTCTTCGGGAGAAGCTATTTGGCACAAACGATGTTATGCCCATCTGGGTGGCGGATATGGATATCGATACTCCCGATTTTGTGCTAGAAGCGGTAAAAAAACGGCTTGAACATCCCGTCATAGGATATGAGGAAGTGCCGCCAAGTATGTTTCTTGCCCAGATAGAGTGGATGAAAAACGAGCATGGAGTGGAGTTTGCCCTTGAAGATATGCTCTATTCGCATTCGGTGGTTGCAAGCATAAACGTTGCCATAGAGGCATTTACAAAAAAGGGCGATAAAGTCATCGTCCAAACACCTGTTTATCCGCCATTTTTTCACAGTGTGATGGAGCACGAGAGAGAGCTTCTGAAAAATCCTCTCAAGCAGAGAGAAGACGGAAGCTACACTTTTGATATAGAAGATTTGAAGTCAAAGATAGACGAAAAAACAAAACTTCTTCTTCTCTGCTCTCCGCACAATCCAGTCGGGCGTGTTTGGAGAAGAGAGGAGCTGGAGGAGATTTTAGAGCTATGCTTGAAGCATAACATAGTTGTTTTTAGCGACGAGATTCACTCCGATTTGGTTTATGCGCCAAATCTACATGTTCCTTTTGCTTCGCTTTCATATGAGGCTAGAGATATAACGGTTACGGCTATCGGCGTAGGAAAGAGTTTCAATATGGCGGGCTTTGCCATAAGCAGTGTCGCGGTGCAAAACAAAGAGTTGCGGGAGAAGTTTTTAAAAGTTTATAACCGTATCCACTTTGCAAACGGAAGCACGCTTTCGCATGTAGCTTTTGAAGCGGCTTACAAAGAGGGCAAAATATGGCTCGAAGAGCTAAAAATACATTTTGCAAAAAATTTCTACATGTTAAAAGAGTTGTGTGAAAATTTTCCGCATCTTATTAAATTGACTCCGATTGAGGGAACCTATTTGGCTTGGCTTGATTGCCGTGGTATGGGTTTAAAGGATAAGGAGCTGAGAGATTTTTTTGTTCACGAAGCGGGGCTTGGGCTTAGTGCGGGGATTAGTTTTGGCAGAGAGGGGAGCGGGTTTATGAGGTTGAATTTTGCTCTCTCATCTGCTAAAATGTCACAACTGATAAATAAACTAGAAAATGCACTAAAAAATTTTGGGAGACAGAATTGACTGAGATAAATTGGGAAGAGTTTAAATTTTTTAAACAATACAGCGATAAAAAAAATGACAATTTTGAGGTTTTGTTGGATTTTTTAAAAAGCCACTACAAGATGACGTCGCCAAAAGAGATGTATGAGACGATGGCCAACGACGACACCGCGCTTCTGATGTTAAACAAGAGAGAGATTAATTCTTTGGAAGATTTAGAAAAACGCCTTTACAAGAACTTCAGTGCAAAATGATTTAGAAAAAATAGCTTCTTTTTTATCAAAACATCATGTGCTTAGTCTTGCAACCAGTGATGGTTTAGGGCTTAGCGCATGCAATCTTTTTTACGCATTTAACTTAGAAAAAATCTCCTTTGTCGTAGCAAGCAGTGATGAAACAACTCACATAAAAAACATCTTAAAAAATCCAAATGTTGCGGGAACGGTTGTTTTGGAGACAAAAATAGTCGGTAAAATAGAGGGAGTTCAGTTTAGAGGCGAGTTTTTGCCTTTGGAAGATAATGAGTTAAAAAAGCTCTATTTCAAGAGCTTTCCTTATGCGCTGGCTATGAATCCAACACTTTGGCAGATAAAAATAAGCTACTTTAAACTAACCGACAACACTCTGGGATTTGGCAAAAAAATCATTTGGACACAACCTTTTCTTTAAACATCGTACAATCGCTTCCGCTGCTTTGAAATACTACGATTGAGGGAATCTGTTGCGACTTGAAGCCGTATGCCCTGCAACCGTGAGGTCGTGCTGCTTCCCATGTAACAAAATAGTATTCACATTTTCTGCAATTAATTCTTTTCATATATATCTCGGTTTTAAGTTCGGTATTTTAGCATATTTGGTACAATGCTCAAAACAAATAAAGTAATAAATTAAAGGAAAATAATGGATAAGATATTACTTATGCTACAGCTTCAAGCCGAGCTGAATGAGGCGACAAACGGGGATAAGTGGACTAGCGGGATTACAAAAAACAACAAGGTTATCAACTGGAGGCGATGCATCTATATGGAGTGTGCGGAGATGATTGACAGCTTTACTTGGAAGCACTGGAAGAACATAGATAAAGAGGCAGACTGGGCAAACTTGCAGATAGAAGTTGTCGATGTTTGGCACTTTATTATGAGTTTGGCGATAGAAAACTACACTCAAACAAGAAGAGGGCAGGTTGATGATTTGGCACAAAATATATCAGAGCTGGATAGTTTTGCCAAGATAAACACAAAGAACAATCTATTTGCCGCGCAGGACGATGTTATAGAAAAGATTGAGTCTATTATGATAGATACGCTTTCACGTGGTGTTCTAAACTTAGAAAAGCTGATAGCAGACTTTTTTGATTTGGTTCTTATGAGCGGACTTGACTTGGAGAGCCTCTACAAACTCTATGTCGGAAAAAATATTTTAAACCAGTTTCGCCAAGACCACGGCTACAAAGATGGCTCTTACATCAAGGTTTGGGACGGCAAAGAGGATAACGTTGTTATGAAGAGAGTTTTGGATGAAAACAGCAATGCAAAACCAAGCGAACTATATAAAGAGCTTACAAAACTCTATCTAGCGCTAAACAAGAGATAGCATTTGAGCAGTGTATTGGAGGTAGAGAATCTATCTTTTGGGTACAAAAAAGGTTCTTTGCTTTTTGAGAATTTATCGTTTTCTCTTAAAAGAGGGGAGATAAAAGCGATAGTAGGGGCAAGCGGAGCAGGAAAAAGCACCATTTTTGAACTGATAATGGGCAACTTAAAACCACTCAAAGGGAGTGTTAAAGGCTCATTTTGCTCTGAGGTGTTTCAAGACCCGTACAGCTCGTTTCATCCAAGTTATACGCTTTTAAATCAGATAAAAGATGTGGCAAAGCTTGATGAGTTAGAACTCTATCTAAAAAATATAAATCTAGATTATGAACTTCTTTTAAAACTTCCTCATGAACTCTCAGGCGGACAGCTTCAACGCGCTTCCATCCTTCGCGCTATGCTTATGAAACCTGACCTGCTTCTGCTAGATGAGCCGACCTCCGCACTTGACAATGTTATTCAGCTAGAGGTTATGAGTATGCTTGTTAAACATCTTGATAGAATGGGAATGCTGCTTATCACGCACGATTTGGATTTGGCAAAATGGTGCGCAGATGAGATAATCATGATTTAAGAATAAATTTCACTATATAAAAACCGCTTCCTGCCATAAAAATAGAGCCAAAAGCGTTTAGAGAGATATTTGCAAGCGCCAAAGCAATATGTCCGCTGTTTAAAAGGAAAAAACTCTCGATTGCAAAAGTGGAGTAGGTCGTAAGCCCTCCTAGTATGCCTGTTGTTAAAAAAGATTTTACATGCAAAGAAAATATGGTCGTGTACATAAAGTATGCTATTAAAAGCCCCATTATAAAACTTCCTACTAGATTTACTCCAAGCGTTCCAAATGGAATGTCATGCGGCAGTCTATGCGATATAACTCCGTTTAGATAGGCTCTAAGTACAGCACCTATGAAACCGCCGCTACCTATTGCTAGTATTGTTTGCCAGCTCATCATCATACACCTTTTGCATTTTAATTCTTAAATCACTTAGCCAATTCTCGTCACTCTTATCAGCAACAAAAGATTCCATAAAAATCACGCTGATTTTACCCGGCTTATAGTAAAACTTCTTTATATTGTAGTATTTTGAACTCTGAATTATCACAACAGGCTGTACGCAAAGAGCATTAGCGTCCGCTACTATCTTCGCACCCGATTTAAAAGGGAGCATTGTGTCTTTTGCAGAGCGTGTACCCTCAGGAAACATAGTTATAGCCCTGTTTGTTTTAAGTACATGTTTGGCATCTCTTAGGAGCTTTACAAGAGATGTTTTGCTCTCTCTCTCAACTGCAATGTCTTGGGGCAATTTAAGGGCAAGACCGAAAAAAGGTATATCGAAGAGCTCTTTTTTTGCAACCCAAGCAAGGTCTCTTTTTGTTATCGTCTCCATGATGGCAATGTCCAAATCACTTTGATGATTAAGCAGAAACATTTGGGCATGTGGGTCTTCTGTTCCTTTTATCTCAACTCTGAAAAATATGGTAAGTCTGATTAACCAAGCAGAAGCTTTTCTAGCATAAGGTCTTGGTAAAATGTAAAAAGTCAAAATCATAAAGGTAAGCGAGGTGACAATTATAATTGTCGCAAAGAGCCAACTAATCTGAGCAAATATTTTCATCTTTTACCCACCCTATCTTTTCATCATTTAACTGTACTTTTACCCATCCATCTATCTCATTCTCTTTTTGCATGTTATGCTCTTGTGTGGTCGTCTCAAATATCGTTCCGTTAGCAACAGGAAGCAGATGTATCTCAGAGCCTCCTTTGATGCATACCTCCTTAGAGGGCAAACCGACATAGACTATGTAGAGAAGCGGGAAAATGATAAAAATAAGATAAACGTATTTTCTTCTCCATAATATTATTAAAAAGGCGACCATGGCTATAGTAGCCGCTACGCTCATCTTTAGTATTTCATGTGACTGGTCTGTCGGTTTTAAGTCGCTCTGAGTCGTTACGCTGTCATCGCTGACAACAATCGGTATATTAATAGGGATAAATCTGTTTTTTACAAGATTAAAGTACGACATAAGCAGATTTTCGACTTTTTTATCAATTATTGCATAGTATGTGATTCTAGAATCAATATAGGAGCCCGTAAAAGATTCTATCCCCTGTTTTTGAACATCGCCCAGTTTTAAAGACGTTATATCGGAGTTTGTTGCAGCTGCTACAAAGACTATGATATTGTGCGTAGCATTGTAGTTTGTAGTTTTATGCTCGAGTATCTCAAATGAGTTTGCAATTATATTTGCAAAATCGTTTTTTGGGTTTAACGAGATAACATTTAGTTTCTCGCCACTCAATATTGTATCTTTGTATGGGGTGCTGTTATAATCAAGCAGAGTCGCTTTAAAGTCGGGAAGTTTTGCATCTTCTGAAGTAGCTACAAAATAGAATGTTTCATAGTAATGTTTTGAGTCTTTGTTTCTTGAGGGAATATTGCTTAAAAGTTTTACCCCTTGGCCGTTAATAAGCTCGTATGTTATATCTGTAAACTCTTTTACAACGCACAGAGATTTGATAGTTACTTTGAAAATCTCTCCCTTTAAAACTCTCTCGGGAAGGGCTTCGTAACTTAGATATATAACTTTTGCAGAGGGTGCAATATTTACCTCTTCTAGGTCGCTATCTTTAACTATTTCCTCTGTATCCGCGGGGCTGTTCGCATTTTGCAAGTCGTCAATATTTGCAAATAATGAACCATAAAGAAATAGTAATAGTAGTAGTTTAATCACGCTTTGAAAAATCCCTGTAGCATTTTAACGCCGTCATCGCTTCCGAGAATTTTCTCCATTGCTCTCTCAGGGTGAGGCATAAGTCCAAAAACATTCTTCTCTTTGTTGCAGATTCCAGCTATTGAATCAACGCTGCCGTTGGGATTTTTTTCATTTCCCTTTTCGTCACAATATTTTAAAAGAACCTGGTTGTTTGCATAGAGCTCTTTTAAGCCATCTTCGTCAATATAGTAGTTTCCGTCATGGTGAGCGATAGGAACATTTAGCACATCATCTTTGTTTAGCTCTTTTAAGAAGATGTTGTCATTGTTTACGACTTTTAGAGTGTGGTGCTTTGAGAGAAAGTGAAGACTCTCGTTTCTCTTAAGTGCGCCTGGAAGAAGACCGGCCTCTGTCAATACCTGAAAGCCGTTGCATATGCCCAAAACTTTTCCGCCGTTGTTCGCATAGTTTATAACAGCTTTCATAACAGGACTGAATTTTGCGATAGCACCGCTTCTTAAGTAGTCGCCGTAGCTAAAACCTCCTGCAACAACAAGCAGGTCGGTATCAGATGGAACACTCTGCGACTTATGCCATAAGATTTCAGTATCCGCTCCTAAAGATTTAAAAGCATGCTCTGTATCGTATTCGCAGTTGGTGCCTGGAAACTGTAAAATCGTTACTTTCATTTTATAAGCTCAATCGTATAATCTTCAATTACCGTATTTGCAAGAAGCTCCTCGCACATTTTTGTAACGGCAGTCATTGCTTTTTTCTCATCTTTTTCATCGAGAGAAAATATTATCTGTTTTCCGACACGAACATTGCTTACATTATTAAAATGCAGTGAAGTTAGCGCATGATGCACCGCTTTGCCTTGTGCGTCTAAAACACCCGCTTTTAAAAATACGTTTACTATTGCTTTCATCATTACTTCCCTAAAATTCTATTTAAAACTTGCTCGTAAGCTACAGTCAGTCCGCCCAAGCCTTGGCGAAATCTGTCTTTATCCATCTTCTCGCCGCTTGCCATATCCCAAAAACGGCAATTATCAGGACTGATCTCGTCTATTAAGATTATATTGCCGCTAGCATCTTTTCCAAATTCAAGTTTAAAGTCAACAAGATTGAGACCCTTAGAAGCAAAGTACGGTTTTAAGATGTCGTTTATCTGTCTTGCCATACGGCGAAGTTTGTCAAGCTCATCTTGATAATCAACAAGCCCAAGGATAAGCGCATGCTGGTCATTTAATTTCGGATCACCCAAAGCATCGTTTTTATAATCAAACTCAACAAGAGTAAATGGTAAAACCGTTCCGTCTTTTATGCCAAGATTTTTGCTTAGGCTTCCAGTTGCAATATTGCGAACGATTACTTCAATCAAAATAACTTTAGTTCTTTTATGCAACATGTTATTATCATCCAGAATTTTTACGAAATGGGTCTGTATGCCGCACTCTTCCAAAAGTTTAAAAAGCTCTGTCGAAATTTTATTGTTCAGTGCGCCTTTTCCCGCTTCGCTTGATTTTTTTGCACCGTTAAATGCAGTCAAATCATCTTTGAATTCTGAGATTAGCAAATTTTCATCATCTGTTGTGAATAGCTTTTTCGCTTTTCCTTCGTAGAGCAGTTCTCTTTTTTGCATCTTGTTACACTCCTTTTGTAATAATTAAAGCTTTTATGATATCGGTACCGACTTTTAGCTGAATGTCTTTATTCATCATCTCATCGGTTATGACAAATTTTGAGTCCACTTTGGTCTCTTCCTCTTCTTTTGCGCCGTCAACTTTTTCTAACTCTTCTGTTAAATGTTTTTTAAGGTCAGCCTCTTTTAGTGCATACTCATTTTTATCCGTCTTTACTTCGCCAGGGAAAACCTCGATATCAGGTTTTACTCCAACTGCTTGGATGGTTCTGCCGCTTGGAAGGTAGTATCTTGCGATGGTAAGCTTGATAGCCTCCTCTTCGGTTACAGGGAGCACTACTTGAACGCTTCCTTTTCCGAATGTATTTTGCCCAACGATAATTCCGCGCTTATGGTCTTGAAGAGCTCCGCTTACAATCTCGCTGGCACTTGCACTTCCGCCGTTTACGAGCACAACCAAAGGCACTTTCGTTAGAGTGTTTTCAGCTTTTGCAGAGTAGATCTCATCATCAGCTTTGTTTCTGCCTTTTTGAGAAACAATGTCGCCTTTGTCAACAAACAGATCCACAAGTCCAACTGCTTGGTCAAGAAGCCCGCCGGGATTGTTTCTTAAGTCAAGCACAATTCCTTTTGTAGTTGATTTTTTCTGCTTTATTGCTTTTGTTACATCGCTTACGACTTTTTTATCAAAACTTGTAACGCGGATATACTGGATATCGTTCCCGATAGTTTTTGCGTAAACTGATTCTATGGTAATTGTAGCTCTTGTTATAGTGATAGGAAGCGGTTTATTCTCACCTTCTCTAACGATTGTCAACTCAATTTTTGTGCCGACTTTGCCTCTCATTATAGAGACAGCCTCATCGATAGTCATGTTTAGTGTAGACTGTTCATTGATTTTAAGGATAATATCGCCTGCTTTAATGCCTGCTTTGTCAGCCGGAGTCCCCTCGATAGGTGCGATTACGGTCAGTGCCCCGTCTTTTACTCCGACAGTGATTCCAAGTCCGCCAAACTCGCCGTTTGTCTGAACTTTTAGATTTTTATAATCCTTTTGCGTCAGGTAGTTCGAGTGGGCGTCAAGATTGCTCATCATCCCATCAAGCGCTTTGTCCATCAGCTCTTCAATAGTAACATTATCAACATTATACTGTTCTACGATACTGATGACTTTTGTAAATTTTGCTAAAGCCTCAAGTCTCGATGCCTCTTTGCTCTCTTTTTTTTCTTCTTCCAGAGCAAACAGATTTGTAGAAAACAGCAAAGCCAAAGCAACTGTAACAGAAGCAAAACCAAGAGTAACTAACTTTTTGTTTTTCATTATTTATCCTATCTCAATTAAAAAGGCTATTATAGTAAAAAATAGTAAAAAGCTGTTTAAATAGCAATTCGAATTGATTATTGATTCGTGGTAGTTTTTATTTAAATTTTTTTAATATAATACGAAAATTTTAACAATCAAGGTATAAATTATGAGTACGATAAAAGAGTATTTAACTGCACACCACGGGGAGTGCGACGAGCTTTTTGCCAATATGGAAGACGCGGTCTCAAAATCTATTGAGAGTGCAAAAGAGGCTTATGAAGCTTTTGCAAAAGAGACAGAGAAACATTTTCAGAGGGAAGAACGCGTTATGTTTTTTGAGTTTGAACAAAAAACGGGAATGACGCAGGGTCCAACAGCAGTTATGAGACATGAACACACTCAGATGAGAAATTTGATAGAAGAGATGGGCAAAGCAATAGACGCTAAAGACAAAGATAAGTTTTTTGGCAACAGCGAAACGCTTATGATTTTAATGCAGCAGCACAATATGAAAGAGGAGCAGATGCTCTACACTATGGCGCAGCAGCACTTAAGTGCCGATTCTGAGCGTATCGTTGCTATGATGCAGTCGATGATTGTTCAGTAAAGGTGGGATGCGGATATGGATTTTGACGGGCTATCTGTAGATCAAGCGCCGCCCATATCAGCACCGCTTAGATTTTTTTTAACGGCGCCGCTCTTTGGCATTTTAGCAGGAGTGTTGATTCTTTTTAGCGACGCACAAACTCTCTCAAGCCGACACTCTTTGGACGCAATTGCAATTGCGCATGCAATTACCATTGGATTCCTAAGTTTTGTGATGCTTGGAGCGCTTACTCAGATGCTTCCTGTTTTAGCCGGAGCAAAAATTGCCAAAGTCGGCACTGTTGCAGCGGTTTCACACCTGCTTTTGCTTTTTGGCACGCTTTTTATGATATTTGGTCTGCAAAACGCGCACTCAACACTTACTCTCGCGGCATCGCTATTTTTGGGAAGCGGTTTTTTGATTATGATAATCTCGATGCTCTCTGGACTGCTGAGGGTTAAAAATATGACTCCAAGCGTGAGAGCGATGATAACGAGCCTGATATTTGCATTTATGATAGTTTTGATTGGTGTTCATCTCCTCTCATCGTATGGATTGGACAAGTTTTCAGAACTACATCTGCTATTTTCAAATATTCACAGCGTATGGGCAATATTCGGTTTTGCGGGCATTTTGATTATAGGTGTTGCTTTTCATATTTTGCCTATGTTTTACGTTGCTCCCAGATTTAAAAAGTTTTGTAAACAAAAGGTTGTTTGGATTATAAGTATTGGTCTTTTTTTATGGCTTATTTGTAATCTCTATTTTGAGGAGTACGCAATAGCGGCAAAAATATGGGTGGCTCTGTTTTTCTGGGCGTTTGCAACCACCGTTCATATAAAACTGAATGCGCGCCGCCGTCCTATAAGCGATGTGACAGTATGGTACTGGAAAAGCTCGGCGATTTTTATGACGCTAGGCTCGTTTGCATGGGTAATAAACGACTTTTATGATGCCAAATATATTGTAGTCGTCTCGGTGCTGATAGGCGGAGGATTTATCTTCTCGATTATGTCCGGAATGTTATATAAAATAGTTCCGTTTTTAGTCTGGTTTCATCTTAACGCAAAAGGGTATATGAGCATACCTACGATGAACGAGATGATTGACAAAAGATTGGCAAAAATACAATTTATTCTCTTTATCGTCTCTATTATAGGGTTTGTAGTATCATTTTTTGTACCATCTTTGTTGGCTCTTTTTGCGGTTACATTTATTGCAAGCATGATAATATTAGAGTACAATATCGTCTCTGCGGTTTTGATTTATGCTAAAACTATTAAAACTAAGCCAGATTTTGACATGAGTATGTTTACAATGAAAGTGGAAAATTAAAAGTGAAAAATATTATTTTAGTCGGTTTTATGGGCGTAGGTAAGGGTAGTGTTGCTCGTGAAATTATCAAAATGTCTGACTACATGTCGATAGATACGGATGACTTGATAGAGAGTATGGAAAACAGAACTGTTAAAAAAATATTTGAAGAGAGCGGTGAGGAGTATTTTAGAGATTTAGAAAAAAAAGTCTCTTTATGGCTGCAAAACAATGTGACAAATACTCTTATCTCAACAGGCGGCGGATTTTATAAGCAAAAAAACTTAAAAGATATCGGCATCGTTGTTTTTTTAGCTTCCCCGTTTGATAAAATACTAAAGCGGATTAAAAGCCATCCCAATGCGTCCAAAAAACTTAAAAAGAGACCACTTCTAAGTGACCTCAAAAGGGCAAAGGAGCTCTACAAAGAGCGTTTGCCCGAGTATACGGCTGTTGCTGACATAACAATCGATGTGACCGACAAAAGCGCACTTGAGTGTGCTAAAGAACTTTTAGAAAAGGTAAAAACATATGCGTAAGATTTTTATATATTTGATGCTCGGCATCGCTCTAAATCTCTCTGCTTCAGAGATATCATGGGCAAAGGATTATCATGAGGGAATTAAGGATGCAAGAAAGGTCATAAAGCCTGTTTTGTTTGTCTCATCAAGCCATAAGTGTAAATATTGTGTAATATTGGACAACACTACATTCAAAGACGCTAGGGTTATAGAAGAGTTAAATAAAAATTTCGTCTCTATCATATCATACAGCGATGAAAAAGATTATATGCCTCAAGAGCTGTGGCAGCCGGGAACTCCTGCAATCTGGTTTTTAAAACCTAGCGGAGAGCCCTTATTTCAGCCACTTATGGGTGCCATGGATGCAGAGAATTTCTTAAAAGCGCTCTCAATAGTAAAAGAAGAGTTTAGCAAAGGAAAGAAGTAGATAATGATTTTTACAAATTCAAAAAGTAGCACTTTTAAAGCCCAGTTTGAGGAGCTTCTAGGACGCGGCAAGATGGACATGGAGCACGTAAGCGCTATTGTCTCAAATATTATAAGCGAAATAAAAAGTAATAAGAATCAGGCATTAAAAGAGCATATTGCGAAATTTGACAAGTGGACTCCAAAGAGTGATGATGAGTTAAAAATATCAATAGAGTCTATGGAGAAGGCATATAAAAATCTCGATGAAAAACTAAAATCTGCTCTGCATCTTTCCTATGACAGAATCAAAGTATATCATGAGAAACAAAAGCCGAGATCATGGTTTGATGATGAGCCAAATGGAACAATTTTAGGACAGAGAGTTACTCCGGTTGATAGTGCAGGGCTTTATATTCCAGGTGGAAAAGCCGCTTATCCTTCGTCATTATTAATGAATGTTATTCCGGCTCAGGTTGCGGGTGTCCAAAACATCGTAGTCTGCACACCGACTCCAAATAATGAGCCAAACGAGCTTCTTCTTGCCGCTTGCCATCTATGTGGTGTAACTCAAGTTTACAAAGTAGGCGGAGCAAGTGCAATCGCGGCTATGGCTTATGGGACCCAGACTGTTCCAAAGGTTGATGTGATTACGGGGCCGGGAAATATCTTTGTGGCAACAGCGAAAAAGATGGTTTTTGGCGATGTGAATATAGATATGATAGCAGGGCCGAGCGAGATAGGAATTTTAGCCGATGAGAGCGCAAATCCTTCTCATATGGCAATCGACATGTTGTCTCAGGCTGAGCATGATGAGATGGCAAGTTCTATCCTGATAACTCCGTCGCAAAAGCTGGCGGATGAGGTTAAGATTGAGATTGAAAATTGGCTAAAAAAGCTTCCACGTGAAGCCATAGCCAGAAAATCCATCGAGGAGCGCGGGGCGATAATCGTGACAGCTGATATGGAAGAAGCAATCACTCTTATGAACCAAATTGCGCCTGAGCACTTGGAAGTTGCAACGATGTCGCCTTTTGAGCTGCTTCCGCTCATTAAGCATGCCGGAGCGATTTTTTTAGGGCATAACACGCCTGAAGCGATCGGCGATTATGTGGCGGGGCCAAATCATACGCTTCCAACAGGTGGAACTGCCAAGTTTTACTCTCCTCTTGGAGTTGAAAATTTTATGAAAAAAACATCCATTATCTCCTTTAGCCAAAAAGCTATAAACGAGATAGGCGAAGAGTGCGCACTTATAGCCAACATAGAGGGGCTTACGGCGCACGAGCAGTCAGTCAGAGTAAGACTTAAAAAATAAAACTAGTTTTGCCTTTATAAGAGATGATAAAAATTAATATGTAAAATGCCCTTATATTTTAATATAAAGGCATTATCATGTTACATCCTGCTTCAGTACACTTCGCGGTGGTTTTACCACTAATAGCTCTAATCATAGGCTTGGTTTATCTTCTTAAGCCAAGTGAGACACTTCAAAAAATATCTACAGGCTTCATACTATTTGCTGCAATTTTTGTTGGCATTGCATTTTTTACAGGTAAAGAAGACGCCGGAGCAGTTTTTGAATTTCTCTCAAGCAATGGAAAATCAGCTCTTGGAGAGCATGCAAAACTTGGAAAATATTTGGCAATAGCTATGGGTTTGGTAGCAGTTATTAATCTATTTGGATATTTCAAAAAACTTTACAGAGTAGAACTTTTATCAATCGTTTTGGTTGCCTTCATTAGTGTCGGTGTGCTTTATCAAGGAAAAATGGGCGGAGAAATTACCTATAAGCATGGTGCTCATGTAGAGGGATATACAGAGGGAAAAGCTTGTCTTGAAGAAAAAGCTCTGTTTGAAGACGATGAGGATGATGAAGAGTAAAGTAAAATTTTCAAATATGCACAGCAGCAAAAATTATTATAAAATTATCACATTTTTATAACTAATTTAAGCTTTATATAGGTAGTATTCTCTCAATGAGAATTCCTATTATTTTAAAATAAGGAATTCTTTTTTAAAAGATTAACTATAGTTATAAATCTTAACATTTGTCTATTAAAAGGCTACAAGGAGAATATATGCAATTAGGCTTCCTAGTTGACTTACATCTGTGTATGGGATGTAAGGGGTGTGAAATCGCATGTAAAGTGGAAAATGAAGTTCCGCTTAGTACATGGAGACTTCGTGTTAAATATGTTGATGTCGGAACATTTCCCGAAACAAAAAGAACATTTACACCTTTAAGATGTAACCACTGCGAAAATGCGCCGTGTGAGAGAATTTGTCCGGTTAGTGCACTTCACTATCTTGAAAACGGAATCGTAAATATCGATAAAGAACGCTGTATTGGCTGTGCAGGCTGTGTTATGGCTTGTCCATACGGAGCAATTTACATTGACCCTCAAACGCAAACCGCAGATAAATGTACATATTGTGCGCATAGAGTTGCTTCTAGCATGATGCCTGCTTGTGTTGTTGCTTGTCCTGTTGAGGCAAATATATTCGGTGACCTTGAAGATCCAACTTCAAATATCTCAAAATATATTCAAGTTAATCAAGGCGGAGTTCAAGTTCGTAAGCCTGAAAAAGGAACAAACCCTCACCACTATTATGTAGGCGGCGGAAATGTCACTCTTAATCCTCTTGCTTCTCATAGAACAAACGGACATTCACTGTTTAACAATATAACAACACTTCCAGTTGGAGGACACCACTAATGGTACATGAAACATTAGCAGCGACAAATGCTGTAGTTACTTTAGACGTAGCACTTCCTGGTATAGTTTGGCCTTGGCTGGTCACGGTTAATATGTGGGCTAAGAGTATAGGTACAGGCGTTATTTTTATGCTCTTTATGCTTCTTAGAATGCATCCTGAATCAGTTAAAAACTTAAGACTCCCAAGTGCAATAGCAGCATTTGTTTTTATTAACATTTTCTTACTTTTCACATTGGCTGACTTACATCAACCGTTTAGAATGTGGCATATATTTGTCTATCCACACTGGAATTCTGCTATCGCGGTAGGTTCTTTTATGGCTTCTGCATTCTTGGGTCTTTTAACTCTTCTTGCGTTCTTGGCATTTAAGAAAAATAATGAGTTATTTGACAAAGTTCTTCTTTGGACAACAATTCTTGCTATTCCGGTTACGCTTTATACAGCTTCATTGATGGCTCAGTCTACGGCACGTGAACTATGGCAAATGCCGGCTGAATCAGCTCAAATGATTTTAGCAGCACTGCTTGCGGGTTCTGCGTTTATGCTTCTACTTGGTGGCAATAAATTTAGCGATGAGGCTAAAAACACTTTAGGCGTTGTTTTAGGACTAAGTGCGCTTATGGCATTTATTATCTACATGTCAGAATATATCTTCGGACCTATGAAGGCTGAAGAGATTGCAGCGACTATCGGATACATCAAAGGTGATGGACCTTATGCTGTTATGTTCTGGCTTGGCCAATGGATGACTTATATACTACCGATGCTGTTTATAGTACTAAGCAGAGTCAGTAAGTCTGATGCTATTTTAAAACTAGCAGCAATTTTAGCGTTAGTTGGTTTGGCAATAGTTAAACATGTATGGCTAATGATTCCACAATTATTACCAATGAGTTAGGGAGAATATTGAATGTATTTAGAAAGTAGAAGAACATTTTTAAAAGGCGCTGCATTTACCGTTGCAGGCGCAACTATAGCAAGAGGCGTATTTACTACTGATGCTATTGCAGAATCGGTAAGCAACAGCAAGTTTACAAATACTCCGGACTCGCTATCGTTTTATCCTCCAATGAGTGAGTGGAATGATTTTAAAGAGTTGGACGGTGATGACTGGAAAAGAGGCGGAATTGATCGTCATGGCGTTAGAAGTGAATCAAATCCTGATGGTATTGAAGTTAACGATTATGCAATCGTTCCTACTGCATGTTCAAACTGTGAAGCGTCATGTGGATTAACTGCTTGGATTGACAAGAAAACATTTACTGTTAAAAAGTATATGGGTAACCCTTTTCACCCTGCTTCTCGCGGTCGCAACTGTGCAAAAGGTTATGCTGTTCAATCTCAAATGTATGATCCGGATCGTATAGCATTCCCACTAAAGCGTGCTCCAGGTTCTGCACGTGGTGAAGGTAAGTGGATTCGTACTACATGGGACGAGGCAATGACAACCATCGGTAAAAAGATGGGGGACACGATAAAAGTGGGTGATGAGCTCTCTAAAAAATCTATCATGTATCACGTTGGTCGTCCGAATGAGAATGGTTTTACACCTCAAATTTGGCATACACTCGGTCAAGATTGTACAAACTCGCATACAAACATCTGTAGTTCTGGCGGGCGTACTCCTACAATTCAGTGGGCAAATGATGATAGAACATCTCCAGACTGGGCAAACGCAAAACTGCTTTTCCTAAACTCATCACATGCTGCTGATGCGGGTCACTACTTTGCTCAATCTGCTGCATTTATTGCTGAGGCTAGAGCTAAGGGCGCTAAGATGGTTGTTATGGACCCTCGTCTTTCAAACTCGGCTGGTATGGCTGACCTTTGGATTGCTGCATGGCCTGGAACTGAGCCCGTAATCTATCTTTATTTGACAAACAGAATTCTAAGTGAAAACAAAGTAGATAGAGAGTTTGTTAGAAGATGGTTAAATTGGGAAGTATTCTTAGACAATAAAAAATATTTAGAGTTTATGGTAAGCAAAGGTTATATCTCAAAAGTTCCGGATGGTGACGATTTTGATACGTTTATAGAGGTGCTAAAAGAGCTGTATTCTCCTTATACTTTAGACTTTGCAGTTAAAGAGACACACGTTCCTGCATATAAATTAGAAGCACTCTATGATATGTTTATTTGGGCAGGGTCTGCAATATCTACATATTTCTGGAGAGCAACAGCTGCAGGTAACCGTGGCGGATGGATGAGCGGTCGTTCAGGATATCTTTCGCTTGCACTTCGCGGTGCTATCGGACCTGAGGGTGGTACATTCTTCCACCACTGGCATGTTATATCTGTCGGCGGAAAGGGCGGAAGCTCAACTGTCGGACAAGGCAAGCGTGGCGCTAATGTAGCTCCTATCGATGTTTATAATGAACTATCTTGGCCGCCGGAATGGCCAATTTCGACTTATGAGATGTCATACCTGTTGCCACACCTTCTTGCTGATAAAAAATGGCAGCAAAAGTGGATAGACAAAGGCCTTAAAGTTCCTCAGAAGCTTGCTGTATGGGTTCCTCGTATGTATAATCCTGTTTGGATTAATCCGGATGGATTTAGATGGATTGATACTCTTAAAGATGAGTCTAAGATGGAACTTACGTTTAATCTCTCTCCGATATGGTCTGAGACTAACTGGTATGTTGACTATATCCTTCCTGTCGGTCTTGCAGGTGAGAGACATGACCAGCACTCTGAGGCTTCTATGCCTGCACGTTGGACATCGTTCCGTCAGCCGGTTATGAGAGTTGCACTTGAAAAAGCTGGATGGAAACCAAATAATCCAAACCGTGCTACACTAGAAGCTCACATTAAAGCTGGGCTTGGTGAAGTTTGGGAAGAGAATGAGTTCTGGATAGAGTTATGTGTTAACTACGTTGACCCTACAGGTGAACTTGGTATTAGAAAAATGTGGGAGTCTAAAAAGAATCCTGGCAAACCTGTTACGATTTCAGAGTGGTATGATGCTGCATTTGGCGACAACTTGCCAAATCTTAAAGCAACGGCTACATCTGATGATAGATACAAGAACTCAGAGTTCCCTGTTTATGAGTATATGAGAGATTACGGCGCTTGGATGGAAGAGAACAACATCTACTCTGCACAAGAGCGTGAAATCAAAGACGAGGGAGATAGTTATATTTCTCACGGGCATAAATACAGCAAAAGCGATGTGACGATTAACAAGAGAACGGGCGTTATGACTGCTGAATCTCATGGCAAGAAAAAATCTATCGGTATCGTTGTTGATGGTAAGAAGATGGAAGGTTTTGCAACTCTTGATAAGAAGCTTGACTTCTTCTGTGAGTGGCTTGCTGATGATTGGAAGTGGCCTGAATACGCTATTCCTTTCTATCCAAGAAATGAGCAGGAGAAAAAAGAGATGCTTCATATCGTATCACATGTAAACCACTCTTTTATGACAGAAAAAGACTCATACGCGCTTAACACAGTTTTCCGTCTGCCGTATAATATTCATACGCGTTCTGCTAACTCTAAGCACCTTATGGAGATTTCGCAAAATCATGACCCTATCTGGATCTCAACTGGAGATGCGGCTCGTCAAGGATTTAAACGCGGAGATGCTATTAGAGTTAGAATAGTGGATAGTTTGACAGGACTTGAGTCAGGTTATTTCGTAGCAATGGCAATACCTACAGAGGGCGTCCTTCCTGGAACACTTGCTTGTTCACACCACGGCGGAAGATGGAAACTAGTTAACTCCGTATCTATTCCTAATGGTGTAACTGATGGAAAAGTTGATTCGCAACCAATAGCAAGAAATATGAACGATCCTAAATTTATGGCTCACTCACCTGAAAATGCAGGTAAAGATGGCGCTCAAATCAAGATTGAAAATTATAACGGCGTAGGTGGAATCAACAGCTTTGGTGTTCCAACAGCCGAGCTTCAAATGGATGGAAAAGAGGGTAAACTCAAGTACGTTGAGGGTATCAAGCCTTTCCACAGTGAAAGATTTGCTGATTATAATAGAGACAGTGCAAATATTTGGTGGGATGGACTAAGCGGTTCATGGCAAAATGCTGTTGCTGCTCCGCATCCAGACCCAATATCTGGTATGCACTGCTGGCACCAAAAAGTTATTTTAGAGCCTGCGCAAGCTGGTGATAAAATAGGCGATATCTTTGTAAACTATGACAACAACTTTAAAGTTTATGAGGGTTGGAGAGATCAGCTTACTCGCGGGTTGGATGAGAACTCTACGCTTAGACGTCCAGAGCATATCAAGCGCCCATGGGTACCTTTATCTCATCAAGCGTACGTAGTTAAAATAACTAAATAGCAGCAAGGGACATTTGTCCCTGCCGTTAAAACGAACAAGTACGTTTTAATTCACAACAATTAAAACCCTGCCAAAAACATTCTTAACCACAATCCTAACGTAGTCGTATATCCTACATCACTAAAGAAGACTTCACCGTTTTTATCATAAATAATTGTTGTTGGAAATACTGACACGCCGAGTTTATTTGCCATTCTTCCATCCATATCATTAAGAACCCTAAAATTTAAATTTCGGCTTTTTAGGTACTCTTCTATTTCTAAATCATTTCCAGATTTTATGGCAATTGTCAAGACGTTATTGCTCTTAGATATTGTTTGTATATTAGGCGCTTCTGCTTTACATGTAGGACACCAAGTTGCCCAGAAATAGATTAAAATAGGTTCATTTTTAGGCAATGCATATGAGGTATTATTTAAAAGCACAACGCTTGAGATATTTAACGACTCTTTGTTTAAGTCATTGCTTCTATATAGGCTCAATGCGTTGGCAAAAATAGTCATAACAAGAACAAAGAGAAGAATCTCTTTAATATATTTAATCGCTTTATCTTTCATAATAGTCATCTTTTTGTTAAGGTTAACAAAATAGTAATCATATATTGCTAACATTACATAAATATAGGAGATTAGTATGTTTATAAAAGCAATTTTGGCGATGGGTTTACTGTTTTTTATGGGTTGTTCACAAAAAGAGCTCAGTAGCAAGCAGGTAATGTTTCAGAGTGTTGATGAGAAAGATGCGGTTTTGCTTCAAGATGGCGCAGATAAGAACCACTGTCCTAGATGCGGAATGGATTTAGTCAAATATTATAAAACAAGCCATAGTGCTTCCCATGAGAATAAAATTTATCAATACTGTTCCATTCACTGTCTTGAAGAGCATTTAGGGGATGGTGTAGAGCTTAAAAATCCAATGGTTGTAGATGTAGCCACTTTAAAATTTATTGACGCTACAAAGGCTTATTATGTAGTAGGCAGTAGGGTTAGAGGGACGATGAGCAAAATAAGCAAATACGCTTTTTCAGGTCAAGATGATGCGCAGAAGTTTCAGACTCAATACGGCGGCGAGATAATGGATTTTTATAAAGCGTTGGAGGTTGCAAGAGGAGATTTTAAAAATTATAGATAACTATAATTTAAAATTTCCAGACTGCTTTTTTTAAAGCATAATACCTTTTATAGTAAAAAAGAGAATTCCTGCAAGTACCGCAGCAACAGGGACTGTAATTAGCCATGCAGTAACTATTTTTTTGATAGCATCTCTTCTGACAAATTGGACTTTTTTGGCTTTTTTAATGTTTTTCTTTGTAGATTTGATTATTCTTTTTTCATTCTCGATTAGTTTGTAAAGATCAACTATCCTTGCATAGTCCGATTGAGTTTTTTCGCTTTTTTCCTGCAACTCTTTTAGCTCGGCTTTGTATGCATCTCTGTTAATCTGCTCATCTTTTATAATGAGAACATCCTCTTCAATTGTATGATTGTTTTCATCTTTTATGTGTAGCCACTCTCTTAAAAAGCCCACACCAAATATTCCCCCAATTGCGATGTGCGTAGAGCTAACGGGAAGACCGAGCTGAGAAGCTATAATAACGGTTACGGACGCTGACATGGCAATAGAGAAGGCTCTTATCTGGTCTAAATCAGTTATCTCACTGCCAACTGTTTTGATGAGTTTTGGACCGTATAGTGCAAGACCAAGTGAGATTCCAAGTGCGCCTACGCCCATTACCCATAACGGAATAGAAGCACTAGAAGATACACCGCGATTTACTACAGCATCATTAATTGCAGCTAATGGTCCAATGGCATTTGCAACGTCATTTGCGCCGTGTGCAAAACTAAGAAGAGCCGCTGCAAAAATAAGAGGAATAGTAAATAGAGTATTTACAGAAGTTTTTGTATTTTGCAGGGTCGTAGTATTTGAGCTAACCCTTTTTTTAACGAAAAAATAGACAATTATCGCAACTAAAACGCCGATTGTAAGTGCTGTTGTAAAAGCCGGTTTTTTTGTAACTTCGAAAGAAATAAGAGGCAACATGTTGATAGACTCTATTATTTTAGGCCATATCTGCTTGACGCCCTTAAGTATTAGGTATGTTACAAATGCTAAAGACATAATTGCTACAAAGACAGGAACGTAAGTTTTGGCAGCCTGTACCTTGTCTTCTTTAAAAACAATAGATTTTTTGATAGCAAATAAAAATGCAGCGGCGATAATTCCGCCTAAAACCGGTGAGATTATCCAAGAAGCGACTATGCCGCCCATTGTACCCCAGTCGACTACGCCAAACCCTGCAGCTGCTATTCCTGCTCCCATAACAGCCCCAACGATTGAGTGTGTTGTAGAGACTGGAGCTTTCATAATTGTTGCAAAGTTTAGCCAAAGAGCTGCAGCAAGGAGTGCGGCCATCATTGCCCATATAAAAGCATCAGGATTGCCACCAAACGCAGAGATGTCGATAATGCCGTTTTTTATTGTCTTAACGACTTCGCCGCCTGCAATAAGTGCGCCGGCAGCTTCAAAAACAGCAGCGATAATAATTGCCATAGTAAGAGTCATGGCCTTTGAGCCAACTGCTGGACCGACATTGTTTGCTACGTCGTTAGCTCCGATATTCATCGCCATATATGCGCCGATTAACGCGGCTACAGCCAAGAACATACTATTAGAGATTCCGCCGTTGCTTAGAAAGGTAAATGTTAAAACACCAATCATAAAAAAAAGCGCAAAGCCTAATCTTGTAAAGTCTGCAGCACTTTTTTTAAGCGCCTGCTTTTGGAGTCTGGCAATAGTTTTAATTTCCATTAAACACCTTTTTAATTAGTGGTGTAATTGTATTGTAATAAAATTTATAAAGTTATTACAAGCTGGATTTTAAAAGAACTAATCTGCTTTTATATAGGCTTTTATTATCTTTTGTGTTTCAAGGGGTCTGTCTCCGCCTCTTTGTCCGAGCGTTGCGACGTTTTCAAGTTTTTTCACATTACTCATGGTTTGCGCAGTAACTTGACCAAAAATTGTATGATAACCGTTTAGCCATGGAGCAGGGGCTGTAGTTATGAAAAACTGGCTACCGTTTGTGTGAGGACCTCTGTTTGCCATAGCAAGGATACCGGGTCTGTCAAAAATTTTATTTGTAAACTCATCTTTGAAATCTTTTTTCCAGATGCTCTCTCCGCCTCTGCCGGTTCCGCTCGGATCTCCGCCTTGAATCATAAAATCTTTAATAATTCTGTGAAATATAAGACCATTGTAATAGCCATTTTTTACATGAGTAGTAAAGTTCTCTACAGCCATAGGAGCAACTTCTGGAAATAACTCTATTTCTATTACTCCTTGGCTAGTCTCTAAAACAACATGCGGGTTTTTCTCCTGTGCACTAAGATTTACCGAGAACAACATCAGTAAAATAAGCATAATTTTTTTCATTTTTTCTCCATTTTTTGTATATAGGTACTATATTGTATCTATTTTTATTAAAATTTAAAATGTAAAAAGTGGCTTTTTAGGAGAGCGCTGTAAGAAATGTGTGAGTTTATTTAGAGAGGACTTTACCGCAAGTAAATTGCGGCAAAGCTAGGTTTTATTTACCAGCAGCAACGCGGTCTTTAAGACCTTTGCCAGCTTTAAATTTAGGAACCATTTTATCTTTAGTAGAATAAGACTTGTTAGTTCCAGGAACTTTACCGCTTTTTCCTTTTTGTAATGAAGCGCTAAAGCTTCCGAATCCTACAAGAGAAACATCCTCTTTTTTTACCAATGCAGATGCCACTGCATCTGTGAATGCTCTGATAGCTGCTTCAGCTTCAACTTTAGTTTTGTATTTACCACTTGCTTGCACTAGTTCAACGAATTGAGCTTTATTCATAAATCTACCCTTGAATTTATAAAGATTTTCCGAAACTACCTAGGTCTTAAAATAAAATTTCAGAGCAAGGCAATTCAGCTATAGACACTTTATAGTTTATTTGCTTAAAGATTTCTTCTTTTTATCAAAAAATGATAAAAAATATGAAGTTTTTCTCTTTTTAAGTCCGAATTTTGCACGTTTGAGTAGTTTTGCAGCAACGCTGCTAATCTTGCTAGCTATAATTAAAGAAGATAATTCTCTCATTTTTTTATATCTATCATCATGCGTATGGATAGATAAAAACACTTCCTCCAAACCGTCTCTCTCTTGCTTTGTTAGTGCGCTCATAAACTCAATCCTTAAGGTTATTGATTTTTCTTACAGCTCTAATAATCTCTTCATCTTCAAGCTTGCCTAGCATCTGCATAACCGTGATTGCCGCTTGAGGCTTTGCACGTCCTAGCTTCCAATCTTGGTATGTGCGCATAGATATTCCCAATGAATCAGCCATATCTTTTAGGGATATTTTCTTTCCATTATTTTTGGATTCTATGGAGTTATGAAGAATATTAAACAGATCATTAATTTGCATGGAGTGATTGTACGGAATAAATACTTAAATATACATTTAATTTATATAAATATAATAAAAAAATACTAATTTATACTATAAAATATATAATTAATTTATAATACAGTGTATAAAATATTATTTAAAGTATATAACACACGGAATATCGTATTTAATATAAATAAAAAATTCCTATTTATAATGGAAGATAAAAAAATGGGATAAAAAAAGGGAGTTTTTAAGAGTCTATGGAGATTTTTTTGTTTGTTGGATGAAGGGTAATGTAGTTGTCGGATTCTACGAGATAAAAGGGCTCATAAGCTCTCTCTTCGGTTTTAAATATAAGCTCTTCCCCGTTATTTGATGTAAAGTTAATCGTATTAAGCCCTCTTAGAGGTTCCTGAATTGTGATTTTTGCGTGTTTTACACAGTTTATTATCGCATTTTGTTGCGCTTTTAGCTTGTCAATCTGCTCTTTTAGAGCTGGAACCTCTGAGAGAGTATGTTTTTTTACGCTCTCAAGCCTGTATTTTAGATCTTCCATCTCATTGTCTATAAAGTTATATCTGCTGTTAAGAGTAGGAATATCTTTATAGTTAATTTTAAACAGATTATCTTCTCCGCTTACAAGTCTGATGGTAATGGAGTTTGACGCATAGACCTTGAGATTGTTCTTAACATGTCCTATCGTTACGTTTTCCGCATAAACGGTCCCGCCAAGAGAGCTTTCTATCTCCACGTTAGTTGCATGAACTTCTCCGCCTTCAAGAAGCTTTATTTTTGCGCTATGGCATCTAAGTTTGCCTTTATGCCTGTTGATGCTTGCAAATTTTGATTCTTGTGATGAGTCTTGGTGTGTTGCGCCATCAATTGTAAGATTGACTGCCCTCAGCTTTGATTTTGCGCCGACATGCCCGCTTATGTGGATTGTCTCCGACGTCAGTGCTACGCCTTCTCCAAGACTGTCAAGCGAAGTGTCGCTTTGTGAAATTATCACCTCTATATTATTGGCTTCATCTTTTGCCACAGAGTCTTGAACGCGGGAGAGGTGCTGCATCTTTATTTTATTATCAATGTAGAAATCATCTTTGTCAAAATGAACATATCCTTTTATTTTGCTCTTATAGATTTTTCTCTCATCATTCTCTATAATCTCAATGCTTTGTTTATCAATATTGCATTTTAAGTCGTCACTGTTTTTTAGGTAGTCGTTATCGATAATTTCGCCAAATGCATTTAGACCGTTTCTTCCAAAAACAGGTTTTATAAACTCGACAAGCACCTCTTTCTCATCAACCTCTATCACCTGATGATTTGTCTCTTTGTCT
Source organism: Sulfurimonas sp. (assembly GCA_041652055.1). GTDB lineage: Bacteria > Campylobacterota > Campylobacteria > Campylobacterales > Sulfurimonadaceae > Sulfurimonas. Next base: position 10,275 of record JBAZIE010000010.1, on the reverse strand, counting down.
AAAAAACGCATAAGAAGCTTGCTGTTTCTTCTTACTTCAGGTTCTATTCCCTTAAAGAGCGGGATTTTGATTTTTTTAACAAACTTTCCACCATAGAGATATTTTACAAAAGCTTTGAGTTTCTCTCTCATCTCTTCATCAAAAATATTGATTAATATATTGTTTGTCGCTTTTATATTATTAAGCTCTTTTAGAAGCAGCAGATATATCTCTTTTGGCTGATATTGTTTATATGGAATTTGAGATTCAGGATGCAAGATGATTGCCGGAGTGGCGTTATTGTCAGAAAAATTTATATTATAGTTAAGTTTAATTGGGCGTTTAGGGTTCTGTTTTATCGTAATGGTATATATCTGCTTGAGTCTTACATGTTCGTTTACCATTTTTTCATGATTGCTAAAGTAGCCCATGGCATCCTCAACGTAGAGTACAAAATCATTATCGGCGATTGTTTTTATATATGTTTCAACGCCATCGATGTTAAAAGAGAACTCCAGAGGCGAGCAGTTGTTCTCTGCTGCAAATTTGTTTATTGAAGCGACGATATTTTTGGTTTTTATTTTTTTAGTAAGCAAGCAAATCACTGTAGTCGTATTTTGAAAAATCAAGGTAGAGTTTGCCGTCTTTGTGGATTACTCTTGAATCGTTGTCGTAAGCATCCAAAAATCTTTTTTTAATGGTTTTTCTTTGATAAGATTTGATTTCAAGGGACCTTAGATAATCTTTTAGCTCGACAAGCTCTTGAATCTCTTCAAACTCAGGCTCATTTTGATGATTGAGGCTTTCTATTTCGTGTACCTCATGTATAGTTGCACCTGCTCTCTCAAGCTTCATTTTTTTGTCTATCAGCTCTAAAATAGTTTTTAGTTGAGCATCTTTTGTGCTGTAAATACGCTCAATTTTCTCTATCTCATCACGAAGCATCTGCTCTTTATCATCTATTAGTTTGTCTATTTTAGACTCTAACTGAGCAATTTTGTCTTTAAGGAAGCTGTTCTCTTTTTGATAGAGTGCTATAACGGTGGCAACGGTAGTTTTTGGCTTAGCTATTTGAGTGTTTTCTCTAGGAATAATATTTTTTTCTTGGTGAATCTCTTCTCTTTTTTCTCTATCAAGCGAGCTTCTAGTGACAATTATATAAGTCTTGCCCTCTTCAATAATATAGTTCAATTTTTTTGCTTTAATTTTGGAGTTAATCATCTCTTTGGACATCTTAAAATATTTGCAATATTCATCTATCGTTAGTCTCATCTCAATCCCCGATATTTTTTTGGTTATTTTAGCATAATAAGTTTTTATAAAAGTTATTTTAAATGAAGCCTATAATACAATTAGGCAAAAATTTTATAAAAAGAGTCTAAGAATGGGTGTTTTAAATATTGTAAAGTCAGGGGTACTGTTTGGCGACGATGTGCAAAAAGTTTATCAGTATGCAAAAGATAATGGATTTGCCATACCTGCTATAAATGTTGTGGGAACTGATTCTATAAACGGTGTTTTGGAAGCTGCGGCAAAGGTAAACTCTCCCGTGATTATTCAATTTAGCAACGGCGGAGCATCGTTTTATGCAGGAAAAGGTCTTAGTAATCAAGGTGAGAAAGCTGCAATAGCCGGCGCTGTTTCAGGGGCGCTGCATGTGCATATGATGGCGGAGGCATACGGTATTCCAGTTATTCTTCATACAGACCATGCAGCAAAAAAACTTCTTCCGTGGATAGATGCTCTTTTGGATGAGGGCGAGAAACATTATAAAACTCATGGCAAGCCTCTCTACTCTTCTCACATGTTAGATTTGTCAGAGGAGCCTCTAGAGGAGAATGTCGCAATTTGTAAAAAATATCTGCAAAGAATGAGCAAAATCGGCATGAGCATAGAGATAGAGCTTGGCGTAACAGGTGGAGAAGAGGATGGCGTTGACAACTCAAGTGTTGATAACTCTCTTCTTTATACTCAGCCTGAAGATGTTGCATATGCATATAAAGAGTTAAGCGAAGTTTCTCCAAGTTTTACAATTGCCGCATCTTTTGGAAATGTTCACGGCGTTTACAAGCCGGGAAATGTGGTTCTTACTCCAAAAATTTTAAATAACTCTCAGAAATATATAGAGGAAAAATTCGGCACAGGTAAAAAGCCCGTAAATTTTGTTTTTCACGGCGGTTCAGGCTCGACGCTTGAAGAAATTCGTGAGGCGATAAGCTATGGCGTAATCAAGATGAATATTGACACAGACACTCAGTGGGCTACATGGGTAGGTGTGAAAGATTATTATGAGAAAAATAGAGATTATCTTCAAGGGCAAATCGGAAATCCAGAGGGCGAAGATAAGCCTAACAAGAACTACTATGACCCTAGAAAATGGCTAAGAGACGGACAAAAAACTTTAGTTAAAAGAGTAGAAGAGGCATTTAGCGATCTTAACGCAATCGGTAGAAACTAAATAAAATTCTTGGGTTAAGCAGTTTTAAGAAACTTGCTTAGCTCTGCACAAAGCAGTTTGTTGTCAATGGGTTTAGAGATAAACCCATCCATTCCCGCACCTAAAAATTTCTCGATATCAGTGGTAAGAGCATTTGCCGTAACGGCTATGACGGGTGTTTTTTCCAAAGCGTTTTTGGCTTCATAGTCCCTTATCTGCATAAGCGCCCCGATACCGCTGAGTTCGGGCATGTTTTCATCCATTAAAACCAAATCAAATTTTTTCTCTTTAAACAGCTTTACTGCTTCTACGCCGTTGTTTGCAATATCGTAGCTTACCCCGTAACTGTCCAATATAAGGCTCATCAGCAGCTGATTTGTCTTATTGTCCTCGGCAATTAAAATATTTGCGCTAAATTTAATCTCTATATTCTCAAATTCATCCTTGGAGTTCTCATTCTCCTCAACAATGTTTTGTATTTTTTTTGGTGCAACTCTATCAATAGCTTCTATTATTGACATAGGTGTAAATGGCGCAAAGAGCGGCGCTATAAATTCGGCATTTGGCTGCTGCATGATGTTTGATTTGTATATTGCAATTGCCGACGTCTTTGCGTCTATTACTTTTTTATTGTTTGCATCATTTGGAATGTAAAAGAGTATGTCGTAAGATTCATCTGTATAATCTTGAAGTTCAAGCGTGTCTACAATTCCAAAAGCGCTGAGATATTTTTTTATAACTCCCCCAAATATGGTCTGCATCTCTTGGCAATTTAATATGGCAAATTTATATTTTTGAATTTTTGTCAAATCAACAAGCTCTTTTGGTGTTTGATCTATAACGTTTAGTGGAATTTTGAGCGTAAATGTAGAACCTACGCCCTCCTCGGATACAAAAGAGAGTGAGCCTTTCATCTGGTGTGCAAGTTTTGATGATATAGATAGTCCAAGCCCGGTTCCGCCATATTTTCTCGTTGTAGAGGTGTCTGCTTGAGAGAAAGGGGTAAAAATTTTATTTTGGCTCTTATGCGGTATTCCGACTCCGTTATCCTCCACCGAGACGATAAGTGAGGCGTTTTGTATGGAGATGTCCATTTTTACAAGTCCGCCCTCATTGGTAAATTTTATTGCGTTGCTTAGCAGGTTTGAAATTATCTGTTTTACTCTGGTCTCGTCTATGCTGATGTTTCTAGGCAAAGTAGGGTCGATAAAGGTGGCATAAGATATGTTTTTCTCATAAGCTTTTGAAGCAAAAAGAAGCGCGATGCTGCTAAATTCATCTACGGGGTCTATTTTTCGCGGCGTAATCGTAAATTTGCTGCTTTGAATTTTTGAAAAATCTAAAATGTCATTTATGATATAAAGAAGAGACGTGCCGCTTGTGCTAATAATATTGAGGTATTCCAGAGATTTTGCATCCTCAATTCTTTTCTCAAGGATTGTTACAAAACCTAAGATTGCATTTAGCGGAGTTCTTATTTCATGGGACATATTTGCTAAAAACTCATCTTTTGCATTCTCGGCTTTTATCGCATTATCTCTTGCCTTTGTTATCTCTTGTATCTGTTTTGTCAGCTCTGCAGTCTGTTTGGCAACCTTATCCTCAAGAGTTTTATTTAGATTCTCTAGTGAGTTTGTCTGCTCGGTAATTTTGTCGGATATCAGCTCCGTCAGCTCATTAAAAACGGTTTTGAGGTTTATAAGATACGGATTTGCCGGCTCAAAAGATGATTTTTCATAAAATATGCCGTCTTTCATAAGGTGAACTATCTGTGTCGTCTCGTTTATAAATCTTTTGTCTTTTTCGAGCTGTTTTTCAAGCGATGAAATCTGTTTGTTGATTTTATTTGCTATTGTACTTAGCTCATCTTTTGAGGTAATATCTATTTTTTTTGGAGCATAGCTTTTGAAGTTTAGAAAATTAAAGAATTTATCCATTCCGGAGTCTAGATTTTTGAGCGATTTATCAATTCCGCTTGCGAGCAGATAGGCCCCAAAAAGAAGAACAAACATTGTTGTAAGGGTAATAACGAGTTGATAGATAAAAGAGTTGTATAGCTCACTGTTTCTTGTTTTTATGTCTGAAACTATTTGAGAAAATATATCAATTCCTAGAGCGTGGTAGTCGTTGATTCTTTGTGTGGATACGCTCCACCATAGCTCCTCATCTATAGAAAACTTATCATTTTTAGAATTTTTAACGACTTTTCTCGCCTCGCTAAAGTAGTTGTTTGTGTTTTTTGCATCTATCTCTTCTAGCTTTTTATCAATTTTTGAGCTACTTAAAATAGTTTTGATATTTGCATGTAGATTGTATTGTGTCTCAAAAATTGTGTCGATTCTTTCCACATTTATCTCAGATAAACTGTTTCTATTTATTTGGAGGATTAAAGCTCTCTCTTGTCCGCTTATCTCTTGGAGCAGAAGAATTTTTTTAAATGCCATTATTCTCGTTTGAATCATCTCGTCGTTTGAGTAAAATTTTATACTTTCCACTAGCTCTAAAAGTTGACCGCTTGTGTATGAAAAGTAGGTAAACGAGTTCTCATGCGTCATCTCGTTGTTTGCTATGCTATCTCTTATATAAACAATAGATTTTAACAGGATGTCAACACTGTTTATTATCTCTTGGTTGGCTATTTTTAGGCGTTTTTCATTTAAATTCTTTATGAAAGTTTTGTAGCTTTCAATCGCTTTGTCGGTTTGCGCATGTTGTGTTAAAAGCATCTCCGTGAAATATAGATTACCATCATCAATATTTTTTATATTACTTGAACTCAATCCTCTCTCGAGTTGAAGCTCATGCAGCACGTTTGCGGTATGGTTCATTAATGTAGAAGAGGATATTAAAAGGTCATGATTTTGGTATGAGTTGTACTTATCTACTGCGTGATTAATGGAAAAAAGCAAAATAGTGACTATTGGAAGAACAGTCAGCAAGAAAAGCTTTTGTTTTATCGTCATTAACAGCCCAAAATAATTTAATTATAGTGAGCTATATTATAGTAATTTAGCTAAAATTACAAGCTAGGAAATGAAAATGAATGATAAAGTATTTACAAAACCGATAAAAAAACAGTTTGAATTTGATGAAGAGGTTGCCGCTGTCTTTGACGATATGCTGCAGCGAAGCGTACCGTTTTATAAAGAGTCGCAGAAGATTACGGAGTTTTTCGCCTTTAAACAGTTGGAAAATGGCGGGATTGCTTATGATTTGGGCTGTTCTACCGCGACACTTCTTATAAATATTAGCAGAAAACTCTCAAATATAGCAACTCTCATAGGACTTGACAACTCTGAGGCGATGCTTGAACAGGCTAGAAAAAAGTGCGAAGCATTTAAGGCGGATATAGAGCTTGCAAACGCAGATATACTTGAGTATGAGTACAAAGAGGCAGACCTCTTCATCAGCAACTATACGCTTCAGTTTATCCGCCCTCTTATTCGTGAGGAGCTTGTTAAAAAAATATCTGCCTCGTTAAAAAAAGATGGTATGTTCATATTTAGCGAAAAGGTTATAAGCCACCATCCAAAGCTTAACAAAGATCTCATTGAGTGTTATTACGACTTTAAAAAAGAGCAGGGTTACTCAGAGTATGAGATAATGCAAAAAAGAGAAGCGCTTGAGAATGTTTTGGTGCCTTATAGTGAAGATGAAAATATTAAAATGGCAAAAAACTGTGGTTTTTCGCACTGTGAGGTAGTCTTCCGCTGGGCAAATTTCGCAACATTCATAGCTATAAAATAAAAAATACTGCACATTTTGTCGTTGATTTATCTCAATGTACCAGAGTACATTTTCAATAAACTGCCTCGAACTATTTTTGCGATTTTAATTTATAAAACTTCTTGCATAACTTAGATAGCTTTGTCATTCTTCCTCGCAATGATTGTCATTGCGAACGAAGTGAAGCAATCTAAAAAGAGGTTATGAAAGGACTCTTTTGTAGAAACCATTTACCTTCACCAAACATTTCCTTTTGGTCTTTCTTCTTCGGTTCCGACAACATCGTCGACAACTTCATCTTTTTTTTTGCCAAGCTCTTCATAAGTGATAATATCATCTTTGCCGCACTCTTTGTGGTAGTAGCCCTGAAGGTCGTAATACTCTTCGCATTCGCTGTAATATTTAGCCGAAATTCCGTGTTTATTAAAACATCCCAAAAACAAGAACAGTGGTAAAGTAAGTAGTAAATATTTTGTCATGGTCGTCTTTAAGCAAATACCAATCCAATTTTTTCAAACTTTAAAACTCTCTTTTGTTTTGCAGTATTGTGTTAAAAAACATTCGTTGCATTTTGGGTTTTTTGCTTTGCAGATATAGCGTCCAAAAAGTACCATTCCCTGATGGAGTGTGCGGAGATTGTTTTTGAATTTTTTGACAAGTGTTGCTTCTGTTTTAATGGCTGTCGTATCATCGCTAAGACCAAGGCGGTGCGAGACGCGAAATACATGTGTGTCAACCGCCATCAGATTGGCTCCTGTGTACTCTATCATCACGACATTTGCGGTTTTTTGTCCAACACCGCCAAGAGTTACGAGCTCTTTTTCATCCATCGGAATCTCTCCGCCGTAGATCTCTGTGACTCTTTTTGCCATCTCAATTAGGTTTTTTGCCTTGTTGTTAAAAAATGAGCAGCTTTTAATAAGCTCTTTTAACTCTTCTATATCAGCTGTTGCCAAAGTTTTTGGATTTGGATATTTTTCAAATAGGGCAGGCGTGATTATATTTACTCTTTTATCTGTACATTGTGCTGAGAGCGCAACCGCAACAACCAGTTCGTATGCATTTTTATAATCAAGTTCAGTTACCGCATCACTGTAATTTTCGATAAAAAGTCGATGAATCTCTTTAATTTCTTCTTTTGTGGCTTTTTTCATGACGCAATTATATATAAAATGCTCTTCGTTTAATAATCATTAGTATTAACAAACTAAAATTTTTCCAATTAAACAAGGAAAAGTAATGAATACAGTAACAAAAATCGTAACGTCTTTAGCTATGCTCTCAAGCATCTCAATGGCACAAACACTCGTAACGGTCAACGGAACCGCTGTTACTCAACAAGATGTTGAGAGAGAACTTATGGCTGCAACGCAAGGCAGATTTAATCAGGTTCCAGCGGAAAAACAGGCAGAGTTTAGAAAGCAGGTTTTAGAGCAGTTAGTTGCAAAAGAGCTAGTGTATGATGATGCCAAAAAGAGCGGTGTTTTAGAGTCACAAGAGTACAAAGATAAGTACGCGGAAGTAACTGAGAGAATTAAAAAAGAGATTGCTATTCAGGTTTGGCAAAAAAGAGAAGTTGATAAAATTGCAGTTTCAGACGCTGATCTTAAGAAATATTATGACGCAAATAAAGAAGAGTTCGTTGAAAATGAAAGCGTTAATGCTCGCCATATTCTAGTAGAAAAAGAGGCAGACGCGAAAAAAGCTATCGCAGAACTTAAGCCGCTCAAAGGTGATGCACTTAAAAATAAATTTATTGAAATTGCAAAAGCAAAATCAACATGTGCAAGTGCCGCTGAAGGTGGAGATTTGGGTTATTTTACTGCAGGACAGATGGTTCCTGAGTTTAATGACAAAGCATTTTCTATGAAAGCTAAAGAGTTTACGATGGAGCCTGTAAAGACTCAATTCGGATACCATGTAATCTATATCGAAGATAAAAAAGCAAAGACGACAAAGAATTTTGCTGAGGTAAAACCGTTTATCGAGCAGAGACTGAAAATGGAAAAAGCAAAAACAGTTATGATGGCAAAAATGAAAGAGTTAGAGAAAAAAGCTCAAATCAAATAATTTTATGAACTCTCTCATATCTAAAATAACTTTAGAGGGGAGAGCTTTTTATGTTAAAAGAGATGATTTGATAGACCCTTTTTTAGCAGGTAACAAGTACCGCAAACTATACACACTTTTGCAAACTCCCCCAAATAAACTTAGTAAAATTATCTCCTACGGCGGAACACAGTCAAATGCAATGCTCGCAATTGCCGCGATGTGCAAAAACAAAGGCTGGGAGTTTACATATTATACAAAACCTATGAGCGATGCGCAAAAAAATGAAAATAGTGGCAATTTTTATCATGCCAAAAATCTTGGAATGGTACATGTAGAAATCCAGCAGCAGTTTTATAAAGATTTTATAGCCTCTTTGAGATTTAATCTTGATGAAAAAACATTTGTTATTGACCAAGGTGGTGCGGTAGAAGAGGCAAGACTTGGACTGGAAGTTTTAGCGGATGAGATAAGAGAGAGCAGTTTGCATGTCAAATCTTTAGCCACTCCATCAGGAACAGGTACGACGGCTCTTTATTTGGCTCTTTGCTTACCGGAATACAAAGTCTATACAACACCTTGCGTAGGTGATGCTGAGTACCTAAGAGAGCAGATGAGCGCACTTCATGAGATGCCGAAAAATATGACTATTTTAGAGCCACGAAAAAAATACCATTTCGCAAAACCGTATAGAGAATTTTTAGAGATGCAACAAAAACTTTTGTCTGCCGGAGTTGAGTTTGACCTGATTTATGCGCCAAGTCTTTGGATGTGTTTAGTTGAGCAGACGGATGAAGAGATTTTATATATTCACAGCGGCGGAGTAAGCGGAAACGAGAGCATGATGCGCAGATATAAGCAAAAAGGGCTGGTTTAGAGTATAGATACTATTTTATTTTTTTTGTTATCGTGATCTTTAAAGAGCTCTTCAATTTGAACATCTAAAATTTTAGCTATTTTTATAATATGTTCTAGACTAAAATGCTTTTCTCTTTTGCAGCTCTCGGCATTGGTGTAAAAAGTTGCCGTTGTAAACCCCATAGATAGGGCTACTTTTTCCTGTGTTAATTTTTTTTCTAGCCGAAACTTTTTTATATTTTCTGATATAAGTTTGTATTGATACTCTATCTCTTCTTTGGTAACATCAGAAAATTCTTTCAAAATTATAACCTATAAGTTAAGTATAAAAAAAGAATAGTAGGGATAAAATGATTTTTATGTTATAACCAATAGGTTATTATTAAAGAGATTGGTAAGCAAATTGTCAATTTTAAAGGAAATGAGTAAAATGTTATTTAAAAGCAGTTATCTTATGGGTGGAATTATAATTGTTGGAACACTGTTTTTTAATGGATGTGCTGGTGTAAGCATGAGCTTAGAGCCAAAAAATGTCGGCACCATAAAAAGATTCCCTGAATTCAAAAATGGTGCAAATATGGTTTATATTCCCTCTAAAGAGGAAATAAAGACGGTAAATTTAGGTGATAACCTATATGAAGAATATTATGTGCGTACATTTGATACCAAAAGCGTATTTGTTGAAGAGTCTGCTCAAGAATCTACAGCTTTGCATATTGTTTAGTTGACACAAATAATGATATGCAATTTGATATGTTTAGAGCTTGTCATCATCCAGAATATGTTAAACTTGATAAACCTATAAAATATCATATTAAGCGAACTCCAGAGGTCATTACGCAAGATTCATTCAAATATCAAGTTTTGTATCAAGGTAAAGTTGAAAATAAAATTAAAATATCGTTTAGAGAGTTTAAAAATGATTTCATTAGGCCAGCATTCACACAAGACATAGAGTATGCATTAGAGTCTGATGGAACAACCATAATAGGATTTAAAAATCTTAGAATCAAGGTTTTAAAAGCAACTAATTTCGATATAACCTATAAAGTTGTCCAGTATTTAAAATAATATTATCTTTATCCCGTTCCTCCTCTCCGGAGACTGTGAAAGAACCTTGTTCTTCACAGTCTCATTTTGAAATATACATAAATTTCATACCTCCAAACCAACAATTTACAAATATCTTAAAAATATAAAGCCTATTTTGCAAATAACTGGCGATA
>JBAZIE010000009.1:0-77484 GCA_041652055.1 Sulfurimonas sp. | reverse complement strand
GTATAAATAGAATAGACGGTTATGTTATTTAGTTATTTCTAAGTAAACTTATTAATGACTATCTAACTATTTCTAGTTATCAAAGTCTATTTACTTGCTTAGTTTTCAATGATCTCAAACCTAGATTCTTTAACCTAAACTTTAGGTCTCTTTGTTTGTGGATGGGAATTATAGGCAAAAGAAACTTTGATGTCAATAGTTTTACTGGCAAATTATAAAACTTTCTCCGAACTGTTTAATTTTTTGAGCTTTTCTAATACTTTTTGTTATTTACGGCTATAGATGCTTTGTATGTTGCTGTTTATTAACTCTTTGTATATAAAATTCCTACATATACAAATATGTAACTTATTTTGTATTACATATATATAAGGAAGAAATATGGGACTTTACAATCGTGACTACGCAAGAGGAAATGCATCCGCTTACAGCACAAATGCTAGAAGTGATGCACAAATTGTGTCTTTCGTAAAAGAGACTTACAAACTTTTTGCTGCTTCAATGATGGCTGGCGCTGTTGGTGCTTACGTTGACGTGCACTTGGCTGGAACCATCGCTGCATACATGTGGCCGCTATTTGCCTTAGAAATAGGTTTACTAATTGGCTTACACTTTGTTAAACATAAACCCGGCATTAATCTAGCAGTGATGTTTGGATTTGTATTTATGACGGGATTGATGCTAGCACCTTTACTTTCTCGTACATTGGGAATGAGTGGAGGCGGAGCTATTATTGGCAATGCTTTTGCAATGACATCTGTAGTATTTGGCGCTATGAGCTTTTATGCTATTAAAACAACAAAAGATTTTACTAGTTATGGTAAACCACTTATGATTGCACTTTTTGTAATTATTGGTTTTTCTATTCTTAATATCTTTCTTGGTAATCCAATGCTACATGTAATCATCTCTGGGGTAGTTGTTATTCTATTTAGTATAATGGTGATATATGACACACAGAATATTATGAACGGCTCATATGAAACACCGATTGATGGTGCGATTGCACTTTATCTAGACTTTTTAAATATCTTTACAGCGCTTCTGCAGCTTTTTGGTATCTTTGGAAAAGATGAGTAAAGAGCTTTCACCCGAACTTTATCGGGTGATTGACGCAAACCTAAACCGCCTTAAAGAAGGTATCAGAGTTGTTGAAGATATTATAAGATATCGAGACAACAACAAAGAACTTTCCTACAAACTAAAAGAGCTCCGACACAAAGCAAATACAAAAGATAGCATAGAACTTTTAAAATATCGAGACAGCGTTAATGATGTCCTTCGCCAAAGCATCAAAAGCGAGATGAACCGCACTGATTTATCTTCTATTATAATCGCCAATTTTAAGAGAGCACAAGAGTCTGCAAGAGTATTAGAAGAGCTATATAAACTAAACAGCGCTGAGAATAGTGAGAATTTTAAGTATATAAGATATGAGCTCTACTCACTTGAAAAAGAGATACTCTCCTAATCGTTAAAGTCTTTCTCGTTAATAAAAGATTCTAAATCCATACTCTTATATGATTGAGTGCTTACATACTCAATGATGGTTGCAAATTTATCTTTGTCTCTGTAGCCAACAAGATGATACTTCACTTCATTATCGCCATCTATAAATATAACCGATGGGTATAGATGAATACCTAGGCTCTTTGCAAATTTATGAACAGTGCCCTTAAATGATTTATGTATAACTTCATCTTTGGAGTTTATATTCATATCAACATATAAAAAATCTCTATCTATCTGTTTTTTAATGTTTACGTCTTTTATTGATGTTTTAATCATCTCTTTGCATGCGCCGCATCTTACCATATGAAAAAAAAGCAAAACCTGCTTGTTTTCATATTTTGCTTGAGCGACAATGCTGTCTACATTAATTAGCTCTGCACTACTTGTAGCATGTAAAAAGATTATTAAAATTAGTAGTTTAATGAGATTCATTTTGGGATTTCTTTTTGTTTGAGGGGGAGTGATTTGGCAAAAGCCAAACCACATAATTTTTGTCTATTAAAGACCCATATCGTACTCTTGATATGCTCTTGAAACGTTAATCGCGTTTAATAGATCATATAGAGCCTTATCTTTGAACTCTTCTAAAGGCACTTTTTCAACTATTTCTGTGCTATCTACGCCTTCATCTATAGCTGCTAAAATTCTCTCTTTTGTTAGAGTAAAGTACTGTACAGACTCATCAGTTGCAGTCTTATCTATAATAAATCCATGTCCTGGAACCAGTGTATTCCACTCTTTTGAGTTAATGTTTTCTAAGGCAGCAAGTTGTCCCTCAACAGAACCATCTCTGTTAGATGTAACTCTTCCGTTCATAACCAAGTCACCTGCAAGAATGAGCTTATTATCCGGCATATAAAGGAAATAGTCCTCCTCAGAGTGACCGTTACCTACCGGAACGTACTCAAAGTTAACACCATCTACAGTGAACTTGATTGGCTCTTTTTGCTCATACCACTTATCAACCGCAACAATCTCTGTTCCTCTGATAGCATTTTCTGATAAAGTAACAAACATTCTGCTTGTTCTCTCACCAGGCTTGTAGTTTTTGTTTACAGATTCAGGCCCTATAATTTCAGCACCGTGAACTTCTTTGTAGTAGTTGTTTCCTAACCAGTGGTCATCATGCTCATGGCTTAAGATGATTTTAGTAACAGGAAGTTTCCCTGCAACTTTTGTCATTGCTTCATACGCCTGTTTTGCATAAATATATGTCGGACCCGTATCCCATAGAGTATAGCCGGCATTTGTTTTAATATAGCAAGTATTTACCATATTTCCGCCGTTCTCTTTTGTAGGAATTTCAAGTGCTCCAAAGAAACACCATACATTCTCGCTTACTTGCTTTGGCTCTAGATTGTACTGATACTCATCATTTGCAACAGCAACTTCTTTTGCTGGAGCATCTGTTTTTACAGCAGCAGCATCAGACTTTGTAGTATCTGAAGAACATGCACTCATAAACGGCAGCAAAGCGATAGCAGAAACTACCAGTGGATTAATCATCTTTTTAATCATAAGATTTCCTTTTTTTAATTTATATTCGGAAGAATATAGCTCGTCTGTTTTTTTTACAAACCAACTATACTCTTCGACATAGAATCGCAGATAGTGTTCCCGAAGGGGAAACACTATTTTATAGCTGCCTTAGAGCTCTCAGTTTTACCTTTGTCATCGATAGTCTCAACAACAAGTTCGTCACCTGCTTTAGCACCTTTAAAGTTAAACATAAAGTAAGGGTCTTTTGATAGGAATGGACCTGTTGAAGCCTCCCATACAACTTTTCCGCCAACTTTAGCAGTAACGTGAGTAATATAACTTACTTCAACTTTTTTTAATTCAGCCTCTTCTTTACCAACCATCGGGCTAGAAAGTAAAAGTTTAACTTCAGTAACGTCTTTTTTAATTTTAGCTTTGATTTTCATACTCATGATAATAATCCTTTTTTTAATTTATTTTTTGTTTGTATAGAAAGTTTGTGGGGTTAAATCAACCTCCACAACCACCGATAGAAACTTCTACTTTTTGTACAGCTGAGTACAACTTGCCGTCTCTGCCTTTTGCAACAATAGTTACATTTGCAGTTTTTCTCATTTTGATTTTAGTTTGAAGGTCTACAACACCACCCTCACCTAGTTCAAATACTACAACGGCACTTCTTGGGTTAGCATCTTGGAATAGTGCGATTACTGCAAGGTCTAACTTAGATTTGATACCGATTGGCACAGCGCCACCGTTTTCAGCCAATTTAGGAGCTTTAATTTCAATCTGACCATCAACCATAGCAGCTGAGCCAAACATCGCCTCGATTGCCTCTTTACTTGTTGGAGCATCCCATGCTTTTGGAGCAGTCGCTCTAAAATCTGTAGCACTTAAACCAGCAGGTAGTACAGTTGCAGCAGCAGCTACTGCGCCTAAACTTAAAAATTTTCTTCTTTTCATCTTTTTTCCTTTATATTAGTGTTTAGTAAATCTAGTAAGTCTTACTTACTAGATTCTACCATAAATTTAACAATGTCTTTTACTTGATCGTCAGTTAAGTCCATAGCACCACCTTTTGGAGGCATACCGCCAAGCCCGTTGATAGCATTATGATTAACTTTATCGATACCTTGTCCCATTATAGTTGCCCATGCACCTTTGTCTCCAACTGCAGGAGCACCCATTGCGTCAGTCTTATGACATACAGCACATGACTTCTCATACAATTTTTGAGCTTCTGAAACAGCTCCACCTTTAGATGCATCTACTTTTGGAAGATCTCTAACAGTAGAGTATGGTGGAACAACTGCAGTAATCTCATTTCCAATTTTTGCAACAGACTCTTTGCCGCAGTTTTTCATACAACGAGTTCCAACAGCACCAAAGTTTTTAGGGTTTTTGAAGAATGCTCTTACATTTTCAACACCCTTAGGCCCATCGATGTTTGGATAGAAACCATTACGATTTGGCATAACGATTTTCTTGAAGTTGTCTTGATTTAACTCTTCAATATCCTGACCCTCAATTTGTACACCATTTTCTCTTAATAAATAAGCAGTCATAGCATACATTTCGTTAGGCGAGTAGCTCTTTGGATTTGCGTATGGCATTGCATCGCGAATATACCAAATAAGCGTACTAGCTTGTGGCCAGTATGAACCAATTGTTCTGTTTGGAGCATCTTTTCCTGGACATGTTCTTTGGTTTGTTAATGACTCTATAGAACCACCCGTTAATGTCGGATATCCTTTACCGCCTGCACCAAATTCACCATGACAAACAGCACAATCTCTATCATAAAGTTCTTCACCATCATCAGCGGTACCGCTACCCTCAGGCAAACCTGTACCGTCTGGCATAATATCAGCATCCCAAGCTTTTAACTCGTTTGCAGTTGGTGTTCTACCGAAATTAACACCTTTTGTTGATTGCTCATTTATGCGATATGCAGTATATGAACCTTTGTCTCTTTTGTACGTTACACCACCATCAAGTGCATCTTTTTTAGCACTGTAAATACCTTTTGGTACCGGTACAACCTTACCCTCTGCAGCAAACATAGTCGTTACCAAAAATGCACTTGCAACTATAGCAATTAGTTTATTGTTTAATTTTATCATAATCTACTCCCCTCTACTTTGGACAGTTGTCTGTTCTAACTTGAACATTGTGAACTGAACCATCTTGTCTAACTTCCCAAGTACAAATTGAGTTTCTATGATAAACACCTTCTACCCCGATGATTGCCTTTTCCTGTGTTACTGATGGCTGAACAAATCCAGCATCATCCATTGCACGAGATTGAATTAACAGCGGCTTGCCTTCATATTTGTACATGTACGAGAATCTTGTCCATGACTTAGGAAGAACTAGACCTTTTAATTTTGCTTCAACATAGTTGTCTCCGCCATCAAAAGATATATCTACGCCAGTAATAGTTCCATGACCACTCCATGCAATACCCTCAACCTCTACCAAGTCACCTTTTTTAAGGTCAGACCACGGTTTTTCAGGACATGGATTTGTAATTATAGAGTTAACTTCTAACGGATAGAAATGCTGAATAGCTTTGCCATCCGCAGTTAATACTGTATATTTAGAAGTCTCTTCTTTACAATACCACGGCTCTGCACCGAACTCTAAACGTTTAAGCCACTTAACACAAAGGTTTGCTTCCCAGCCCGGTAGCATCAAACGAACAGGATATCCTTGCTCAGGTCTGATTGCTTCGCCGTTTTGAGCCCAAACAATCATTGCATCGTCTAGTACTTTTTCAACAGGAACAGTTCTGCTCATCTCTGAACCATCAGATCCTTCTGCCAACATCCATTTTGCAGTCGGCTTTAGGCCGATTTCATCAAGGATAGTTTTTAGACGAACACCTGTCCACTCAGCATTACTCATCATACCTTTTACGAATTGTAAAGAGTTAAACTGAGGACCTTTCCACTCAGCAGCACCGTTTGCAGGGCACTCCATGAAAAGAATTCTGCTCTCTGCAGGGTATTTTTTTAACTGCTCAAGAGTCAAAACGATTGGTCTCTCAACAAGACCGTGAATCATAAGTCTAAACTTATTAGGATCTACGTGTGCAACACCATTGTGCGTTCTTGTAAAGTGTAATCCATTTGGAGTGATTATACCCTCTAGTTCATGCAGTGGTGTCATTGAAACAGCAGCGTGCATATCTCCAGCAGAAGAAAGAAGGCTTGAAGTTCTTCTTACTACATTATGCTCATAAGCTGATGGGATACCATATGGGTATTTGTTAAGCTCATCACCTAAAGTTGTTCCCCACTCCGTATGGTGAATTATGTTCTCATCGTCAGCCAAAAGCTTAGCCGGCGTTAAAATACTAGCAGCCGTAATTGCACTCACTGAATAAGCAGCAGTTCTTTTGAAGAAATCTCTTCTACTTGATTGCTCTGTTGTAGTAGTTTCTAAATTATTTTCAGAAATTTTACTCATTTACTATCTACCTCCTTCTCTTTGATGTTGTAGATTTTATAGTATGCATAGCACACACCGTACAAACTTTATATGCATAATACAAAATGCAAGACGGAGATTATATATGAAATTAAATTAAATTGTCAAGCAATAATATCAAAAATGTAACAATTTTCTCACATTTTTATAATAATTCACACTTATCTTCTTTATTCGTAAAATTTTTATTACTGCCGCAAAAGCTATTTCTATATAACTGAAAATATGATAACATTTCACACAACAATAAGATAAGGCGCATTATGTCAAGCAAAAGAGTCGGAGAGGTTCTAAAACTTTTCATCTCAAAATCAGGTGTTTCAGAACGAATAGAGAAAGATCAGATAACACTAA
The DNA here is from genome assembly GCA_041652055.1 of Sulfurimonas sp. GTDB lineage: Bacteria > Campylobacterota > Campylobacteria > Campylobacterales > Sulfurimonadaceae > Sulfurimonas. The sequence goes on along the minus strand of JBAZIE010000009.1, from coordinate 70,647 downwards.
ATGAACTTGGCGTGGTTGAGGATAAGTTTTATAACAAAAATATCCAGAGATCTGTTCTAATCGCCTCTATTGATAGCTACAACTTGATTAAAAACTACAATCTTGAGATGCCTCTTGGCTATCTCGGCGAAAACATATTGCTTGACTATAACCCTTACACCCTCGAAGTCGGCACAAAGCTAAAAATCGGGAGTGCTACTCTAGAGATTACACAACACTGCACCATCTGCAACCATCTTGCCGTTATAGATGTAAAATTACCTACACTGCTTAAAGATGACAGAGGGATTTTTGCCAAAGTGATAAACGAAGGAGAGATAAAAAACGGCAACGAGGTTTATATAGTAGGGCTATAGATAAAAGCCACCTCAAACTCTAGATAGTTTAGCGGGTATTCATTTAAGAGTTTTTTGCTCTCTTTATAGCTAAGTATTTTTCTCGACCCACTCACCCCGCTTCTCTTTATATACTTAAACATATCTCTGGTTGACTCAAACTCAAGTTTATAGTTTACAACCTCTACTTCAGCGCCAAAATATTTTTTTCCAAGCTCACAAACCTCATCCGCACTTCTCAGTATAGAGCTGATAGCTGCCGTTTTGTTTATAGTTTTAAATGTGTTTGAAGTAAATATTGCCAAAGCAACGGGAGCATTTAGCTCTCTGATTTTACCAAATACCCTCTCCAAATCATCGGCCCACTGCAGAGCGGATGCCGAAAAAATAGAATCATATATATATGTAAGCAGTTTATCAAAGGGTTTGTCGTCATTAAAATCTCCATAGAGAAGCTCTATCTTTGGAGACTTCGGATGCAGCTCAAGCATACCCTGCGCAAAATCTACACCGTAAAAGTGCTCATAATCCCACTTGATTGCCTTGCAAAGGGCTCCGCTGCCGCATCCTATATCTAAGATATGCTTAGGTTTATGTTTTACATGGCTGAGCAGCTTCTCAATCACTCTGTTTTGTATAACGTTGTAGCTGTTATAATCAAGTGCGTATTTTGAAAACTCTGAGCTTATATTCATCTTCTGTTGGCAACCAGAGATACAATAAAAATCCCGATTATGCATAGCACTATGGTTGCTCCTGATGGGAGTGAAAAATGAAACGAAAGAATCATTCCAACAAGCACGCTAAAGAGTGAAAACACAAGAGAAATGAGCACTGTTTTTAAAAAGCCGACTCTAAATTGCAGTGCCGCAATGGTGGGAATAATCATAAGAGCGCCAATAAGAAGACTTCCGACTACCCTGATGGAGAGAGCAATAATAATTGCAACAACACTCACAAGCACAAAGTTTAAAATGTTTACCTTTATGCCGCTGGTCTTTGCCACCTCTTCATCATAGGCGATAAAATAGAACTCTTTTGAAAAGAGCAGAAGCACGACCAAGGAGAGAGTTCCAAAGAGTGCAATAACAGTAATATCTTCACTGCTTACAGAGAGAATGGAACCAAAAAGGTATGAAAAAAGAGAGTTGTTGAATGCCCCTCCAAGAGAGACAATAATGATTGCTACCGCCAAAGAGCCTGAGAGCAAAATAGCAAGAACTGCATCACTGTAGAGTGCAAATGCGCTTCTTAGATACTCAATCAGCCAAGCAGATAAAAGAGCAAAAACTACTGCCGACCAAAGAGGATTGTACTCTGCAACAAGACCAATAGCAACACCCAAAAGAGCCGAGTGAGCAAGCGTCTCACCTATTAGAGAGTAGCGTCTTAAAACAACAAACGTCCCGCTGATGGAGGCTAGAATGGCAATAATAACACCTGCTAAAAGCGCTCTTTGCATAAAATCATATTCAAATATTTCAAACATGTTAATGCTCGTGCTTATGGACATGAAGCAGATGCGCCTCTATGCCGTAGAGCTCGCTCATCTCTTCACAGCTGAGCGCCTGCTTTGGGTTGTTACAGATGATGGCTTTTTGGTTTATCGTAAAGAGTCTTGCTATATCATCGGCAATCACCCCTACGTCATGCGTTATAAAAACAATAGTAATACCCTCTTTTTTATTTAGCTCTCTTAAGAGTGCGTAAAATCTTTTTTGAGAAGCGACATCCACGCCGGTATTTGGCTCATCTAGGATCAGAATCTCAGGTTTTGAAGCAAGCGCGCGAGCTATCATAACACGTTGTCTCTGCCCGCCTGAGAGCGTTCCCACCATCTTATCTCTTAAGTCACTTATATCCATCTTCGCCATCGCATCTTCTACATGCTGCTTATCGATTTTACTAAAAGCTCCCAAGAGGGTTCTTTGTGATGTTCTGCCCATTTTTACAATATCTAAAACAGTTGCCGGAAAGGAGGTGTCTATAAGTGAAGCACGCTGTGGAACATAGCCGATTTTATGCCAATCTTTAAAGCGTGAGAGTTTTTTGCCATATATTCTCACCTCTCCTGAAGTTGGCTTCTCAAGGCCCAAGAGCATACGGATAAGGGTTGTTTTTCCTCCGCCGTTTGGTCCTATTATTGCGATATATTCCGAAGAGAATATCTCCAAGGAAATGTTTGATAAAATAGTCTGCTCTTTAAGAACGAAGCTTAAATTTTTTACATCAAATATTGGAACGCTAAATTTCATCGGCACTTTAGGGCTTTAGATATTTTTTGCAGATTTCTTCTCATAATATCTTCATAACTGAGCTTCTCTTTTGCCTCATCGGCAGTAATATTGCCAAGCGGCTGAAGAACATCATAAGAGACCTTTGCCTCTTTTGCTATGCTTTTTATAGTTTTCTCATTCGCAAACTTCTCAAAAAATATGGTCTCTACTTTATGCTCTTTAATAAATTCAATAAGCTTTATCATATTTTTTGCACTTGGCTCTGACTCCGGAGATAGCCCACTGAGGGCTTCTGTATGGAAACCGTATCTATTGGCCAAATAGGAAAATGCGTTGTGATTTACAATTATTGTGTCAAGTTGACACGTGGAGAGCTCTTTTTTGTAATCTTCATCAAGATTTTTTAGCATAGCTATATAACTATCTCTATTTTTCGAGTAAAGCTCTCTGTTTTTTGGAAAGAGTGCAATAAGTTCCTCCGTTATTCGCTCTGTTGCAAGTATCATATTTTGTGGGCTCTGCCAATAGTGGGGGTCTACTCTGCCGTGCTGGTGATCATCATGATTGTGCTCATCTTGATCTTCGCCAACCTCTCTGAGTTTAACATGTAGGCTGATATTTACTGCTTTGTTCTTAAACTCAAACCCCTCTATCCACGGCTCCAAACCGGCACCGCTGTAAAGAACAAGATTACTTCTTGATATCTTGACCATATCTTTAGGGGTTGGCTCATAGCTGTGCGCATCCACCCCAAAAGGAAGAATCATAAAAGTCTCGGCAGTATCGGATGCGATATTTTTTGCTATGTCATAGAGTGAAAAAGTACTTGCGGCAATAGTCGGTTTTGCATCAAGCCTTTGCTCTGCCACAAGAGAAATCGAGGTAACAAGCAAGATTGCAGCTAAAAAAAATTTATTTTTTATTTTCATGAAGCTTCCTAAATATTTTTTTGAAATTATATCTTATTTTGCAACAATTGGTTTTTTTGGGTATAATTCGCCACTTTTAAGACTTAGGATATATATAATGACAACTAGTTTTCTGCTTATTGTTCAAATAATTTTGGTAGTAATGCTTGTAATAGCGGTACTTCTACAAAAAAGCTCAAGCATCGGTCTTGGCGCTTACAGCGGCTCTAACGAGTCTGTTTTTGGGGCAAAAGGACCTGGCAGCTTTTTGGCAAAAACAACATTTATCATAGGATTTTTGTTTGTACTAAACACCATAACTTTGGGTTACATGTACGCATCAGCTTCAGCTGAGTCTGTTGTTGACAATATGGTTGAGACAACTCACGTTGTAGCTCCATCAGCTGCTGCTCCTGTCGAGCCTATCGCTCCTGCAATGCCTGCGCCAACTGAGAACAACTCTACTATCGAGACTAATTCTACAACAAAATAGCAGCTGCACTTTTTTTGCAGCCGCACTCCTCCTAAATTCTTTTTTTTAAATATTTCTCGCTACAATTACGCAATTATTTTTCATATTATAAAGGAACACCATGATAAACGAACTATTCAACGAGTGTGAAGCAAAAATGAGAGCAAGTGTTAACCACATGCTAAGAGATTTTAAAACACTTAGAACAGGAAAGGTGACGACATCTGTTTTGGACAATGTTAAAATCGACTATTATGGGACGATGACTGCACTTGATCAGGTTGGTTCTATAATAGCAACAGATGCAACGACAATTGTTGTAAATCCTTGGGAAAAAAATCTCCTAAACTTAATAGAGAGCGCAATATCAAAAGCAAATGTAGGCGCAAATCCAAACAATGACGGCGTACAAATCAAGCTCTTTTTCCCTGCTATGACGGTTGAGCAGAGACAAGAGTCTGTTAAGCAGATGAAGGTTATGGGAGAACATGCGAAAGTCGCTATTAGAAACGACAGAAAAAACGCAAACGACAAAGTTAAAAAGTTTGAAAAAGACAAAGAGATAACAGTAGATGAGTCAAAATCTGCACAAGACAATATCCAAAAAATAACTGACAAGTTTATTGCAGAAGTAGATGGCATCATTAAAGCAAAAGAAGCAGAAATACTAAAGGTATAACATGGATGTCAAAAAAATATATATGGATTCAAATGCGCTTTTAGAGGGGCATTTTAAACTAAGCAGCGGAAATCACTCAAAGTATTATCTGCAGTCTGCTAAGGTTTTAGAGGATCCAAAAACAGCAAAACTTCTAGCTGATGCGCTTGCAAAACAGATTAAAGAGAGCGGTCTGCAAGTTGACACTGTCTGTGCGCCTGCTCTTGGAGGGTTGATTGCAGGATTTGCTCTGGCAACCGCTCTTGATGTCCGCTCAATTTTTGCCGAGAGAGTTAACGGAGAGATGAGTATCCGCCGCGGTTTTGAGGTGAAAAAAGGAGAGAGAGTTTTAATGTGTGAGGACATCATCACAACAGGCGGCTCCGCTATGGAAGCAGCAGCCGTTGTAAAGAGCCTCGGCGGAGAGATAGTCGGTGTTGCCGCTTTGGCTAACCGTGGTTTTTGTAAACGAGAAAATAGCACCGTTACAACAAAGCCAAACTGCAAGCTTCCGCAGGATATCCCGTTTTTCGCTCTTGAAGATTTTACATTTGAGATGTACTCTCCCGAAGAGTGCCCGATGTGTAAAAGCGGAAGCGAAGCTATAAAACCCGGTTCTAGAGGAAACTAGCCAGTGTTATGCACTAAAGCTACTTCATAAAAATGAAGAGATTTTTTGCACTGCTTATTAGCACTATAGTAACTCTTAGTGCAACACAATCCCACAATCTTCCAAATGACGAGAACCTTAAAAAAATGGTCGGCAGAATGCTTCTTGTTGGATTTCCAAACGAAGAGATTGACGAAAACAGCGCAATTGCAAGGCATATAAAAAGCTATGAACTCGGCGGCATAATCCTGTTTGACCGCTTCTACCATGACAGAAACAAAACAAAAAATATCAGCTCACCAGAGCAGCTCAAACTCTTAACTTCAAAACTAAAATCCTTCTCAAACAAACCACTTCTTATCGCAGTTGACCAAGAGGGCGGAAAAGTGGCAAGACTCAAGCCAAAGTACGGATTTGAAGCAACACCATCGGCAAAGGCAGTCTCTGAGCAAGACGAGTACATGACTACACATATCTACAACTCTTTGGCAAAAACACTCAGACATGGCGGCATCAACTGCAACTTCGCACCTGTTGTAGATTTGGAGCTAAACCTAGACAACAGGGTAATCTCAGGTCTTCGCCGCTCTTACTCAAGCGAGCCAAAAGAGGTTGTAAAGTACGCAAAAATATTTATGAACTCGCTGAAAAATGAGCGTATTATCAGCGTATTAAAGCATTTTCCGGGGCACGGCTCATCCCTTGATGATTCGCATGAGGGTTTTGTGGATATCAGCAAAACATGGAGCAGCATTGAGCTTGAACCATACAAAGAGCTTATAAAATCAGGCGAAGTTCCAATGATAATGAGCGCGCATGTCTTTAACTCAAAACTTGATGAGAAGTATCCTGCAACACTCTCACACAACGTAAATACAAAACTCTTAAGAGATGAACTGGGTTTTAAGGGTGTTTTAGTGAGTGATGATTTGCAGATGGGGGCAATCTCAAAACACTACTCTTTGGAGGAGATTGTAACACTTGCCATAAACTCGGGAATCGACATGTTACTTTTTGGAAATCAGCTCTCAACTCAAGATATCGATGAGCTAGTAGAGGTTATTTTGGCTCAGGTTAAAAGCGGCGCAATCCCGCTTGAGAGAATTTTAGAGTCAAACAAAAGAGTAGAGCTGTTGCATAAAAAAAATGAGTTGCAATGATACAAAGCAGTTTTTCAACTCTTGACTGGCTTGTTTTTGGCATCTATTTTTTAGTTATAACAGTTACTTCCGTGATACTAAGCCGCACAAAGATAGAGTCATCACGCGATTTTTTCATCTCAAAAAACCATATGTCGACATTTGCGGTTGCCATATCCGTAATTGCCACTTCACAATCTGCGGCCACGTTTTTAGGCGCTCCGGAGTACTCATACAATCACGATTTTACTTTCATCGGCTTTTATCTCTCGGCTGTAATCGGAGCTTTTTTTGTAGCTTTCGTGCTTGTTCCGAAATTTTACGCAATGAAGGCAGTTACCGTTTATGAACTCTTGGAGTTGAGATACGGTGAGAGTGCAAAAAAACAGGCGGGAGTTATGTTTTTGCTAGGACGCGTCTTGGCAAGCGGCGCGAGGCTCTACATCGGCGCACTTGCAATCTCCATGATTCTTTTTAACGACATCCTATTTTTACATGTAAGCATCTCGATTTTTGTTTTGATGGCAGGTTCGGTCGCCTACTCCTACTTCGGCGGTATCCGCTCAATAATTTTAAGCGACATTATTCAAGCGGTCACCTATGTAACTGCGGCGCTCTGTGTACTTATCTTCCTCTACTACTCGCTTGAAAATGTAGAGATTATAAAAATACTTAAAGAGCACAACAAGCTAGTTTTTATAGACACATCACTCAGCGGGGATTTCAATATCTTTGGGCTTCTTAGCGGATGGCTTTTGCTGAATATTGCGGCATATGGGCTTGATCAGGATTTAACTCAGAGAGTTCTAGCTTGCAAAAATAAAAACGAGGCGGCAAAATCGCTCTTCATCTCAACGATTCTTACCGTTCCAATTGTTATGATTTTTCTGACTATCGGCGCACTTCTTTATGTTTTTTATCTCCAAAGCAGTGTCGTGCAAAATTTTCAGGGTGAAAAAATCACCATCTTTATGTACTACATCCTAAATGAGATGCCGGAGGGTTTGCGAGGTTTGGTTACAGTCGGAGCAGTTGCCACGGCTCTCTCAAGCACAACCTCTGTTTTAGGGGCTATGGCATCTGTCGGGGTTGAAGATTTATATAGACCGTGGAAGATGAAAAGAGGCATAACCGATGAGAAACACTTTATAAAAGCCTCAAGAGCGGCAGTGCTTTTTTTCGCATTTGCACTCTCTGTTATGGCGCTTGTCAGCTACTTCTGGCAGCAATACAGCGACCTCTCGCTAATAAGTTTTGCGCTCGGTGTTATGGCATTTGCTTATACAGGGCTTTTGGGCGTATATTTCGCGGCAATCTTTACCTCTCGCGGAAATAAAACTACTGTTCTTTGGGCTCTCATCGGCGGTTTTGCTACCGTTTTGGCACTTCAGCCATACACTTTTGGTTTTAGCATAGGTTTCTCTTGGCAGATGGTCATCGGAACCGTTGTCTCCTTTTTAATTATGCTTCTTGGGAGTAAAAAATGAGTGAATTTTATATCGGCATAATGTCCGGAACAAGCCTTGACGCAGTAGATATAGCATATTGCAAGATTGAAGATGAGAGCCTTGAGCTCATCCACTCTGCTTCATACCCTTTTGATAAAAAGTTGAAAACTGAAATTTTAAACGCCATAAACGGCTTAACAACCCTAAAAGAGATGGGCGAACTCGATACTTGTTTAGGCGAAATGTATGCAAATGCCATAGATAGTTTTATAGCAGAAAAAAACATAGACAAAAAAGAGATTGCCGCTATCGGTTTGCATGGTCAAACACTCTGGCACGAACCAAACAGCAAGCATCCTTTTTCGATGCAGCTGGGCAACGCAAATGTTATAACAGCACAAACAGGCGTTAGCGTTGTTAGTGATTTCAGACGAAAAGATATTGCCCTTGGAGGTCAAGGCGCTCCCTTTGCTCCCGCCTTTCATCAATTTTTATTCTCAAAGCTGGGAAGCAATGTCGCAGTACTAAATATCGGCGGGATGGCAAACCTGAGCATACTCGGCGACACGGTTATGGGCTATGACACAGGGTGCGGAAATGTTCTTATGGATTATTGGATTTCACATAAGAACGGCGTTGCTTACGACAAAGACGGAGAGTGGGCTAAATCCGGAGTACTCAACGAGTGGCTTTTAAAACAGATGCTGCTTGAGCCCTACTTTTTAAAAAAAGCTCCAAAGAGCACTGGTCGTGAGCTTTTCAATGGAAAGTGGCTTAAAAAACAGCTTGAAAATTTTGATAAAAAAAATGGAAACAGTGTCTATTTAAAAAGCAGAGACATACAAGCAACGCTTTTGGAACTAACCGTAAAAAGCATTGCGAACGAGGTCAAAAAAAGTATGGCAGAGCTGCTGATTGTCTGCGGCGGGGGCGGCAGAAACGTCTATCTTATGAAGCGGCTCAAAGAAGAGCTGAGCGGTGTAGAGATTGTTTTAAGCGATGAGAGAGGGGTTAGCAGTGAATTTATGGAGGCCATGGCTTTTGCATGGCTTGCACATGAGAGAATACACAAAAAATGTGTTAAAATTTCGTCCGTTACAGGGGCTTCAAAAGATTCTATTTTAGGTGCTATATATGAATAAAACAAAAGAGTGGTTGAATAAAACCATTTTTAAAAATTATACGATTGAAACTGCTTTGGCTGATGCCAGCTTTAGAAAATATTACAGACTCCGTGACGGAGACAAAACGGCTCTTTTAATGGACTCTTCACTAGAGAAGAACTCGCTTGAATCATTTATTGATGTGACGCAGAGGCTTAAAAATGCCGAGGTTGGCGCACCAAAGATTTTTGAACAAAATCCAGATGAGGGCTACCTTATTTTAGAAGATTTTGGAACCACACACTATCTCGATATCCTAAACCAAAACAACTTCAAAGCCTTCTACACAAAAGCTATAAACACAATCCTAAAGATGCAAAAAGCAGATACGAAAGGGCTCCCTGTTTATGATAAAAAATTTCTACATGCAGAAATGGATTTGATGCAGGAGTGGTATCTGCAAATGAAGCTTCGCTTAAAGCTTGATAAAGCGCAAAAAGAGCTTATTGCAAGAACATTAAACACTATTTCAGACGTAGTTCTTGAACAGCCTCAGGGTGTTTTTGTGCACCGCGATTTTCACTCAAGAAACATAATGCTAAAACATGACAACAAAATCGGCGTTATAGACTATCAGGATGCGATGAACGGCGCTATCACGTATGATTTGGTCTCTCTGCTGAAGGATTGTTACGTAGCGTATGAGAGAAAAGAGATAAAAAAACTGGCGTTAGAGTTTCGTGACAAAAAAGAGCTCAAAGTCAGCGATGAGACATTTTTAAAATGGTTTGACTTTATGGGGATGCAAAGGCATATTAAAGTGCTTGGCATATTCTCTCGTCTGCATATCCGCGACAAAAAAAACGGCTACCTAAAAGATATACCTCTCACGCTGAAATACGTCATAGACACGGCAGAGAGATATGATGAAACAAGAGAGTTTGCAAATTTTTTAAGCAGAGCAAAATGAAAGCGATGATACTCGCAGCCGGCCGCGGCGAGAGGATGCGTCCGCTCACCGACAAGACTCCAAAACCGCTGCTAAAAGTTAACTCCAAAGCGCTTATAGTCTGGCACATTGAAAAACTTGCATCTTTGGGTTTTAGCGAGATAGTTATCAACATCGCACATCTTGGGAATCAGATAATAGAAGCGCTTGGGGACGGCTCAAAATGGGGAGTTAGCCTTATCTACTCAGACGAGCAGGAGTGCGGCGCTCTGGAGAGTGCAGGCGGAATCATAAAAGCGCTTCCGCTTTTGGAAGATGAGATTTTTTTAGTCGTAAACAGCGATATTTGGTGCGATTATGAGTTTGAGAGCAGTTTTAACTTAAATGGTGACTTGGCACACCTCATACTAGTTCCAAACCCGCAGCACAACCATGAAGGGGACTTTGCGCTTCATAAAAACAGAGTGGTGAACGATGCAAAAAAGAAGTTTACCTTCTCCGGCATCGGATACTACTCTGCAGAACTCTTCAGAGGCTTAGAGTGTAAAAAAACACCGCTTGCGCCGCTGCTTCGCGAAGCTATTGAAAATAACCGCATAAGCGGAACCCTTTATGAAGGAAAATGGCGTGATATTGGGACTCCGCAAAGGCTTGCAGAGGCTCAAAACGGCTGATATAGTTCTGTATTAGAATAGCCGAAATTCACTTCTGTATAAACTGTCCACACCCTTTTGTTTCGGTGCCTTTAAATGTTTTGTAATCTTTGTTTCCGTCTAAAAATGACTGAAATCTAGCGCAATCTTTGCTGTTTATACATATTTTGTTGTCACATGCTTTGTCTACCATTTGTCGTTCCATCTTTATCTCTGATATTTTTTTGTGATTATATCGAATTTGAGACTAATATAAAGAATTAATATAAATTGAAAAAATTTTTGTTATCATAATGGCTTCAAACCATAGGAAAAAAAGATGAAAAAACTACTACTAACAGTGCTTTTTAGCACGCTGCTTATGGCAAAATATGAGAACTGCGAGTTTCAAAACAAAGATTATGAGGATGTCTGTGAGCAGGTTGTAAAAAATGGCGTAACATATGAGTACGCAAACAAGTTTCTGCTCTCATATTTCAAAACAAAAAAGTTTGACGAAGTAAGCTATAAATACCTACAACCAAAATTTATTCAAACACACAAAAAAAACGAGAAAAAAGCAAACAACGTGCTCGTTAAATTTGTCCCCGAAATGGTTGAACACCTAAAAGAGTATGCCGATGTTTATGACTTTGCGGAGCAAAAATACGGCGTAAACCGCGAAATAATCGCCGCTATTTTGATAAAAGAGACAAAACTGGGCAAAATAAAGCCAACACATGATGCATTTATTGTCTTTAACACTCTAGTTCTTAGAACAAAACCGCAAACTCAAAGAGAGAAGTGGCTCTTAAAAATGGGTAAAACAAATATGGTCTCAATCATAACCTACTGCTACAACAGAGGCGTGACACCGGAGGAGTGCAATCTTCCAAGCTCTTACGCAGGGGCGGTCGGAATTCCGCAGTTTATGCCAAACAGTTTTGTTTATGCCAAAGGGTATAAAACAGAGGTCGGGGATTTGACAAAGATGGAAGATGCTATCGTATCCGCAAGCAACTTTTTGCATCAAAAGGCAGAGTTTAATGAGCTGCTTGACTGGAGCAAAGTACCTGACATGGTTGATATCGAGACGAAATGGTACGATTTTGAGTTTGAGCAAGAAGACGCCTCATTTGTCTATGCAAAAACAAAAAAGGGCGACAAAGAGTACAAGTGCTTTACATGCGATAAAGCAGAGCTCTCTTACATAAGAGAGTACGCGAAAAAAATCATGCGCTACAACAACTCATCCAACTATGCGGTAGGCGTACTGCGCTTGGCTTATGAGGCGAATAAACTCTTAAAAGAAGGGTTGGCTAGTAGATAACCGCTTTTAGCGTATGTGATTTTTGCGGGTTTATAACTCTTGCATCATCAAAGGCGTTTGCAGATTCTATGCAAAGCATATGCTCGTAGGCGTTAGGTTTCATAGCATTCATTCTCTTGGTTTTTTCTATCCACGGGTTCCAGACAACTACAGAAGATGAGTTCTCATTTCTAACATGTAGTGTTCTGTTTTTATCGCACAAAGTTATCTCGCCATCTACTTCTTGGTAAACTCTATCAACCTCTTGATTAAAGATTATATCGCCCTCTTGCACCTCATTTTTCCATGTCAGCGCATTAAGATAGGGCTTTTTATCCAGCCCTTTTATAACGGCATCTGAAATATGAGTGAGTGCGAAATATGTGTGAAGAGCTTGCGTTATGGTAAAAGGGGTACTGTCAAGATTTGTAGTTTTTAACTCCATAGTTAACTTATCGGAAATAGTTACATGTAAATCCAGCTCAAACAAATATGGCCACATCTTTAGGCTCTCTTGGCTGTGCGTAAGCCTTAAAATAACTGATGAGCTATTCTCATCAGTCTCGCTGCAGCTGACACATTCCCATATAGCCGTTCTTGCAAAACCGTGCTGAGGCAGAGTTTTATCCTCATTAAACCCAAACCACGGCCAACAGACCGGAACACCGCCGCGGATAGCTTTGCCATACTCAAAGTCGCTCACTTCGCTAAGCCACAAAATCGGTTCCTCGCCTACTCTTTCATAGTGAAAAAGATGTGCACCCTGAAGCGCTATTTTTGCCTCTGCGGCAGAGTTTTTTATCTCAATGAAAGCAAAACCGTTAGCCAGTTTCTTATGAACAATCATTCACCTCTCCAAGATGAGATTTTATGACCTTTAAGCGCATAAAAAAGGATAAAAGCGTAGCAAACTATGCCGATAAGGTAGGTTGATTGCATATCGGAGCTCACTTGAGCAATTTTGCCAAAAATAAGAGGAAGCACTGCTCCGCCTGCTATTGCCATAATCAGAAGTGCGCTTCCCTTCGCCGTATGCCTTCCCAATCCATCAAGTGCCAACGGCCAGATAGTAGGCCAGACGAGGGCGTTTGCAAAACCTAAAAGCGCTACAAACGTTACGGTGTCTGGAAGAGTTCTTACCCCGCTCCAGCCCCATAAAATCTCAGATATGCTATGACTTTGCGATGAAGTTACAACTCCAAGTAAAAAGAGAATTCCAAAAATAGCAGAGCCGATAAGTGCACGCTGCTGCGAGAGATATTTAGGTATAAACAAAACGCCGACAAGGTAGCCCAGAACCATAAAAATCATAGTAAAGGAGGTGAGCGAGGTATAGTTTTCAACGCCCAAGTGTTGCCCGTAAAGCCCAATAGTATCTCCCGCTATAACCTCGATTCCGACATAGAAGAAGAGTGCCGCCGCGCCTAAAACAACACGAGGAAACTCAAATATACTCTTTTTCTCCTCAGATGAGTTCTCTTTAAGAAACTCAAGCTCAGGAAGAAAAGAGAACTTTACAAGCGCAATCAAACCGCTTAAAACAACAGCCATAACGATGTATGGAGTTATCAGTTTTGAAGCAAGAGCCTCTTTTGACTCTGTTGTCAGATTCTCCAATGAGCCCATGTCTGAGAGTATAAAAGCAGTAAAAAGAAGAGGGGCAATAACACCCGCACTTTTATTAATAAGCCCCATAATGCTTATACGCATAGCCGCGCTCTCTATGGGACCGATGCAGACTATGTACGGATTTGAAGCGGTTTGCAAGATTGTAAGTCCAGTTCCAAGCGTAAAGAGCGCGATTAGAAAAAATACAAAACTCGCACTTTGCGCTGCTGGAATAAAAAGAAGAGCCCCTATCGCCATAACGCCAAGACCCAAAGCCATACCGTTTTTATATCCCGTTTTCTCAAGCACGTAAGCCATAGGCAGAGCCATAACAGTATAGGCAATGTAGAAGGCAAAAGTTACAAAAAGCGCTTCAAACTCGTTAAGGTCACAGATAAGTTTTAAAAAGGGGATAAGCGAGCCATTTAGCCATGTGACAAATCCAAATATAAAAAAGAGAACCCCTATGATTGCCATAGGAACAAGAGTAGATTTACTTTGCACTTTTTAAACTTTTGAGATATTTTGCAACCGCATCTTCATCGTTTGTGTTAGGCAGAACAATATTTGCCATTTTTTTCACACCCTCTTGGGCATTTGCAACTGCAACGGAGATTCCCGCCAGTTCAAACATACCTACATCATTGAAGTTGTCCCCAAAAACCGTAAGTTTTTTCAAATCAAAACCTACATATTCGCTCACGCTCTTTATACCGTGCGATTTGTCCGCATCTTTATGAATCATAGTCAGAAAGTAGCACCCGACATACGCCTCTGGAGCGAGAATATATTTGAGAGTATCTCCAAAAATTCCCTCAAGATGCGAAGCTACTCTTCTGAGGAGCTCCTCCTCGCCAAAATATACAATCTTAAAGTTTTCACTCATTGCGCGAAGATTTTTCTCTTGGTGATGATGCTCATCTTTTTTATAGTTTTTGAGAACCTGTGTCTGATGCGGGTTTAAAACGGTAGAGTAGGAAAATGCTTCGCTTAGATTTTTATCCGCTAAAGAGAGGATAAAGGGATAGATGCCAAACTTGGCACCCTCGTCTATTATGGCATCCGCAACCTCTTTGTTTATAAACTTCGTCTCTATTATCTTTTTATCCACCGTGGCGATTAGTGCGCCATCAAGAAGTATCATCGGAGCATTTACATGTACATTTTGCAAAAACTGTACAGTTTTTTTGTATGTTCTTGCGGTTGCGATGCTCATGATGGAGTCTGATGCTTGGGCATTCCAAATCTCTCTTGTAAAATCGCTTATCGAGAGGTCGGTTCTTAAAAAGGTGTGATCCAAATCCGTTATAAAAATATTTTTCATGGTCTCTTTCCTCCGATTTGGCATGTTAGAACCTTTTCCACCAAGATACGCCCTATCTCCATTTTATCATCTACTATCGATGTGATTGGCAAGTCTTCTAAATTCTCTTTATCCTCAAGTGTAGATACTTTTACGACAAGGTTTATATTTTTTGTATGTTTTAATACTGCTTCACAGACAGCTCTTTTTTTCTCAAGATTATCAAGTGTTACAATCACCGCCGCAGAACTCTCTGCATGAAGTGCCTCAAGCAAAGAGAGTTTTGACATATCACCCAAATAGGCTTCTTTGCCATCATTTAGTGCTTCTTGAACATGTTTTGGGTTATTGTCTATAATAATATAATGTGCATCGATAAGGTCAAGATTTTTTGCAACAAATTTACCCGTTATGCTATACCCGCACACTATAACATGGTTTTTTGTAGAAGTAAATGCTGAAGTATCTAAACCCAAATATTGATAATTACTAATATAACTTACAAAACGATTGATTTTTGATATAAAAAACGGTGTTATTATCATAGAAAAAATAACGACTAAAATAAACATGGACTCTGTCTCTTTATCAAGAAGTCCGCCCATACTTGCAACGGCAAAAATAACAAATGAAAATTCTCCAACTTGAGAGAGGGCAAGAGCCGTCTTAAGCGAGCGGGTATGCGACGAGGTGATACGCATTATTATGTATGTTATAGCTGTTTTTGAAATAAAGATAAGAATAAAAGTCATAACTATCAAACCGATATGATTCATAAAAAAAGCAAGATCTATCTTCATACCAACAACGATAAAAAATGTTCCAAGAAGTATATCTTTAAACGGTGCTATATCGGATTCGACCTTATAATGATATTTTGTCTCCGCGATAATCATTCCTGCAACAAATGCTCCAAGCGAATAGGTAAACCCCATAAACGAAGCTACTAGTGCCGCACTTATAACTATAAAAAGTACCGAACTCATAAAAAGCTCATCTACTTCGCTTCTAGCAGAAAAATGTAAAAGCCATGTCATAACTCTTTTTCCGACAACAAACAAAAGTGCTATAACCAAAACGGCGCTTATGAATGTATCCATTAATACCGTAGATATTGATTGTGTGCCTTTGCTTGCTAAAAATCCTAAAAAGATTAAAATAGGTATAACAGCAATATCTTGAAATATCAAAATTCCCATGGCTCTTTGCCCATAAGGACTATTTATCTCTTTTGAGTTTTTTAAATAACTAAGCACGACGGCGGTTGATGAGAGTGCGATAGCAAGTGCAACTATCATAGCAGAAATAGCCGGAAGTCCAAAATAATAATAAGATACTAAAAAAATAAAAATGGCGGTGAGGCTTACTTGTAAAAAACCGTTAAAAAAAATCTCCGTCTTCATGCTGTTCATTTTTGATAAAGAGACTTCAAGACCTATGGTAAACATTAAAAAAACGACTCCAAAGTCCCCTATATGCTCAAGCATAGTAGAGCTGCCATACTCTCTCAAATCAAAAGCATATACTATAATAGTACCCGTTAATATATACCCTATTATTTGTGATATACCAAATTGCTTAAAAGCAATATTTAAAATAGTCGATATGCCGAGCGCGGCTACTATGTATAAAAGCGTAAAATCCATTAAAATCTTTCAATATTTAAAATAGTGTTATTGTATCAAAAGAACCTTTTAGCTTGCTATTTTTAAAGCGCCTATGTACTTAATTTTAAGAGACTCTATATTATAATCGCGGCTACGTTTAACATTTTGGAGCTATTTTATGACTAAATATATCTTTGTGACCGGTGGTGTTTTAAGTTCTCTTGGAAAAGGGATAACAGCGGCTAGCATCGGCACTTTGCTTAAACACTCCGGCATACAAGTTGGTATGTTGAAAATAGATCCATACATAAATGTTGACCCAGGAACCATGAGCCCCTTAGAGCATGGTGAAGTTTTTGTGACAAAAGACGGCGCGGAGACGGACCTTGACATCGGAAACTATGAGAGATTTCTAGACACTTCATACCTTAAATCAAGCAACTTCACTACCGGTCAAATATACTCAGCCGTTATCGAGCGAGAGCGCGCAGGCGGCTATCTTGGTCAAACAATTCAGGTTATACCGCACATTGTAGGAGAGATTGTAAAGCGTATAAAAGAGGCTGGAGAGGGTCATGATATTCTCATAGTCGAGCTTGGCGGAACAGTCGGAGATATCGAAGGTCTTCCGTTTATGGAGGCCATCCGCCAGATGAAACATGATGATGAGGTTGAGGGAACATTTTTTGTTCACGTTACGCTTATTCCGTTTATAAAAGCTGCGGGTGAACTAAAGTCTAAACCGACTCAGCACTCTGTTCAAGAGCTTCGCCGCATCGGTATAACTCCTCAGATGATAATTGCAAGAAGCGAAAATGCGCTCCCAAAAACTTTCAAGAAAAAACTGGCAATGAGCTGTGACGTCTCAGCAGACAGCGTTATAGAGGCGCTTGACGCTGCAACTATTTATGATATTCCTATTACATTTTTAAGACAAAATATCCTAAAGCCAATCGCAAAAGAGCTTGATTTGGGTGATTTAAACCCAAATATGGAAAAATGGGACTCTCTTGTTAAAAAGATAGTTCAGCCAAAAAATCGCATAGTTCTTGGTTTTGTAGGAAAATATCTCGAACTTAAAGAGGCTTACAAATCTTTAACAGAATCTCTAATCCATGCAGGCGCACATCTTGACACACGTGTTGATATTCACTGGGTTGACAGCGAAAAGATAGAAGAGAGGGGAGCGGAAGCGCTTCTTAGCGACTGTGACTCTGTTTTAGTTGCGGGGGGATTTGGAAATCGCGGCGTAGAAGGTAAAATAGAAGCCATCAGATACGCCCGTGAAAATAAAATCCCGTACCTTGGTATCTGCCTTGGAATGCAGCTAACACTTGTAGAGTATGCTAGAAATGTGCTTGGTTTTAAAGGTGCAAACTCGGTTGAATTTGATGAAGAGACGCCTTACCCGATGGTTTATCTTATCGATAACTTTATGGACCAAAGTGGGAACACCCAACTTCGCACACACAAGTCCCCTATGGGCGGGACACTTAGACTTGGAGAGTACCCATGCGACACGAAAGAGGGCTCTATTTTACGCAAAGCTTACAGCGGAGCAAAAACTATACATGAGAGACACCGCCATAGATATGAAGCGAATCCGACATACCGCAAGGCGCTTGAAGATGCCGGCATGATAGTTACAGGTGAGTCAAACGGACTTATAGAAGCGGTTGAGATAAAAGACCATCCATGGTTTTTGGGCGTTCAGTTCCATCCAGAATTCACATCAAGGCTTCAGACTCCAAACCCTTCAATACTGGCATTTGTTGAAGCTACTCTAAATATATCAAACAAAGAGTAGTCACCCCTTAAAGATGCAAATTTTTCTAAAGAAACTTCGTTTTGATAACGTGCCAATCCTAGATAAAGCCTCTCTTTATGAGCTGCTTAGTCAAAGATTTGAGAGCGAAGACAAAAAACTATCCCAAATACCAAGCCCAGAACTCCTCCATGATGCTCCAAAAGCTGCCAAAAAAATAGCGGATGCGATAAGAAGCGGCAAAAAAATAACACTTGTCGGTGATTATGATGTTGACGGAGTCAGCGCAACAGCTATAATGGTTGAATTTTTCAGACAAATTCCATATCCGCTGAATGCAATAATCCCGAACCGTTTCACAGACGGCTATGGGGTCAGCCCAAACGTTTTAAAAAGAGTGGAAGCGGATTTAATCATTACCGTGGATAACGGCATAACAGCTATTGAAGCGGCAGAGATTTGCAAAGCAAGAGGCATTGAGCTAATCATTACAGACCATCATACGCCGCTAGAGGTACTTCCTCACGCCTACGCAATTGTAAATCCAAAACTCTCTACATGTAACTATCCGTTTGAGGAGATATGCGGAGCGCAGGTCGCATGGCTTCTGCTTGGGCTTCTGAAAAAAGAGCTAAATCTTGCCATAGATATGAAACAGTTTTTAGACATCCTATCAATCGCCATCATCGCCGACATAATGCCATTGACCGATATAAATAGAACTCTGGTAAAAGAGGGGTTGAAAGTTTTAATTAGTTCAGAGAGGGCTTCCTCTATTATAATAAGAGATTTTTTAAACAAAAAAGTTATAACTTCTGAGGATATCGCTTTTCAAATTGCTCCGCGAATAAACTCGGCAGGAAGGCTCGAAGATGCGAGCATTGCGCTTGAGTTTTTAACAGCAAACTCCACAAGCCAAGCCTACAAACTCTTTGAGAGGCTTGGCTCTTTAAATGAGTTTAGAAAAGAGACTGAAGCAGATAATACAGCCGAGGCGATTAAGATGGCAGAGGGCAATGACTCGGTAATCGTCGTCGCAAAAGAGGATTGGCATGAGGGCGTTGTAGGTATCGTTGCCGCAAGACTAGTTGAGCACTTCTCAAAACCTGCAATCGTTCTAAGCATAGATAATGGCGTTGCAAAAGGGAGTGCTAGAAGCATAGGCAACGTAAATATTCACAACCTTATCAAAGAAAACAGCCGTTTTCTGACAAAGTTTGGCGGGCATAAAATGGCGGCAGGGCTTGGTCTTGATGCAAAAAACATAGAAGCCTTCAGAGATGCCATCAACAAAAGCGCCTCAACCCTGAACCCAGATGATTTCAGATCACTTGATGAAGTAGTCGGCATACTTCCAAGCAGCGAGATTGACCTTGAGCTTTTAAATCTTCTTGAGAGTTTTGAACCTTACGGCGAGGCAAACTCCCGTCCGCTTTTTTTGATAAAAGATGCCCAGATAATAGAGATGAAAACATTCGGCAAAGATGGTTCCCACTCAAAAATCACGCTTAAACAGTTTGCCTACGAAAAGAACTCTATAGAGCTTATACAGTTTAAAAAAGTTCTTGATATGCCTAGCGAAAAAAAACTAACATGCAGTTATAATGTTGTCAAAAACGAGTTCAACTCAAGAGTATCAGCCCAGCTTATTATAAATAAAATATATAATTATTAAACAATATTTACCCCGTAAACTGATACATAAACACCTAAAATAGCATAATTGCAACAAAAAGATTAATATTTAAAACTATCTTAAGCCGCAAAGATGTAAAATTGATAACTTTATCACAAAAAAAGGAAATTCATGAAAAAGAATAAGATCTTAGAAGAGATTTTAAACGAAGTAGACAAACATCCTGAGATTATGTCTCGCCGTGAGGCTTTAAAATATTTGACAATGTCCCCGTTGGCAGCATCTGTAATTGCAAGTGCTTCTGTTGGTGCTTCAACTGCTAGCGCCGCATCTACAGACGTAAAAGGCAAGATAGTAATCCTAGGTGGCGGTTTAGCTGGTATGAGTACCGCTGCACGCCTTAATAACTCTATCTCAAATGCAGATATTACTGTAATTGAGCCGGATCCTATATCTGTTTCTTACCAGCCTGGTCAGACTCTAGTCGCTGCCGGTGTTTGGAAGATAGATGATATCGTTTACAAGAGAGACGACTTTGTTCCAAGTGGTGTTAAGCTAATCAAAGGAAGTGTAACTTCAATTGACCCTGATAACAATAAAGTTGTTGTTGATGGCAAAGAAGAGGTAACTTATGACCAGTTAATCGTTGCAGCCGGTGCAAACCTTAACTATGCGGCTATTAAAGGTATAGAGGGTGAGATTACATCTTCTGGAAAAGACAATGCTGCTACTAAGCAGACAATTACAAAAAACGGTCTTCACTCTCTTTACTTCCAAGACGGTGCAGTAGCAACATGGGATGGTATCCAAGAGCTGATAAACAAAGCAAAATCTCATACTGGTGCTGAAAAACTTCAGGCACTATTTACTAACCCAAGAGGGGCTATTAAATGTGGTGGTGCTCCGCTTAAAATCATGTACTTAACACACGCTCGTCTTGTAGAAGCCGGTGTACGTGATAAAGTTGAACTTACTTTCAATACAAATAACGGGGCTTTATTTGGTATTCCGGATTACAATACGCCTATCGTTAAACAGTTTGAAGAGAGAAATTTTAAATCAAACTACAACCACAATCTAGTTGAAGTGGATGCTGCTGCTAAAACAGCTACATTCAACAAATGGCGTATGGAAAAACAACAGTTTGAAGATGAAATGGGTGACCCAATCTTCAAAGAAGTTGAAGTTAGTGAGCCGGTTACATTCAAATATGATTTCATACATGTTGCTCCTCCAATGAAAACACCTGACGTTGTTAGCAAGTCAAAACTTGCTTCTGGCGGCTGGGTAGCGGTAGAAAAAGAGACTCTACAGAGCAGCTTCTATAAAAATGTCTGGTCAGTTGGTGACGCGGCAGGTGTTCCGATGGGTAAAACTGGCGGTTCTGCTCGTAAACAGTACAAAGTTGTTGTTGAAAACGTTGTTAATGCGATGGGCGGAAAAGAGCCGACAGCTAAATATGACGGATATACAGTTTGTCCACTTATTACAGGTCTTGGCACAGTTATGCTTGCTGAGTTCAACTGGACTAAGAAGCCGACTCCTTCATTCCCTCTTGACCCAACAAAAGAGAGATGGATTATGTGGTTGTTAAAAGTTTATATGCTTAAACCGATGACAATCCACGGTATGCTTTCAGGCAGAGCATAATCAGACTTTCTAATCCCCCGTTTTGGGGGATTAACTCTACACAAGTACAATAAATCCCGCAATTTTAAATACACAAAATAGGAGAACAAATGAAAAAAATTACAATTTTAACTTCACTTGCAGTTATATTTTCACTATCGCTAAACGCATTTACGCTTGGAACACTTGGTGAATTCGAATTTAAAAAGGTTAACGCAAATGTATATGTTATGCATGGACCTGAGTTAGAACCAAACAAAGAGAACGAAGGATTTATGAACAATCCTGCGGTAATAGAGAGTAAAAACGGACTTATCGTAATCGATCCGGGTGGAAACTACAATGTCGGCAAGAAAATCCTTGCAGAGATTGAAAAGGTAAGTAAAAAACCGATTATTGCCGTTTTTAATACTCACAAGCACGGTGACCACTGGTTTGCTAACAAAAATATCTTAGAGAAGTACCCAAATGCACCCATTTATGCGCTTACCTATATGATAGAGCAGGTAAAAGACAATGCGGCTGAGACATGGTATGGTATTCTTGATAGATTAACAGGTAATCTTAAAGGAACGAAACCGTTTGCATTCCCAACACAGGGTGTAGAAAACAAGCAAACTGTTGTTGTTGATGGAGAAACTTTTGTAATGCGCCACTATACAAAAGGGCATACAGATACTGATATTTTGATTGAACATGTAAACTCAAGTACGCTTTTTATAGGGGATAACCTTATAACGAATCGTTTTGGGGCGTTTGATGAGTCATCAAGCATTATTGAAAACATCGCTCTCTTAGAGAAAATTAAAAATCAAGAGGATGGATTCAAAAAGTATAAGCTTTATGTTCCAGGACATGGACCTTCAAACAGTGATGCAGCAAAACTTATAGATCCTTTCTTAAACTATATGAAAATCATTGTTGCAGCCGCTAAAAAAGGGTATGAAGAGGGTGTTGAGAGCTATGATATGAAGCCGATAGTTCACGAAGAGCTAAAAGATTACCACTCATGGGATGCTTATGAGGGTCAAATGGGTAAACACCTAATGAAGGCTTACTCAGAAGTTGAAATGCTAGACTTCTAAAACAACCGAGCCGCTTATCGCGGCTCAAACTCCTCTCTTTAGCAAAACTTTCAGTTCAAATACTACATTTTTAATCTATAATATTTTATGCTTAAGATACATGAATGCCAGAGTGCAAAATCGGATATAACTGAACTAAAAGTCCTTGGCGGCTCCCTAGTCGCTTACAATACAAAGTTTCACGGAATAAAGATATTTGATTTCGATGAGTGCGATGTTAAAAAAAGCATTGCCAACATGTATCTTAATTCTGACGTAAGCGTATGCGCATTTAGCCCAAATTCCGAGTTTTTTGCTTTCATAAACAAACAGACAATTTACATCCTTGACATACAGACAAAAGAGATAATCCACACCATTGAAGTAAATGACGAAGAGATAGAAATTATCGGTTTTGACCCATCATCAACCTATATTATTGCCGGAAGCAAGCACGGCAGGGTGCTTCAGTATAAAACAAACCAGTCATCACTTCTCTCAAGACTCTGCTCTTTTCCATACGACAGAGCCGATATAGAGTCAAAAATAAAAGATAACAAAAACTTTGTAAGCTCCTTTGCTTTTTATAAACACAGATTCGCTTGCAGCGGTTATGGCGGTGCCATCTTTGTGATAGATCTGCTTACACAGGCAAACAAAAATGTAATCTCACACAGTAAAAACCGTATTGACGCTCTTTGCTTTTTAGACGAAAACACACTTATTTGCGGCAAAACAGATGGAGTCATAGATATCATCTTCCTCAATCAACACGACAACTACAAAAGTATACAAACCCCTATTTCAGGAATAAAACAGATCCTTATCATGTCAAATCCAAACTACATTATGGTAGTTGGCAAATCAAATATAGTTACAATAGTTGATATTAAAAATTATAAAATTACCCACAGCAAATATATAGAGTTTGATGGGCAGATAAACAGGGTTGACATCGTAAAGGGCGACTCTTTGGCAGTCGCGCTGACAAACAATAAAATTCTACATGTAGAACTTCCGGGGATTGCAAAATTAAGGTCGCTGATTATCCACAACTCTTTACAAAAAGCATTTGAGCTGATAACAAAAGAGCCCATGTTGCAAGGCTCTAACGAACACAAAATGCTTGAAGCAAGGTTTGAGAAAAGTTATGATGAGGCGGCGAAAGCTCTTATAAACCAAAACACGGCTCTCGCTCTGCAAATACTTGATATTTACAAAGATGTTAAATCTAAACAGCTAAAAATAAGAGAACTTTTCGACGCTTTTAAAAACTACCTAAGATTTCAAGCACTATTTTTGGAGAAGAGATATGCTCTAGCATATGCTATGTGCACAAAGTATGAGCCGCTAAAAAGAACGGTTCAGTACAAAAAAATGGAGCAGGTCTTCAAACTTGCCTTCTCAAACGCGCAAAGACACATACTCCAAAACAATCCTGCCGGTGCTAGAGCGCTGCTTGCCGAGTACAACACCGTTATCTCGAAAAAACCGCTGATAAAACTTCTGCTTACCCAAAACAAGGAGTTTGTAGAGCTACTCCAAGCAATTCAAAAGAGAGATTTTAAAGCCATAAATCAGCTTATAGACAAGAATGAACTCTTTAGGCAGATTCCAAACTACATCGCGCTAAACAACCAAATAGAGGAGACTCTTCAAGAGATAGAGACTGATATAAAAAAAGGCGAAATTGAAAAAGCAAAAAAACTTCTTCTTGGCGTCAATGAGATTGCAGATGTTTCACAAAGAGTCTCTGAGCTACAAACAAAATGCAAATATGTCCTCTCTCTGCAAAAAGCTTACGAAGAGAGTGATTTTAAAGCATGTTATGAAATTTTAGATCTGCACCCATACCTAACAACGGTGGAACTCGGCGAACTTTTGGAAAATCACTGGTCAAAACTTATGCAGAAGTGCGAAGAGTACGCTTTGGCTGGAAATATAAAAGAGATTAAAAAAACGCTAGGTGAACTTATGGCTCTCTATAGTAGACGCAACAAAATCGGTGATTTGTTAAGAGTAAGTTTCCATGTAAGAATAAAAATTCTTATCAGCAAAAAAGATTTTAAAGCAGCAGAAGCGATAATCTACTCCTACATAGACATCTTCGGAATTGATAGCGAAATATCTGAGATTATGAAGAAGTTCCAAAAGAGCACAAAACAAAAACTTGCTATCTCAGAGGCTCAATTTGAGAGACCAAGAAGAGATAAGTGGAGAGATTTTGATGCTATCATGAAAATCCCATAAGCTTTAGAAGTGTAGTTACGGTATCTTCAAACTCGCTCTTTTTCGTAGAGTTTTGGATTAAAAAACTCTCCATCTCTTTTTTCTTGGCTATAGCCTCATCCAGCTCCGAATCACTTCCTTTTGAGTATGCACCGATGCGTATTAGCACCTCATTCTCTTTTAAAAGCGTGTAGAGCCTTCTAAACTTCATTACCGCCTTTAGATGCTCAGGAGAGATTATATCGTTCATAACCCTTGAAGCCGAGTTTAAAATATGAACCGGTGGATATATGCCAAAGTCTGTAAGTTCGCGTGATAGCACGATGTGACCGTCCAAAATAGAGCGGGACTGGTCGGCAATCGGATCGCTCATATCATCTCCCTCAACAAGAATTGTAAAAAAAGCAGTGATAGAGCCTTTGCCTTCCTCTTTTCCTGCACGTTCCATGAGTTGTGGCAAAAGCGTCAAAGAGGAGGGCGGATACCCTTTTGAGGTCGGAGGCTCGCCAAGCGCCAAGCCTATCTCTCTTTGCGCCATAGCAAAGCGTGTAACGGAGTCCATAATAAAGAGGACATCTTTTCCCTCATCCTTAAAATGTTCCGCCACACTCATGGCCGCAAATGCGCCATATTTTCTCATCAAAGGCGAATCATCAGATGTTGCCACGACTATAACTGTATTTTCTAAGTTTCCGCCGAGATTTTTCTCTATAAACTCTGGAACCTCCCTGCCGCGCTCACCGATAAGTGCCACAACTTTTATGGGAGCGTTTGCACCGCGCACAATCATACCCATCAAAGTTGATTTTCCGACACCGCTTCCTGCAAAAATTCCAAGCTTCTGACCTTTCCCGCAAGTTAAAAGCCCATCAATGCTCTTTACACCAACACTAAACACCTCATTTATCATTCCACGCTTCATGGCAGCAATGGGCGCTTTAATTATAGGCATAAGCTTAGAGCCGTTTAAAGCTCCTTTGCCGTCAATAGGTCTCATAAAAGGATCAACAACACGCCCCAAAAGAGATGAACCAACAGGAATATTCAAACCCGTCTGATCCAGAAACACCCTATCACCGGAACAAAATCCCTCGACAAAACTAAAGGGCGTAATGAAAAAAGTGCTTCCGTCAATCTCAGTAACCATCCCGATTGTCTCTTGATTCGTGTCATTTGAGATAATTTTTACAATATCGCTAATGCTAACTTTTAATCCGCGGGCAGTGATAACGGTTGCGTTTATTTTAACGACTTCGCCAAATGCAACCGAATATTTTTTATCTGAGATTTTTTCTTTTAGCGAAGAGAGGGGCATAAAAAATCTCCTTGATTGATGAAAAACCTAATAACGCGAACCATTTGGAGAGTTTATCAAAGAGAAAAATTCACTTCTTGTTTTCTCATCTTTTTTAAACAAACCGCGAAGTGCAGAAGATGTAGTTGTAGAGTTAATCTTCTCAACCCCCCTCATCTCCATACACATGTGCCTTGCCTGAATTACTACAGCAACGCCTTTTGGCTCAATCGTGCTCATTATGGCATCTGCTATCTGCTCAGTCAACTGCTCTTGTATCTGCATACGGCGCGCAAAAACATTTACAACACGAGGGATTTTTGAAAGACCAACCACTTTGCCGTTTGGTATGTATGCCACATGCACACGCCCGATAATAGGAAGAAGATGATGTTCACATGTAGAGTAAAACTCTATATCTTTTAAAAGAACCATCTCATCGTTTGAACTTGTAAAAAGAGCCGATCTTAAAATCTCTCTCGGATCCTCTTTATAACCGCCGAAAATAAATTCGTAAGCTTTCTTAACCCTCTGCGGAGTCTTTAAAAGTCCCTCTCTCTCAGGGTTTTCACCTACATGAAGCATCATAGACTTCACTGCATTTTCAAATTCTATGTCTTGTTTTTCTGACAATGTTACACCTTTGAAAGTTTTAATAGTGATAGAGTATCAAGAAATAGCTGAGAAGTTTATGTAATTTAATTTATATTCGTATTTGTTGCGGTTTGTATGAAGAAATCAGTTTTTTTGAGGATGAACAATGTTCAGAGCCTTGCACAGGAACCGATAACCTGTTTATTATAGCCCACTCGTTTCTCACTCGGATAAACTATATCTGTTATGATATAATCTCTTTCATTAAAAGGGGTTGAAATGGCAAATACAATTTTAGGATTAGATTTAGGTATCACATCCATCGGTTGGGCATTGGCAAATGTTGATGACGTAAATTCGACTAACAACAAGATAATAGAGAGTGGTGTTAGAATTTTTACAATAGCAGAACATCCAAAAGATGGGAAGTCTTTGGCTCTTCCACGCAGAGAAGCCAGAGGTGCCAGACGCACAACCAAAAGAAAAGTTCAAAAGTTAAGGGCTGTCAAAAGATTGCTGATTGGCGAAAAAATCATAACAACTGATGAGCTTGAAAATCTCTTTATCGGCAACAAAAACCAAAAAGATGTTTGGGAACTAAGAAGAGATGCTCTTCATAAACCTCTTGAGAACAAAGAGTTGGCACGCATCATGATACATCTGGTAAAACATCGTGGCTATGCTTCAAACTCTAAAAGTGAAGAACCAACGGATAGTGAAGGAAAAGCGGTACTTGGCGGGATAGAAAAAAATGAAAAAATAGTTCAAGAGAGTGCTTATCTGACCATAGGCGAGTACATTTCAACCAAAGTCAAAAAACGAAACGGCAAAGGTTCGGACGGTAAGCTAAACTATGAAAATTCCATCTCAAGAGCCATGCTTATAAAAGAGATAGAGACTATTTTTGAAAAACAAAAAGGGTTTGGAAATAGATTTGTAAACGACGAACTGCTTGAGAGCTACAAAGAGATAGCCTTTACCCAAAGACCGCTGAAGTCCGTTGAGGGGATGGTGGCAAACTGCCCTTTTGAGACAGACCAAAAAAGAACCCCGAAAGCTGCTCACACATTTGAAAAATTTAGAGCCTTGCAAAAACTTAAAAATCTTAGGATTATCACACAAGACGGCGAAATTTCACTTACAAAAGAGCAGATAAACCAAGCTATATATAAAGCGAAAACTACAACTAAATTTACATACAAAACACTAAAAACACTCTTTAGTTTTGAAAAAACCACGCAGTTTAAGGGTTTAACATATTTTGACAAATATGGAGTAAGTGTAAAAAAAGACCCAGAAACAGTAAATTTATTGGACTTTAGTGCATATCAAAAGATACAAAAAGTCGTTGAGAGTACCGACCGTCTCTATTGGAGTAGGATAGAAAACAACGATGAACTTTTGGATGAGATTGCGAGGGTTCTTAGCACACAAAAAGATGATAAAAAATCTTTTGAAGAGTTGCAAAAGATTATCGACCATGAAGCGGTATCAAATGCTCTTATTGGTCTCTCTTTTTCAGGTTTTGGGCATATCAGTACAAAAGCTATGCAAAAAATAAATCCGTTTCTTGAGGATGGGCTAGACTATGATAAAGCTTGCGAGAGGGCAGGGTATGATTTTAAAGCGATATTTAAAGGCGACAAATCACTCTTTTTGCCGCCGCTAACCGAGCAAGAAAATCTTGAGATGACAAATCCTGTTGTCAAGCGTGCGATAGCTCAAATGAGGCTTGTTTACAATGCCATAGCCAGAAAATATGGAGCCATTGATGCACTGCATATAGAGTTTACTAGAGATATCAAAAAATCGCATGACGACAGACAAAAAATCAAAAAAGAGCAAGATGAGTTTCAAGTACGCAAAGAAGCTGCAAAAACATCTGCAACAGAGGTATTAGGAAGAGAACCGAACGCAAAAGAGCTTTTAAAATTTAGACTTTGGCAAGAACAAAACGGCGAGTGCATTTACAGCGGCGTTAAAATCCGTCCCGAACATCTGATGGACGACCTTGCAACGCAAGTTGACCACATCTTGCCATATAGCCGCTCACTTGACGATTCGTTTAACAACAAAGTTTTGTGTTTTACAAAACAGAACCAAGACAAAGGAAACAAAACGCCTTTTGAATACTTTGGAGCAGACAAAGAGTCAAAAGAGTGGCAAGAGTTTTGCCTAAGAACAGAGGGTTTAAAAAACCTAAAATCTGCAAAAAAGAGCAAACTACTAAAAAGCAACTTTGATGAGAATAGCGAAAATAGTTTTAAAGAGAGAAACAAAAGCGACACCTCTTATATATCTAAGTTTGTAAAAAACTACATAGAAGCACACGCCCAGTTTAAAGAGTCAAAGATGAAGCGACATGTTTTTACCATGAACGGTATGCTTACAACGCAACTTCGCTATAAATGGGGAGTCGGAGACAAAAACAGAGACAACCATCTCCACCATGCAGAAGATGCGATTATTTTGGCTTTTGCAACACAGTCAGAGGTGCAAAAACTCTCTACAGTATCTGCCGCAAGAGAGGGTTTTAGCTTTAAGACAAAAGAGGAAAAAGCCAAAAATCTAAAGTTTGAACCGCCTATAGAAGAGTTCGGTAACAAAGTAAAAGAGAATGTAGAGAAGATATTTGTTTCACATATGCCAAGAAGAAAGATAGGCGGTGCGGCACATAAAGATACGGTTTATAGCAACAAAACTTTAAGTGTAAAAAAATCAGATGGCAAGATAGACTCATTAAAAGGAAACAGTGTAAAGAATAATGTCAAACTAAAACACGGCATTGCGCTAAACGATGCTATGCCTCGTGTTGACTTGTTTCAAAACAAAAAAACAAAAAAACACTACCTTGTCCCCATCTATGTAAGTGACTTTGTAAAACCAAAACTCCCAAATCAGGCAATAGTACAAGGAAATAAACCATGGATAGAGATGGATGAGGAGTATGAGTTTTTGTTCTCTTTTTATAAAAGTGACTTGATAGAGGTTAAGACGAAAAAGACGGCTACTAAAGAGTCTATTCAGGTTTTGGGGTATTATGATGGCGTGGATAGTGCTACATCACAAATATCTTTATTCACACATGATAATAGAAATTCTTACAGGCTCGGTGTCCAAAACCTAGTCTTTATAAAAAAATACCAAGTAGATGCTCTGGGAAGTTATGTAGAAGTAAAAAACGAGAAGAGACAGGGTACAAAAAAAGAGAAAAACTAGATTTTTAAGGAGTTGTTATGCCTGCATGGAGAACCATACTCGTTACCAAACCTTGCAAGTTGAGCGTGAAAAGCCTTCAGCTTGTTTACGAGCCGCATGAAGAGGAGAGCGTCAAAGTTCCTCTTGAAGACATAACAGTTATAGTGCTTGAGACGCATCAAGCAACTCTGACGGTGGCACTTTTAAGCCAAATAGCAGAAAAAAACATAGCACTCTTTACATGTGATGGCTACCACATGCCAAACGGCTGTTTTACGCCGTTTCATCAACACTCACGCCTCTCTTTGGTAGCGCATATCCAAAGAGATATGAAACTTCCTCTTAAAAAACAGATATGGCAAAAAATCATCACTCAAAAAATCTCAAACCAGTCAAAACTCTTAAACATATTTGAGATTGACAACATCCAACTTGAGCTTTTAAAAGATAAAGTAAAATCAGGAGACAGCGAAAACCTAGAAGCACTTGCCGCTAGAAAATATTGGCAGATGCTCTTTAAAAACTTTTTACGAGACCAAAAAGCACTTGACCCAAGAAATATAGCACTCAATTATGGTTATGCCATAGTCAGAGGAGCGGTGGCAAGGTCTCTAGTTGCACACGGCTTACTGCCGACTTTTGGGGTTTTTCACAACTCTGATTTAAACGCCTATAATCTAGCCGATGATATAATAGAACCGCTAAGGCCGATGGTGGACATGGTCGTAAAAAAACTTGAAATCGAAGACGAACTCGATGTGCATCTTGGCATAAGCGTAAAATCTGCACTTATAAATGTTTTAAATATGCAGATGAGGTTAAACGATGAAGATGTTACTCTTTTACATATCTGCGATGTGATGGCGCAAACGTTTGTAAAGTCCTTAAAAATGAACGATGCAAATCAGCTCCAACTTCCTACAATGCCATGAGTGATGCTAAATTTATGTGGCTATTTGTATTTTTTGACCTGCCGACAAAGACAAAAAAAGAGCGCAAAAAATATACCCAGTTTAGAAACCACCTCCTAAAAGACGGCTTTATCATGATGCAGTTTTCTATCTATACAAGGATTTGCAAGGGTGATGACAGTGTAGAAACCCATAAAAAAAGAGTAAAAGAGCACATCCCATCAAAAGGGCATATCAGAATGATATCTATAACAGATTTGCAATACTCCAAGATGGAAACATTGGTAGGAATAAAAAGTCCAGAAGAAAAACTAGAAAAAAAACAACTTTTGCTATTTTGAGTAAATTTGTAACGCAACTACACTCTTGAATTATGAAAAAATAAAATACTTTTGTAAAACTCTTTGAAAAAAATCGTAAAAAATAGGCTTTTTTCCAAAAAATTTACCAATTTTTTTTGCAAAAAAATTGGTAAAGAACCCCGTACACAGGGCTTTGGAGAACAGGATTATAGCGTATCCGAGTGAGAAAGGGGGCTATAACCAAAAAAACAGATATTGACTTAAAAAATAAATTATAGCGTATCCGAGTGAGAAAGGGGGCTATAACTACAGACATGGTAATAATCAATTATTTTGCATTATAGCGTATCCGAGTGAGAAAGGGGGCTATAACTCCAAAAAGATTACAAAAAGAACGTAAAATATTATAGCGTATCCGAGTGAGAAAGGGGGCTATAACAAATGGTGTTAAAGTTTCTACTATGGCTAAATTATAGCGTATCCGAGTGAGAAAGGGGGCTATAACTTGTTGTTCCTTTTTCTCCCTTGTTTACTGATTATAGCGTATCCGAGTGAGAAAGGGGGCTATAACTAAAGAAGTATCTCTCTTTGTTCCTGAACAATTATAGCGTATCCGAGTGAGAAAGGGGGCTATAACGTATGTTATCTCAGTTAATTACAGACAGCGATTATAGCGTATCCGAGTGAGAAAGGGGGCTATAACCGCCTGGACGAATGGAAAAATAATGCGCTCATTATAGCGTATCCGAGTGAGAAAGGGGGCTATAACTTTAGTTCAAGAGACTTTTGACGCAAATTTATTATAGCGTATCCGAGTGAGAAAGGGGGCTATAACCGATTTTGAAAACGGTTTAACCAAATCCGAAATTATAGCGTATCCGAGTGAGAAAGGGGGCTATAACCATTTTGTCCCATCCTTCTTGAAGTGCTTTATTATAGCGTATCCGAGTGAGAAAGGGGGCTATAACATGGCGGCTTAAGGCTTGTTAAAAATTTTAATTATAGCGTATCCGAGTGAGAAAGGGGGCTATAACATTGGTCAAACATAATAAAAGCGGCGTTTAATTATAGCGTATCCGAGTGAGAAAGGGGGCTATAACAGATATAAAGACTATAAAACCTTCTGATGTATTATAGCGTATCCGAGTGAGAAAGGGGGCTATAACAGTTTAAAACGGGCTGGTATAAATTAACTTATTATAGCGTATCCGAGTGAGAAAGGGGGCTATAACCTTCGGGGTGCTTTATTAAATTTTAAAAAGATTATAGCGTATCCGAGTGAGAAAGGGGGCTATAACATAGATACTGAGTAACCAAAAAGGTCTTAAAACATTAAGCTCATAACATAATTAACTTTTCATCTTAAGCATTTTTTCATAGCTTCGCTGTCATACTTTTCAAAACACCTTTTTTATAAGGAGACGAGGATGAACCGGAGAAAATTTTTATACTCTTTCTCTTTTTCGGCAGCGGCGGTTATAATGAGTGGTTGCGAAAAAGAGTCTGACAAAAGCGTTGAGCTCGATAAAAATAGTGATGAAACTCAAAAAACAGTGCAAGAGCCTCCAAAAAATATTGCAGACAATAAGTTTGAACCCTTTACCCAGAAGCTGAGAATTCCAAAAGAGATTGATTTTGAAAAAATTGCAAAAGCAAAGTTTAACGCTCAAAAAAGCTTAACCGCTCTTTATAAAGAGAAAAAAACAGATGTTTTAACATTTCAAGGTGATTTACCGAATCCTACCATTCGCATAAAAAACGGAGATGATTTTGAGCTTGATTTTACAAACAGCCTTGAGAAACCGACTATCATTCATTGGCACGGCTTATTAGTACCTGAGACGATGGACGGGCATCCAAAAGACGCTATTGCTACGCAGATGATGAAAGAGTACAGATACAAAGTTAATCAAAGAGCGGGAACATTCTGGTATCACACACATCCGCACGGCAGAACAGGAGAAGAGATTTACTATGGACTTGCAGGTCTTTACATTATAGAAGATGAAAATGAGAGAAAATTAAATCTTCCATCTGGTGAGTTTGAACTGCCGCTAATCATACAAGACAGAAGGTTTGACAAAGAAGGGCATCTTATCTATAAAGAGACTCCGCAAGACAATATCGGAGTTTTAGGTGATGTTATCATGGTAAACTCTACCCCGCATCCTTATAAAAATGTTAAAAACACAAAATACCGCCTTAGAATACTAAACGGCTCAAGTGCAAGAACATACAAGCTTGCATTTGAAGGGATTGAAAGTTTTACACTGATTGGAACTGACGGAGGTCTTCTTGAAGAGCCTATAATCGTAAAAGATATTTTAATTGCAGTAGCAGAGCGCATAGATATCATCGTGGATTTTAAAGATAAAAAAGTAGGTGAGAGCATAACGCTAAAAACTTTGGGATTTAAAGAAGCTAGCAATTTTGCACCAAATTCCGCTTATCCTGACTTTGGTGCCAAGATGGATATCATGAGATTTAAAGTTACGGAACTTTCTGCTCAAAGCCCGTTGCAAATTCCCAAAAAACTCTCAACAATTGTAAAAATGAAAGCTTCTGATGCTTCAAAAAGTAGGGTTATAACTATGGAAATTATAGAGGGAGGTGTCTGGACTTTAAATAAAAAGCCATATGATATGCATAGAGTAGATGAGAGAGTAAAGCTAGGCTCTACAGAGATTTGGGAGATTAAAAACAGTGTCCATATGGCACACCCATTTCACATGCATGGGGTTCATTTTCAAGTACTTGATAGAACAAGCAAAATAGATTTTCCGACTGATAACGGCTGGAAAGATACCGTTCTTGTTATGCCCATAGAGACTGTTCGCATTATAGTAAAGTTTACTATACCTGGATTATTTATTCATCACTGCCATATTTTAGAACATGAAGACCACTCAATGATGGCAAATTTTTTAGTAGAATAAAAAATTTTTCTAAAAACTATTGCATTGATGTATGGTCTTTGTATATGTCTATGAAGTAGCTAAGTTTCTCTTTTTCTTTAAATATTTACTCACTTTTTAACATATATTCACCGTATACATCTATAAAAAGCAGAACTATTTTGGAGCCGTTTTGTGAAGATTCTTGAAGTATATTTTTGAGAGGTATGGATAACTTATTTTGAAATTATATAAAAGAAGTGTAATGGCACGCGGAATATTTTCCACATGCCAAAAATTTTTATGCTACATCACAAAAATATGCG
The DNA here is from genome assembly GCA_041652055.1 of Sulfurimonas sp. Taxonomy (GTDB): domain Bacteria; phylum Campylobacterota; class Campylobacteria; order Campylobacterales; family Sulfurimonadaceae; genus Sulfurimonas. The sequence continues at coordinate 36,487 of JBAZIE010000009.1, read as the reverse complement.
GAACAATAAGCGGATATTTTTTCATTTTTCTATAAATATGCTTTCTTACAACTTGGCGAAGGTCATTTTCCAATGCTCTTGGATTTTCAACTAGACCCTCTTTGATGTTTGCAAGGAAGTGTTCTAAAACATCTTCTATCTCTTTTGCAAAATATTTGTCCTGCTTGTCAGCAACTAGACCAAACGATGTCACAACAGGCTTAGATAGCATTGTAGAGTGCTGTCCGTCAATCTGCGCAACAATCATAACAATGCCATCAGATGCAAGTTTTTGACGGTCTATTACGATATCATCATCTATCTTATGGTTATTCTGATTATCAATATATGTCTTGCCCGTTCTTACTGTTTTTACTTTTCTCATATATTTTGGAGCTATCTCAACAGTATCTCCGTCATTCATAATATATATATTACGCTCGGGAACACCGCAAACCATCGCTGTCTCTTTATGTCTCATAACATGATTATACTCTCCGTGGATAGGCAAAAAGAACTTAGGGTTAACAAGACGAAGCATAAGTTTTTGCTCCTCTATCGAAGCATGCCCCGAGACGTGAATATCTCTGTCATTGTTTATGCTCGCACCTGCACGCTGCAGATGGTTAAGCATACCGGATATTGAACCCTCGTTACCAGGAATCGCACGCGATGAAAGAACGATTAAATCGGTAGGCTTTATCTTTACGTGTCTGTGCTCGCCTATTGACATTCTAAATAGCGCAGAGCTAGGCTCACCCTGTGATCCCGTAGTAACTATCAATATCTCTTTATCATTCATTGATGAAACATGCTCAGGGTCAACAAATATGTTCTTTGGCAGTTTTATATAGTCATACTGCATAGCAACTTCGATGTTTCTCTCCATTGAGCGCCCGATAACACAAACTTTACGTCCATACTTCACGCCATACTGGATAGCCTGATAAACACGGTGAATGTTTGAGCTAAATGTTGAGAGGATAACTCTTCCCTCAGCCTTGGAAAAAACTCTATCAAGAGCGGGAGCAACCGCAAGCTCAGAAGGTGTCGGAGCCGTGTTATAAGAGTTTGTAGAATCACTTAAAAGACAAAGAACACCTTTATCTCCATAGTAAGCAAGTCTGTGCAAATCAGCAGTGTACCCATCTACCGGTGTATGGTCTATCTTAAAGTCACCCGTATGAATAATCGTTCCGGCAGGTGTAGTAATCGCAAGTGATGATGAATCTACGATTGAGTGCGTCATGTGCATCCACTCTATCTCAAAATCTTCACCGATTTTATATATTTTTCTCTTCTCTATCGGATTTAAATGCTGTTTAAACTCTTTTATATGATGCTCGTCAAATTTGCTGGCAATCATTGCAAGGGGAAGCGGAGAGCCATATATCGGAAACTGCATCTCTTTGTAAAGGTATGGCATTGCCCCGATATGGTCTTCATGCGCGTGAGTAATTATTATTGCTTTAATCTTATCTTTTATTTCACGAATATATGTAAAGTCCGGCACCAAAATATCAACACCATGCATATCTTCATCCGGAAAACTCATACCGACGTCGACAAGTATTGCCTCATTTTGGGTTTCAAAAACTGTTATATTTCCGCCGATTTCACCAAGTCCGCCAAGCGGTGTGATACGGATTTTTTCTTTTGAGTTTAAATCTAATTTATAGTGCGGGTTAAGTCTCTGTTTGTGAGCTTCTTGATTTATCTCGACAAATGCTCTTAGTCTCTCATCTACCGGTAAGCTTTGGCGGCGACGCCCTTTTGACGCATTTTTATTTTTATTGCTATTTGCTTGATTGCTGCTTGGTTGACCGCTTCCCTGAGGATTGCTTCCAGCTTGTTTGTTGGCATTTTGGTTATTTGACCTACTACTATTGTTGTTATCTCTTTTGTTATTGTTATACTGTTTACGATTTTCTTGAGAAGCGCTTTTAACGCTTTCCTGACTCTCTTGTTCCATCCAAACTCCTTGTTAGTTTATAGAGTTGGTGATAGTCATCGGTGCAGACTTGATGAGGACGAATCGTATGTGCAAGGCCAAGTTTCTCAAAAACTTCTTGAAGCATGTTTTTTTCATAAACAGCGGATAGATTTTTCATAAGTGTTTTGCGAGGCTGCGTAAATGCAACTCTAAGCATATCCTCGAAATCCTTATCACTTCTATCGCTCTTTTTTTGTATCAAAAAAACTGCAGAGTCGATTTTCGGCTGCGGCTCAAATGATGCTGGCGGGACATGCACAACTATATGCGCTTCTCCAACACTTTGGGTTATAATGCCCAAAGATCCAAACACCTTCTCGCCTTCATGCGCGCAAAACTTCTCTGCCACTTCAAGCTGTACCATTACAAGTATATTTTTGCATTTTGGATCTGCGAGGGCTTTTAGAATTATATTAGTCGCTATATAGTATGGCAAATTCGCCACCAAATCATACGACTCATCTATAAGTTCACTCTTCCAAGCGTTAAGAACATCCCCGCAATGTATGCGGAGGCGCTTGGTTGCGATCTCTTTTTCAAACTTATTTTGTAACAGTTTACACAAATCGGTATCGACCTCAAAAGCTTCTACACTTTTGACATCTACTAAATATTTAGTTAAATCACCTAAGCCAGGCCCAATCTCTACGATTTTATTATCGTTGTTGGGCATCGCTTCGATTATTTTTTGTAAAACACTCTTATCTTTTAAGAAATTTTGTCCAAACTTCTTTTTTGCTACAATTTTTTCCATGAGCGGCCATTATATAATAGTTTTGCTTATTTTTGTATATTTTTAGCACCAAAATTGCATATATTATAAAATAGAGCAATTTGACATGTAATAAATGTTTCATGTGAAACATTTTGATCTGTTTTGTCAAAAAGTAAATATAAGCCACAAAGTGTATAATTTCACTATATTAAAAAAGGTGCTACTTTTGAACTATTTTGCAAAAAGAATTATTCCTTGTCTTGATGTTAAAGACGGACGCGTTGTTAAAGGTGTCAACTTTGTCGGTCTTAGAGATGCGGGAGATCCAGTTGAAGTTGCAAAAAGATACAACGAAGAGGGCGCGGACGAGATTACTTTTTTAGACATAACAGCATCAAGCGACAACCGTGACACGATAGTAGATATAGTAGCACGTGTCGCGCGCGAAATATTTATACCTCTAACTGTCGGCGGAGGCATCAGAAAGCTTGATGACATCTACAAACTTCTAAATGTCGGATGTGACAAAGTAAGCGTAAACTCAGCGGCAATAAAAAGACCAGAGCTGATAGACGAAAGTGCAAAAAGATTCGGCTCACAATGTATCGTCACTGCGATAGATGTTAAAAAAACAGGTGATAGATATAACGTTTATCTAAACGGCGGTAGAGTAGATACGGGAATAGATGCTCTAGAGTGGGCAAAAGAGGTTGTATCTAGAGGAAGCGGTGAGATACTTTTAACCTCAATGGATGCAGACGGAACCAAAGCCGGTTTTGACCTAAGAATTACAGAGCAGATAAGCCGCGCCGTAAATGTTCCTGTAATTGCAAGCGGCGGTGCCGGAACCATGGAGCATATAAAAGAAGCATTTGAGCACGGTGCCGATGCAGCACTAGCGGCTAGTATTTTTCACTATAAAGAGATAGATATTATGGATTTAAAACGCTACCTTCATGAACATAATATACCTGTAAGATTATAAAGATGGCTGTATGATAATTTGTGCCGGAAATAACGAAACATTTGATTTTGCTACTCCGATGGGGGTAGGGCTGATAGAGACAACCATAAATCTCACAAGAGCCTGCCTTTTTGACAAACCTGAATTTTTGTTGTTTGTCGGAAGTGCCGGAAGCTATGGCGAACATAAAATATTTGATATTATAGAGTCAAAAACTTCATCAAACATTGAGCTTGGTTTTTTAAATAACGATGCCTATACTCCATTGGACAATGTAATTTCCACTAACACAGACCAAACAAAAAGAGATGTTATAGTCAACTCATCCAACTATATCTCTACAAACGAAGAGCTAACAAAAAAGTTTTTAAACCTTGGCATAGCAATAGAAAATATGGAATTTTTCGCTGTTTTAAGGGTTGCGCAGGAGTTTGATATTCCAGCTGGGGGAGTTTTTTGTATAACAAACTATACTAACAAAAATGCTCATGAGGATTTTTTACAAAATCACGAAGAGGCAAAAAGAGTTTTAACTCTACATGTAAAAAAAAGAATCAAGGAATTAACAAAAAAATGAAACCATCACTACTTGATTTTACGTTAAAAGAGCTGCAAGAAAATATAAAACCATCATTTAGAGCAAAACAGATTTACGGTTGGTTATACCATCAATATGTTCAAAACTTCGATGAGATGAAAAATATTCCAAAACAGCTTAGAGACGAGCTGGCTGAAAAATATCTTCTAAATCCTCTTAAAATAATAAAAAAAGAACTCTCAACCGACGGTACTATCAAATATCTTCTTGAACTTCAAGATGGAAAAACGATAGAAGCAGTTTGGCTTAAGATGAAAGAGGAGATTACTGATGAAAATGGTAATGTGACTCAGGAAGCAAAATATACCATCTGTGTATCAACTCAAGTCGGGTGCAAAGTCGGGTGCGCATTTTGTCTAACAGCAAAAGGCGGATTTACAAGAGATTTGAGTGCAGGCGAGATTGTAGGGCAGGTTGTGGCTCTAAAGCGTGATAATGAGCATAAACACAACAGAATGATAAATATCGTCTATATGGGAATGGGTGAGCCGCTGGACAATCTTGCGAACTTGGCAAAAGCTATAGAGATCTTCAAAGAAGAAGATGGTTTATGCATCTCAGGCAAAAGACAGACAGTATCTACAAGCGGGCTCAGCAACAAGATTGACAGACTTGGAGAGATGGATTTGGGTGTTCATATAGCCATTTCGCTTCACGCTGTTGATGATGAGCTTCGCACTGAGCTTATTCCTATGAATAAAGCCCACAATATCTCATCGATTATAGAAGCGGTTAAACGCTTTCCGATTGATACTAGAAAAAGAGTTATGTTTGAGTATCTAGTTATTAAAAACAAAAACGACGATATTGGCTCTGCAAAAAAGCTTATTAAACTTCTCTCAGGCATCAAAGCAAAAGTAAATCTCATATATTTCAATCCCTATCCGGGAACTGAGTATCAAAGACCAGATAAAGCAGATATGATAGCTTTCCAAGAGTATTTAGTAAATCACGGTCTTTTATGTACTATCCGTGACTCAAAAGGGATAGATATCAGTGCAGCATGCGGACAGCTAAAAGAACAAACACAAAGCGAATTGATATGAGCTATGTAGAGATTTTCCAGATTATATTTTTGGTAGTTGTTTTTGCGGTAGGTTTGATTGGTTTTATAAAAGCTGCGACATCAGATAAAAAAAACGAAGATTAATTCACAAAACGACCAACACACCAGGGAGGTCGTTTATGAATAATATCATACCCTAGAATAATTAATAAAAATTGTCTTCCTTCTCTTAAAAAAAGATTTACAATAAAAAAAAGTTATTTTTTTACTCAATATGTGTACTATTCACACATTGCTCTAAAGTGTGAACAATTTAAATTTTTCTATACTACAAATTTGAAAATTTAGTATTAGTTTAAGAACAAATTTATATAAATATAGCCTGAATTTATATTTTTTATATATAGCTGAAAGTGCCTATTTTAGGGCTATATAAGATTTTGATTAGGAACTGTTATATTAATAATCAAAATGTACGCAAAAGCTACTTTAAGTTATTCACATACAATGGTTTGAATATTGAATAAATAGAGAAAAATAGCTAAATTATGACTTTTTTATTTTATGTTTTCAAAACAAACTTTTTTAAAATCCACACTGCTTTTAATATGGTAATTTGTACCGTAAAGTTCAAACTCCAATTCGTTTGCATGCAGAAGCAATCTTCTCGCACCGCTTATTGTAACTCTTGTATCTCTATCGAGTTCTCTGTCAAGATACTTTACAATATTCTCTTCATCTTGCCCATAAACCGGATCACCGACTATCGGATGTTTCACATGAAACATATGCACTCTGATTTGATGTTGTCTTCCTGTGTGTGGAGAACACTCTACCATCGTCATATTTAACTCTGGATAATATTTTAACGGCTTTACATATGTAAGTGATTCCTTGCCGCTCTTGTCTACTTTTACAACCATTCTGATAAGCGCGCTCTTTTCATCATCATATCTAAGCAGCGGAGCATCGATACGGAGCTCATCTTTTAACTCTCCATGAACCATTGCCAAATACTTCTTCTTCATATCACGCTCTTGAAACATCATCTTTATATCAACTTCACTCTTTTTATCTTTTGCACACAGTACCAGCCCGCTAGTCTCTTGGTCTATTCTATGAGCGATATTTGCTTCCATTCCGAACTGGAACTTCAACTCATCTATAAGTGAATACTCTGTGTGTCTATTTTGAGGGTGAATAAGCATACCGCTTGGCTTGTCAAAAACCACAAACTTCTCATCTACAGCGTGCGGAGCCAAACCTTTTGAAATCGGCTCAAAATATATAAACTCAAACTCACCTTCAAGATAGTCTGAGGGCTTTGTAATCGGAACTCCGTTTACAAGAACTCTACCTACGGCTATATATCTTTGAATGTCTCTTTGAGAATATCCCAATTCTCGCTTTAGAAAAAGAAAAGCACTCTCTCTTTCTCGTGCAAACATTTTTTTAGTTACAAATGGCAATATTTAATCCTTCTATTAGCGTATTTTTTGTAAAATCACTAACTTTACTTTACACAAATTTTACAATAATCAGGTTGAATAAATGATAGAAAGATACGCAAGAGTTGAAATGAGCTCCAAATGGACAATGCAGGCAAAATATCAAGCTTGGCTTGATGTAGAAAAAGCTGTAGTCAAGGCTTGGAACAGACTCGGTCTGATTCCTGATGAAGATGCAAAAAAAATTATCGATAATGCTGGATTTAATATCGAGAGAATTGATGAGATAGAAGCAGTTACACGCCACGACCTTATAGCATTTACTACAAGCGTTTCTGAAACACTGGGCGAAGAGAGCAGATGGTTTCACTACGGCATGACAAGTTCAGACACGGTTGATACTGCCGTGGCACTTCAGATGAAAAGCTCTTTAGAGTTAATTATAGAAGATGTAAAAATGCTCATGGAGTCCATCAAAAAAAGAGCGATGGAACATAAGATGACTCTTATGGTTGGACGCAGCCACGGCATACATGGCGAGCCAATAACATTTGGTCTTGTGCTAGCTGTTTGGTATGATGAAATGGCAAGACATTTAGAAAATCTAGAACAAACACTTGATGTTATAAGTGTAGGACAAGTTAGTGGGGCGATGGGCAACTTTGCTCATGCTCCATTAGAGCTTGAAGAGTATACATGTGAAGAGTTAGGGCTTAAACCTGCACCTGCATCAAACCAAGTAATCCAGCGAGACAGATACGCAAGGTTAGCAACTGCGCTAGCACTTATGGCTAGTTCAATAGAGAAGTTTGCAGTTCAAGTTCGCCATTGGCAAAGAACAGAGGTGTATGAGTGCGAAGAGTATTTTGCAAAGGGCCAAAAAGGCTCATCGGCAATGCCGCATAAACGCAATCCTATACTAACAGAGAACATAACAGGGCTTGCACGTATGATAAGAGCTTACGCTATTCCTGCTATGGAAAATGTGGCGCTTTGGCATGAGAGAGATATTAGCCACTCTTCAACAGAGAGATTTTGGCTTCCCGATTCGTTTATAACTACTGACTTTATGCTCCACCGTATGAACAATGTTATAGCAAACCTTACAGTCTATCCGCAAAACATGATGAAAAATCTAAACCTAACAGGCGGGTTGGTATTTTCTCAAAGAGTTCTTTTGGAACTTCCGCTCAAAGGTGTTAGCCGTGAAGACGCTTACCGCATAGTTCAAAGAAACGCAATGAAGGTCTGGGAAGAGATACAGCAGGGAAAACCTACAACAAATGAGAAGGGTGAGAGCCTATACCTAAACCACCTTTTAGCGGATGATGAGTTAAGAGCGAGTTTAAGCGAAGAGGCAATTCGAGAATGTTTTAACTTTGACTACTATACAAAAAATGTAGATAAAATTTTCAAGAGAGTTTTCAACAAATAAATGACATAATTGCGCTAATATTCCTTTAGCATAAAATGATAAAGCGCAAAAATATTCAAAGTACAAAAGAGAACACTTTTGTATGACATAGGACATTAAAATGATTACAATTATAAAAAGAAACGGCAGAACAGAAACTCTCGACATTACTAAAATACAAAAATACACTTCAGCGGCTGTTGAAGGTTTGTCGAACGTTTCTCAAAGCGAACTTGAAGTCGATGCGCAGATTCATTTTCGTGATGGCATTACCTCACGAGAGATTCAGCAGACGCTTATCAAAACAGCAGTGGATAAGATAGACATAGACGCTCCAAACTGGACATTTGTCGCTTCACGACTCTTTTTGTTTAACCTTTATCATGAAGTAAACGGTTTTACGGGCTACTCATCTCTTAAGAGCTATTTTGAAAGAGGCGAGAAAGAGGGGAGACTTCTTCTTGGTTTAAAAGAGATGTATAACCTCGATGAGCTTGAGAAGCATATAAAACCAGAGCGAGATATGCTTTTTAACTATCTTGGCGTTAAAACACTTTACGATAGATACCTTATAAAAGATAGAAATGGTAACCCCATAGAATTACCGCAACATATGTTTATGGCGATTGCTATGTTCTTGGCACAAAGAGAAGCAAAAAAAGAGGAGTGGGCTATCAAGTTTTATAACATGATTTCAACATTTGAAGTTATGTTAGCAACGCCGACTCTAAGCAATGCAAGAACAACAAGACATCAACTAAGCTCATGCTACATCGGCTCAACCCCTGACAACATAGAGGGGATTTTTGACTCTTATGCGGAGATGGCGATGCTCTCAAAATTTGGTGGAGGCATAGGCTGGGATTGGACAAATGTTCGCTCCATGGGTTCATACATCGACGGACATAAAAATGCGGCAGGCGGAACTATCCCGTTTCTAAAAATCACTAACGACATAGCTGTTGCAGTTGATCAGCTTGGAACACGCAAAGGTGCTATCGCTGTTTACATGGAACCGTGGCACATCGATATAAACGACTTTTTGGATTTGAAGAAAAACTCAGGCGAAGAACGCCGCCGTGCGCATGACCTCTTTCCGGCTCTTTGGCTAAACGACCTCTTTATGCAAAGAGTTGAAGAGGACGGCATCTGGACGCTTTTTGACCCTTACGATGCAAAAGAGCTGACAACGCTTTACGGCGAAGAGTTCAACAAAAGATACATGGAACTTGAAGAAAATGAGAGCATCATCAAAGAGAAGATAAAAGCTAAAAATCTTTGGAAAAAGATACTCACATCATACTTTGAGAGCGGCAGTCCGTTTTTATGTTTCAAAGACAATGCAAACCGTGCAAACCCTAACAACCATACAGGCGTTATAAGAAGTTCTAACCTTTGTACGGAGATTTTTCAAAACACAAACCCTAACCACTATAAAGTCAAGTTTGTTTTTGCAAACGGCGAGAGTGTTAGTTATGAAGAGGATGAGATTATCAAAGTTGATAGCGGCTTAGAAAAACCTGCTAAAAAAGTAACGGCTTTGGATTCACTCGGCGGCAGAGAGATTTATGTGGTTGAAAAAGAGAAGGTAAACGGCGACACCGCTGTTTGTAACCTTGCTTCAGTCAACCTCTCCCGCATCAACACAAAAGAGGATATCGACAGAATCGTCCCTATCGCCATCCGTGCTTTAGACAATGTTATCGACCTAAATTTTTACCCGATAGAAAAAGTAAAACGCACTAACATGAAAACAAGAGCAATCGGTCTTGGTGTTATGGGCGAAGCGCAGATGCTGGCACAAAAGGGCATTGCGTGGGGAAGTCAAGAACATTTTGACAAGATAGATGAAATAATGGAAGCTGTTAGTTTTAACGCTATCTCCTCATCTAGCGACATCGCACTCGAAAAAGGTGTCTATCCTGAGTTTGAGGGTTCTAAGTGGAGCAAAGGTGTCATGCCAATGGACTATGCCAATGCAGAGGTTAAAAATCTCATCGACCGTGGCGGACTTTTTGCTTCTGCCTATGAGTGGGAAGAGCTAAGAGCAAAAGTGAAAAAACAGGGCATGAGAAACGGTTATCTGATGGCAATCGCGCCGACAAGTTCCATCTCTATCCTCACGGGAACTACTCAAGCGATTGAGCCTGTATTTAAGAGAAAGTGGTTTGAAGAGAACCTCTCTGGGCTTATCCCAGTGGTTGTTCCTGAACTCTCTCCTGAGACTTGGGCATACTATACTCCGGCTTATGATTTGAACCAAACCATACTTATAAAAGCGGCGGCAATCCGTCAAAAATGGCTAGACCAAGGTCAGAGTTTAAATATCTTTATAACTCTTGACAAGGCAAGCGGGAAGTATCTGAATGAGATCTACATGTTGGCTTGGAAGCTTGGTCTTAAGTCAACATACTATCTGCGCTCGCAGTCTCCTGAGATGTCAAAAGATGTCGAAGACAGAAGTCTGGAGTGTGTCGGTTGCCAATAAAAAGTTTTATTAAATGAGATCTCTTTTAAAAAATGATTTAGAGAGCTTCTTAAAGAGATTTGGCAACTTTATTGATGCGGAGTTTCGGTCCATAGAGATAATCACTCCTACCAACATTAAAATCACTCTCGCGGCACAAGATGGCGCAAGAGGATTTGACTGGATATCTCTTGGGTTGGTGTTTAGCGGCGTAAGTGATGCCAAACTTCTTGAGAGCTCAAAACTTACGCATACGGATATGAGCGAGGGTATAACGCTACTCTTTGCCGACAACTCATTTGCTTTAGCGCTCGGAATCTATAAAAGTTTATCCGCCGCTGCGAACTCTGCATGTTACATAAAAGCCTCGTCGCTAAAATACGCAGAAGGCTCCTTTTAACACACCACTTCATTAACTTTTTGTTATCTCTTCGTTAGCACTTTGTAAACCATTTGGTTATAATATTTTGATACCAAAAAACAAAGGAGCTAAGATGAAAAAACTTTTTTTACTCTCTCTAATCGCACTAACGTTTGTTTATGCCAAAAGCGATGTAGAGTTTAAGTACGCACCAAATAGCATAGAGCGGGAGCATCCGACAAATCAAAACCGCATACTCTCCTATAACAATATTTTAGAAGATGTAAGAACAAGCATTGTAAATATCTCTATAAAAAAAGAGGTAAACGGTGCAGGATTAAACGCAAATCCTTTTTTAAACGACCCGTTCTTCAGGGAATTTTTTAGAGGTTATGGGGATATCCCTCAAGAGAGAATAGAGAAGTCTCTAGGCTCCGGAGTTATTGTTTCAGAAGATGGTTACATTGTTACTAACAACCATGTTGTTGATGGAGCAGATAAGATAATGGTAAATCTAGCAGGCAATAAAAAAGAGTATGAAGCCAAGCTAATAGGCAAAGACGAAAAGAGTGATTTGGCTATTATAAAAATCGAGGCAAAAGATTTAAATGCCGTGACTTTTTTTGACTCGGACAAAGTAAAAGTCGGAGATGTTGTTTTCGCCCTCGGCAATCCGTTTGGAGTCGGTGAGACTATAACACAAGGAATAGTTTCCGCCACTGGAAGAAGCGGTGTGGGAATAGTGGAGTATGAAGATTTTATCCAAACAGACGCTTCGATAAATCCGGGAAATTCAGGCGGCGCTCTTATTAACTCGGCAGGACACTTAATAGGAATTAACTCCGCGATTATTTCAAAATCCGGCGGAAACGTCGGCATCGGTTTTGCGATTCCATCAAACATGGTTACAACAGTTGCAACAAGCCTCATAGAGAGCGGCAAATATACACGCGCTTATCTGGGAGTCAATATCTCGGATATAGATGATGATATGAGCGCTTTTTATGATGATAACTACGGAGCTCTAATAACAGGCGTAGAGGATAACTCCCCAGCGGCAAAAGCGGGTCTAAAGAGAGGAGATTTGATTATCTCGGTTAACGGCAAAAAAATAGGCAGTGCAAGTGAGCTTAAAAATACGATTGGTTCTTACGCTCCTTCGAAGACGGTAAACATAAAATACCTAAGAGACAAGAAGATAAAAACTGTTAACGTAATACTTGGGGCACCTGAGGATAAAGTAGCAAACGGCGAATATGAGTACAAAGGCATAAAGCTTGCTCAAATAAGCCAAACACACAAACAGCAGCTAAACATTAACATAAACGGGGTTGTTGTAGTTGACGTGGATGAGAAAAGCGAAGCGTATAAAATCGGAATAAGAAAAAACGACATAATCGTGCAGGTAGAAAACAGCGAGATTGCAACTTTGGAAGATTTTAAGGTGGCAACCGCGTCAAAAGATAAGAAGAGAGTTTTTGTATATAGAAGAGGTTCTATATACGCTGTTGTCTTATAAAAAAAACTAACATGTAGGAAAAAAAGATGAGAGTAGTTTGTCCCGTTTGTAAAAGCGTTAATAATGTTCCACAGAGAGACTCTTACACAAAAGCAAATTGCGGAAAATGTAAAAGCTCACTCTTAGATACCAAACCACTAGAGCTAACAAACTCTATCTTTGACGAGGTTATAGTAAACAGCGATATGCCGGTTATAGTAGATTTCTGGGCTCCGTGGTGCGGACCATGCAAGATGATGGCTCCAAATTTTGAAAAAAGTGCTAAAAATTTTCCTCTAAAGGCGCTCTTTGCAAAAGTTAACACTGAAAATGAGCAACATTTGGGTGCGAGATTTGGCATAAGAAGCATACCGACGATTATTATTTTTAAAAATGCAAAAGAGGTTCACAGGGTTTCTGGCGTTCTAGATGAAAACAGCATAACAAATCTTCTAAAGAGTTTTATATGATATAATTTTTCACTATTGAATTTTCAAGGGGTTATAAGTGAAAAAAAATACAGTGACTATAACAAATAACAAAAATAACGAGAGTTATGAGTATCCGATACTCGATGGAAGTGTAGGTCCCTCTGTCGTGGATATATCCGCTTTTTACAAAGACAGCGGGATGTTTACTTATGACGAGGGATACACTTCAACCGCACCGTGTCAATCTGAGATTACCTACATTGACGGCGATTTGGGCAAGCTGATGTATCGCGGATACGACATAGCCTATCTTGCCAACCAAAAAAGCTTCCTAGACACTGCGTATCTTCTTCTCTACAAAGAGTTGCCAAGCGAACAGGAGCTTGAAGGATTCTCCTTGGAGATGAAAAAGCGCTCATTTGTAAACGAAGGTATGAAGGAGCTTTTTGCCGCATTTCCAGACAATGCCCATCCGATGGCTATTTTATCTGCCGGAGTCTCAGCACTCTCTACATTTTATTTCAAACATTTGGATATAAAAACCGATGATGAATATAGGGAGATGGCAAACAGAATAGTTGCAAAAATCCCGACTTTGGCAGCATTTTCATATAGATACTCGACCGGGCTACCAATAATCTATCCCGATATCAAAAGAGGCTTTACGGAAAATTTTCTCTACATGTTAAGGGCCTATCCCCACGACTACATAGAGTTAAAGCCTATTGAAGTAAAAGCACTCGATACGATTTTCACACTTCATGCAGACCATGAACAAAATGCTTCAACATCAACTGTAAGAGCGGTAGCTTCAACCGGTGCCCATCCATATGCAGCAATAAGCTCGGGCATATGCGCGCTCTGGGGCAAAGCACACGGGGGTGCAAATGAGAGTGTTATACGACAGCTTGAGATGATAGGAAGCGTAGATAGAGTTGATGAATTTATTAAACGTGCAAAAGATAAAGACGACCCCTTTAGACTGATGGGATTTGGACATCGCGTATATAAAAATTTTGACCCGCGCGCAACCATTTTGAAAAAAATCAGAGATGAATTGGTAAATGAGCTTGGCATCGATAGCGAGCTTGTTAAAATCGCAAACAAGATAGAGCAGATTGCACTAAGTGATGAATACTTTATAAGCAGAAATCTCTATCCAAATATTGACTTCTACTCCGGACTTATTCTTCAGGCGTTAAAGATTCCAAAAGAGATGTTTGCAGTTATATTTGTTATAGGAAGAACACCGGGATGGATTGCGCAGTGGATTGAACTAAACAGACAAAAAAATGTTAAAATCGCTAGACCTAGACAGCTCTACATAGGTCCAAAAGAGAGGACTCCAGAGTATTGATACTCTAGTTAAAACTACTCTATATATGAGCAGCAGTAGTCTGTAACTGTTTTTATTTTAAGATCAAACGATGAGTTTGCAGGCACGTTAAAAGTCTCTGGCGTGTTTAGAGTTTTCCACTCCTCATTTGGAAGTTTTATCTCCAACTCTCCGTTCATTATCTCCATGATTTCAGCAGCATCAGTTCCAAAAGTGTAATCACCCGGCATCATAATCCCAAGCGTCTTTTTAGAACCGTCCGCAAACTCAACAGTTCTGCTTGTAACTTTTCCATCATAGTAGATATTTGCTTTTTTTACTACCGTTACATTTTCAAATTTTGACATTCTATTTTTTTCCTTAATTTTTTTAAAATTATATCTTATTCCCAATCAAGCAATCTTCTTTGCCCCTCTAACTGTCTTATATGCGTAACATCCTGAGAAACCTCTATAACACCCTTATAGTTGCCCTCATCATCTCTGATGGCAAAATAGCGGATATGAATAAACTTACCTTTAAATGTTATCCAAAACTCTGCTTCGTCTTTGCGACCTGCTTTAAACTCTCGCAAAATCATCAAAACTTGGTCAACACTTTTTGGAGGATGGCAAAACTTTACCTCACGACCGATAATTCCCGCACTTCTTGGAAATACTCTCTCATCTCCACGGTTGTAAAAGATGACGATGTCATTCTCATCAACATAAGTGATATCAACCGGCATAAACTTCAAAAGCCAGTTAATCTGTTCTGGAAGCATATAACCCTCATCAAGCTTTATTCTGTTATCAAGTGAAAAAGGGAGTTTTCTCTTCTGTTTGTCTTGAGATGGGTGGATGTACTCACCCTCTACATGCGGAGGAAACGGTGCAGGTGCTTTGTCAAACATCCAGCCTATCTCTTCATCGCCTGCTCTCATCTCCTTCCAATCCTCTTCATCAAGCATATTCATCGCATTTGGCAGAAGTCTTCCCTCTTCAACCTGCATGATATGTTCTAGATTTCCAAAAACTCTCTGCAACTGCTGCATAAGGGAAGGCATATTTTTTTCTTCAACCAAAGCTCTTGCAGTTTTTATCTCTGCTCTTATATCATCATGAAAAGCCCACATATTTTGCGACGGTGATGTCCAACCGTACTTTTCCAAATATGGAAACAGTTGATTCTCTTTTCTTGCAAAATGTTTTTCAACAAGACATAATCTTTTGAACTTCTCTTCAAACTCTTCAAAATTTTCTACTATATTTATACTATTTATGCTTGCAATTAAGCCTCGCATGAGCATGTTTTCTTCCAGATAAACCCTAACCGGATGTCCCTCTGGCAAAGAAGCAAAATTGTTCATTTATAAAAATCCTTTATTTTTTAAAAATTATACTGTTTTAAAAAAATTGCTTTTTGATTTAAAACAAGAGAGAGTTATTGCAATTTTATTCTGACTCTTTGCGAGTGGGTTATTGCAACCGCAATTGCATCTGTTATATCAAGCGGTTTTATCTCTTTTTTTATGTTTAAAAGCATCTTTGCCATATAAGCTACTTGCTCTTTTGTCGCTTTGCCATTGCCTGTGAGTGCCTTTTTAACCTGCAATGCAGTATATTCGCTAAACTGCCCAAACTGCTGAAGAAGCATAAGCATAATTGCCCCGCGAAACTGTGCAAGCTTTATAGTTGTTTTTGGATTATGTGCATAAAAAATATCTTCGATTGCCACTTCATCTATTTTAAAATTTTTAAATATTGTCTCAAATGCCTCAACCATCTGTGGAATCTGAAATTGCAGTTCTTCGGCTTTTATCTTTATAAGTCCAGCCTCGAGCAGTGTGATTTTTCCCTTCTCTAAAGAGATAAGTGCATAGCCCATTTTTCTGGTTCCAGGGTCAATTCCTAAAATTGTCATAATTTTCTTTCACATGTTATAAATTTTTTATTCACATCATTTTAACTTTATTTATGGGAATTATAGCTACTATTCACATATAAATTATATTTTAAATAAGGCTTTATGTGAACATCGGTCAAAAAATTTTGCTTTTGCTAAAAGAAGAGATTCCAGAAATTGAATATAACAGATATATCAAACATTTGGTCTATGATACTAAAAAATCCACCGAAGAGAGTGCCATTTTTTACGCTCCAAACTCTTTGGTTTTAAATTGGATAAAAAATAAGTATTGTGCAAAGATAAAACATCTCTTTGATATACAAAACTCTGGAAAAGTAAATGTTACTATTATTTTAAAAAATCAGACTGATACAAAAAAAATTCAGCAAAAACCAGAACAAAAGCCGCAGCAGCACTCGCTTTTAAATCCCTCCCACACTTTTGCAAACTTTATGGTCGGCGGCTCAAACCAGTTTGCATATGCAACCGTAAAAAGCGTTAGTGAAAAACCTGGTGAACTCTATAATCCTGTCTTTATTTACGGCGGTGTAGGTCTTGGAAAAACCCATCTTATGCAAGCAGCCGGAAATATTTTACAAAATCAGGGAAAAATCGTAATCTATACTACCGTTGAGCAATTTTTAAATGATTTTATACGTCATGTTAGAAACAAAACTATGGAAAGATTCCAAGAAAAATACAGAAAATGTGATGTTCTTCTGATAGACGACATACAATTTTTAAGTAATAAAGAGGGGATTCAGGAGGAGTTTTTTCATACATTTGAAGCTCTCAAAGGAGTCGGCAAACAGATTATTTTAACCGCCGACAAACATCCTAAAAAAATAGCAGGTCTTGAGAAAAGACTCCAAAGCAGATTTGAACATGGACTTGTCGCCGATATCCAACCGCCTGAGCTTGAAACCAAGATTGCTATTATTGAAAATAAGTGCAAAATAAACAAAGTTGTTCTTACAAAAGATATTATCTACTATATAGCAACCGTTATAGAAAGCAATGTCCGTGAAATAGAGGGTATTTTATCCAAACTACATGCCTATTCACAACTTATGCATGTAGATATAGATTTAAAATTTACAAAAAATGTACTCAAAGACCAGTTGCAAGAAAACCGTGCTAATCTAACCCTTGACATAATCACACAAAGTGTAGCAAAAGATCTCAATATTAAACCAAGCGAAATCCGCTCAAAAGGAAGAAGTAAAAATCTGGTCTATGCAAGAAGAATTGCTATCTATCTCTGCCGCGAACTAACACAAAATACTATGCCTCAACTAGCCCAGTATTTCGGTATGCAGGATCACACAGCAATTAGCCATACCCTGAAAAAAATAAATGAATTAATGTTAAATGACGAAGATTTTAAAGTTAAGATTGAAGAATTGACAAATAAGATTACCTCATCTTCATAAAAAATAAAAAAAAAGATATAATTTCCCAAGTGAATAAGTGTGAATGGGGTTGTGGTGGTTCATCACATCTAAACCTCTCTTAGATTAGGGGATCAGATGGTGATATTCACATTATCACTGCCTCCTACTACTAATACTATAATTTTATATAATAAATAGGAATTAAAATGAAGATATCTGTACAAAAATCTATCATTGAAAATATTTTAGTCCATGCTCAGCCATTTTTAGAAAAAAAAGACACTTCACAAATTACTTCCCATGTCTTCATTGATGCATCGGGATCTAATCTAACAATTAAAGCTACAGATTATGAAATTGGTTTAATTGTTTCTACTGAAAAAATCAATATAATTGAAAACGGAAATGTTACCGCTAATGGAAAAAAACTACTTGATATAGTAAGAATTTTAAAAGATGGCGATATAAATCTTGAGGTTAAACGCGATATTTTATATATTTCACAATCTCATTCTAAATTTAAACTGCCGACATTTTCATACAACGAATTTCCTGCATTTCCAACATATGAAGGAAAACCTAGAATAATAATAGATTCACACTCTCTTATAGATTCTCTAAAAAAAATAACACCATCTATTGATATCAACAATCCTAAATTTGAACTAAACGGTGCATTGATTGATATAAAAGAGAAAAGTATCAATTTTGCTTCAACCGACACAAGAAGATTGGCAGTAGTAAATATTAATAATGAAGGCAGCACAGAGTTGTCAATTATTGTTCCAAAAAAAGCGATTATTGAGATACAAAAACTCTTTTTTGACAACATAGAGTTATATTACGATGAAAACAGTCTTATTATCCATTCTAATCAGTATACTTTCTTCACAAAACTTATAAACGGAAAATTTCCTGAATACTCAAGAATTATCCCTAAAGAGATATCAAAAACGCTTACACTTCCAAAAGCGACAATGATTGAATCTATTAAGCAGATTACAACCATATCAACTGATGTTAAAATTACTTTTTTAAACGATACTATAACTTTTGAATCATTAAGTGATGACAACATTGAAGCTAAAACAGAGATTAATTTTGCTACAAATTTTTCATCACCGTTTGTTATTGCAATAAACAGCAGATATCTTTTGGATTTTTTAAACACGATAAACAGCTCAGAATTTACCATAGGTTTAAATGAGAGCAACCTGCCGTTTGTTTTAAGCGAAGGCAATTTTAAAACCGTAGTTATGCCTATAGTTATATAAATAAATTATATTTTTTCCCTTTTTGATTTTAAAAAAGGGAAAAAATAATAGACTCAAAAAGCCCCATCTTTACATAAAACTTCTTTTTAGAATAAATTAGATAAAATATCCTCAATTATGTCAAAAGTTATATTGGAGAATTTAATGGAAAATTACGGCGCTAGTAATATTAAAGTTCTAAAGGGATTGGAAGCAGTTCGTAAACGACCTGGTATGTATATAGGTGATACAGGTCATAGAGGTTTGCATCATTTAGTTTATGAAGTTATCGATAACTCCATTGACGAAGCGATGGCAGGACATTGTGACACGATTAGCGTAACTCTTACAAAAAACGGTACATGTAAAGTTGTTGACAATGGACGCGGTATTCCCACAGATATGCACCCTACTGAAGGTATGAGTGCTGCTACTGTTGTTTTAACAGTTCTTCATGCTGGCGGTAAATTTGATAAAGATACATATAAAGTTTCAGGCGGTCTCCACGGAGTCGGTGTATCTGTTGTAAATGCTCTCTCATCTGACCTTAAAATGACTATTCACAGAAACGGCGAAATATTTGAACAAGATTTTAAAAAAGGAATACCTCAAGAAGTTTTAAAAACAATCGGTACTACTAAAAAAACAGGTACAACTATTGAATTTTCTCCGGATCCAAGTATATTTACAGAGACTACAATTTTTGAATTTGAATATCTTGCAAAAAGATTTAAAGAACTTGCATATCTAAACCCTTTTATAACTATAAAATTTTCAGACGAGAGAACAGGCGTAAAAGAGGATTACCATTTTGAAGGCGGTATTGCTCAATACGTAGCCGACTTAAATAAAAAACAAGAGGTAGCAAAAGTTTTTGAATTTAACTCAAAAATAGAGGACATAGAGTTTGATATAGCGCTTATGTATAATGATACATATGATGAAAAAGTTTACTCTTTTGTAAATAATATTCGTACTCCTAACGGCGGAACACATGAAGCCGGTTTTAGAGCAGGTTTAACACGTGTTATTGCAAACTATAATGCTCAAAACGGTGCTGCAAAAGAGAAAGACGTAAAAATAAGCGGTGAAGACACAAGCGAAGGACTTATAGCTATCGTCTCAGTTCGTGTTCCTGAGCCTCAATTTGAAGGTCAAACAAAAGGCAAACTTGGAAATACTTATGTTAGACCGTTAGTTCAAAAATCTACATATGAACTTTTAAGTAAATATTTTGAAGAGAACCCAATAGAAGCAAAAGCAATCGTTGCTAAATCTTTAATGGCCGCGCGTGGTCGTGAAGCTGCAAAAAAAGCAAGAGAATTGACACGCAGAAAAGACTCTATGAGTGTTGGAACGCTTCCAGGAAAACTTGCAGATTGTCAAAGCAAAGATGCTTCAATCTGTGAACTTTATCTGGTCGAGGGCGATTCTGCGGGCGGTTCGGCAAAAATGGGAAGAGATAGAGTATTTCAGGCAATTTTACCTCTAAAAGGTAAGATATTAAATGTTGAAAAAGCAAGACTTGACAAGATTTTAAAGTCTGAAGAGATTACCAACATGATAACAGCTATGGGATGTGGAATCGGTGAGGAGTATAACGAAGAGAAACTCCGTTATCATAAAATCATCATCATGACCGATGCTGATGTTGACGGAAGCCATATTCAAACTCTTCTGCTTACATTTTTCTTCCGTCATTTTAGAAGTGTTGTAGATAACGGCTATCTATATTTGGCACAGCCGCCACTTTACCGCTATAAAAAAGGCAAAAAAGAGATCTACTTTAAAGATGATCGCGCTATGAACGATTATCTTATAGAAAACGGTATTGAGTCTTTAGAGATTGATGGTGTTGGTCATCAAGATTTAATCTCATACTTTAAAATGGTTGATCATTATAGAGGCTCATTAGAAGCGTTAGAGAGAAGATATTCGCTTGTTTCTTTAATCCGCCATTTTATAGAAAATCCGGATCTTATTGGTTTAGATATAAAAAGTATGTATGAAAAAGTTGAAGAGTTTTTAACCCAAAATGGAAATAACATCTTAACAAAGAGCATTAATGATGATTCTATTCACATATTTGTTCAAACAAGTGGCGGAATGGAGGAATTGCTTATAAATGATGATCTGTTTGCAGCACCTCACTTTAATGAAGCTAGTTTTGTACATAGAAAAATAAAAGAGTGGAATTTAGACCTTAAAGATGATGTAATTAAAGTACTTAGCGAAGTTATAGATTATGCAAAAAAAGGCGCATATATCCAGCGTTATAAAGGTCTTGGGGAGATGAATCCGGATCAGCTGTGGGAGACGACTATGACTCCTGAAAACAGAGTTTTACTACAAGTTACTATCGATGATGCAGAGCTTGCAAGTGACACATTTACGCTATTTATGGGTGATGAAGTTGAACCACGCCGTAACTACATTGAAACACACGCTAAAGATGTTAAACACTTAGATGTTTAACATTTTGGTATTGTAAAAAACTACATGTTACTTCCACAAACCAAAGAGAGAGAGTATCGTTTTAGACTTGCACTTAGAATGGTATTTCCAATTTTTGCTCTTGTTATTGCTTTAATTTTTCACACCTTTACTACAAGTCAAGATACACTTAGCAGCTCTTTTTATATAGAATCTATCTTAGTTTTGGTATTTAGCACCTATTTTATCTTCTATCTTATTTATAAAGGTTTTGATACAAAGATAACGGATAATATCTCAAAAGCTTTTACTAGAGAATATATGTATGATTTTTTAAAAAAAGAGTTGCAAAACAATAAAGAATACTCTGTCTTAGTGATAAGCATAGATAATCTTTATGAGATAAATGAGCGTTACGGTATAAAAAACGGAGATAAAATACTCTATGAAATAGTTTTATGGATAGCTGAGTATTTTAAAACAAAAGAGATATACAATTTTCCAATCGGTCATATAAAAGGCGGCGATTTTATAGTAGGACTAAAGGGGAATAAAAATCAATATAAAACTGTTATGGAACTGATGTGTCTTAAAAGTGAAGAGCTTAAAATAGATGATATCGAAGTGCAAATATCAGCTGCTATAAACGATATAGCTTTTTCAAACAATCTTGATTATCTTATAGAAAATCTTTTTGAAATGCAAAGTAAAAAAAGAGACTCAAAACTTGTTCTTAATCAAGAGAGTGAAATAAATCCAAGTGATTTGGAGTACTTTGTAATAAATGCTATAAAAAGAAGAAATTTAACACTTATAACGCAAGATGTTTTTGAAAAAGGTAATAAAATCTTAAAAGAGTGTTTTATTAAACTTAACACACTAGAGGGCAAGCTTTTACATCAAAAAAACTATATGAAAATACTTGACAAATTAAGATTAATGCATGAATATGATTTAATGGTTTTAGAAAAAATAGTAGATATTTGCAAAAAAACAGATAACGAAAAATATGCTATCACGATATCACCTACATCAATAAGAAATCTTATGGTTTTAAACAGGATAAAAGAGTTGTTTTATAAAAATGAATATTTAAAAGGAAGAGTTACATTTCTTTTTAGCGAGAATGAATATTTTCCTAAAATCGATAAATTTAATGCGATCTTGCAGCAATTAAGAGATTTGGGAATTTTCATAGGCATTGACAGACTCGGCTCACTCCATACAAGCTTTTTATATCTAAGAGATTTAAATATAGATGTAGTCAGATTTGATACTTTTTACAGCAGAGACATAGATGAAAACAGAAGTAAAAATATTATCAGCGGATTTAATATAATGGCGCATGAAAAAGGTGTTAAAACTTGGATAAAAATGGTTGAAAATGAGAGTGTAGTAAATATGGCAGAAGAGTTGAAAATTGATTATATACAGGGCAAATATATTGCGCCTTTGGAAAAAAAATGAAAATTACAGGAGTTAGTATGAAGTATGGTGAAAAAATTATTCAAGAGTTTGATGTAGAGAAAGATTTGGAGATTTGGCCCAATGAGCATAAAAGAAACTATCTTATAAAGATGACGCTTCCGGAGTTCTCTTGCTTATGTCCTAGAAGCGGGTATCCTGATTATGCAACAATATATTTGGAGTATACGCCTGATGAGTGGGTTGTCGAGTTAAAGGCTATAAAACTCTATATAAATTCATTTAGAGACAGACATATCTCTCATGAAAACAGCGCAAATGAGATATATGAAGTTTTAGAAAGAAAGCTAAAACCAAAATATATGAAAATAGTAGCTGATTATAATCCTAGAGGGAATGTTCATACTGTTATAGAGATTGACAGTTCAAGACTTTAGATACTCTTTTAGCCAAAGAAGAGCGTTTTCATGGTCACAAAATTTACCATGCATTTGAGCTTCATAAGCACTATTTAAAATCTCTGAAAAAAGAGGTGAGGGTTCAATTCCAAACTTTAAAATATCTCTTCCCATTAAAATAGCCGGAAGTTTTTTGTTAAGTATATTTAGCTCTTTAGCTCTTTTTTTTACCTCTTCGCCGGCTTTATATATTTTTGAGTCGTTTTTTGCAAAATAGATTGAACTGCTTAAAATAAGAAGCTCCTCTATATTTACCTCTGTAGCTAGTTTATAGAGCAGATAGTCGCTAAGATTGCTTAAATATATATTCTCTATTTCGCTATGAAATTTGATTAGTAAAAGAGTTCTCTTTAAAAGTTCTTTTTCATCGCTGAGTTTTGATATAAAATCTTCTGCTTCTTTTTGTTCAAAGTTATAACAAAGACCCGCTAACATTAAAGCCAAGTTTGTTTGATTATCACTACTTAGCCGTTTTGCTATCTCATCAACTACATCAAGATTATCGGTGTATATATCTGTGCCAAACTCTTTTAAAAGTTTAAATCCGAGTGATGGTTTTCGTGATTTTAAAAGAAGTTTTTTTATCTCCTCAAATATCCTCTCTTTTGGGAGTTCGTCTAACATGTTTTTAGAAACCATATCTTTACATGTTAAAAATAGATTTCGCTCTATTTTAAGCTCAAATCTCGCGCAAAACTGGGCGGCTCTTAAAACTCTTAAGGGGTCTTCTGCAAAACTCTTTTCATCTACAGCTTTTAATGTTTTATTTTTTAAGTCGCTTATACCATTATATGGGTCTAGCATTTTTTTCTCTACTACATCGTATCCTATGGCATTAATAGTGAAATCTCTTCTAGATGCGGCAGTTTTAAAGTCAAGAGTAGAATCTATCATAACGTCAAATCCGCGATGTCCTGACTTAATTTTACTGTCTATTCTTGGAAATGAGAAGTCCAAATCATAATCTTCAAATCTCAGTTTGCACACCCCGAAGCTTTTTCCCACAATATTAACAGCGCCGAACTCCTGCAGTATCTTTTGGAGTTTTTTAAAAGTAAGTGCCCCGTAAAGCTCTATGTCTATATCTTTAGATTCTATTTTTAAAAGAGAGTCTCTGATATATCCGCCGACAATAAAGGGTCTTATATCACAACTCTTTAATCTATCAAATATAGGATTTAACTTTTCTGGATAATTAATCATGTTTGCTTCGATGCTTTATCTGTTTTGCGTACTATATGTATTATATCACTACTTTTACGTTTGTATAACATTTATTTGGGTATAATCGCGAAAATTTTATCTTGGTTTCATTTTTTAAGAAACCAAAGAAGGAAGCCTCGTGCAAAAGATTAGAAATATTGCAGTAATTGCCCATGTTGACCATGGTAAAACTACACTTGTAGACGGACTGTTAGAGCAGTCAGGAACGTATGGTGCTCATGAGCAGCATGAAGAGAGAGCGATGGACAGCAATGCTTTAGAAAAAGAGCGTGGTATTACGATTCTTTCTAAAAACACTGCAATTCGTTATAAAGATTTTAAAATCAATATTATCGACACTCCGGGTCACGCTGATTTTGGTGGTGAAGTTGAGCGTGTTTTAAAGATGGTAGATGGTGTTTTAGTTCTTGTTGACGCTTACGAGGGTGTAATGCCTCAAACTAAGTTCGTTGTTAAAAAGATGCTTGCACTTGGAAAAAAACCAATTGTTGTCATTAACAAAATAGACAAGCCTTCAGCAGAGCCTGAGCGTGTTGTAGATGAGATGTTTGACCTTTTTGCTGCAATGGATGCTACGGAGGATCAATTAGATTTCCCAATTATTTACGCTGCTGCACGTGATGGTATAGCTAAACTTGATATGTCTCATCCTGATGGAAATTTTGAGTGTATTTTTGAAACTATTTTATCTCAAATCCCAAAGCCTGAGGGTGATAGAGAAAATCATACACAAGCACAAGTATTTACGCTTGACTACGATAATTATGTAGGTAAAATCGGTATCTCTCGTATATTCAACGGCATAATCAGAAAAGGTGATAACGTTATGCTTGCAAAAGCAGACGGAGAACTTGTAAAAGGTAAAATAAGCAAACTTATCGGTTTTCATGGTCTTAACCGTATGGAGATTCAAGAGGCTGAAGCAGGGGATATCGTTGCATTTGCTGGACTTGAAACAGTAGATGTTGGAGATACTATTTGTGATCCTGCAAACCCAATGCCACTTGACCCTATGCATATCGAAGAGCCTACATTGACTGTTGTCTTCTCTGTAAATGACTCTCCGCTTGCCGGCCAAGAGGGAAAACACGTAACATCTAACAAGCTTAAAGATAGGCTTGAAGCTGAGATGACGACTAACGTTGCTATGAGATTAGAGGTTGTGGGCGAGGGTAAATTTAAAGTTTCAGGACGCGGTGAGCTTCAGATTACAATTCTTGCTGAAAACATGAGACGCGAAAACTACGAGTTTGGTGTATCTCGTCCGGAAGTAATCGTTAGAGAAATAGAAGGCGTTAAATGTGAACCGTTTGAGCACCTTGTAATAGATGTTCCAGAAAACTTAAGCGGTGCGGTAATTGAAAAACTTGGCAAGCGTAAAGCTGAGATGAAATCTATGGTTCCAATGGGACAAGGTTTCCAAAGAATCGAGTTTGAGATCCCAGCTCGTGCTCTTATAGGTTTCCGTGGGCAGTTCTTGACAGACACTAAGGGCGAGGGTATTATGAATCACTCTTTCTTAGAGTTCCGTCCATACAGCGGAAGCGTTGAATCAAGAAGCTATGGCGCGCTTATCTCTATGGAGAATGGTGAAACGCTTGCATATTCACTATTTAACATTCAGGATCGTGGTGTTCTTTTCATTGGGCCGCAGACTAAAGTTTACGAAGGTATGATTGTTGGTGAACATTCACGCTCCAACGACTTGGTTGTTAACCCTATCAAAGGAAAAGCGCAGTCAAATGTCCGTTCAAGCGGTGCCGATGAGGCAATTAAGCTTATCCCGGCCCGTGATATGTCGCTAGAGCGCGCGTTAGAGTGGATTGAAGATGATGAACTTTTGGAAATTACACCAAAGAGTATCCGTATCCGTAAAAAATATCTAACAGAGAGCGAAAGAAAGAGACATACTCGCAAATAAGCAATAATATTCGTGCCTGCTCTTTTTTTGGCAGGCATAAAACCCCCTTTATATAATAAATCTCAATTATTTTTTCTAACTGTGTTATACTTTTGACAAACGACAAAAAGGATAAAAAATGGACGGTTCATTGTACCCTGTCTCTCTATTGGTTGTTGCAATAATGGCTTTTTATTTTTACAGAACAAACAATATCAAATTGACGCTGTTTGCACTAGCAGTCGGGATATATATCATCTACTCTCATAACACTGGAGTCACGGTAACGGATTATAAAAACGAAGTGGTTGATTCAATCAGCGACTCAGCAACAGAATTTGTCAAAGATCGCAATATCGAGGGGTATGACGAGTCTAAAAAAGTAGTAAAATAAAATATTTTACTACTTAAATCTTTTTACATATCCGTGGCAGTAGGGTTTGCTTCCTTTTTTGTCGTAGTAGTTTTGATGGCTTTCATCTGCCGGATAAAATTCACTCTTTTGTAATATTTTAGTGACAACTTTATATCCATTAGCTTCAAGTTTCTCAATAAGATTTTGAGCTATTTTTCTCTCCTCTTCACTGCTAACAAACAGTGCCGAAAGATACTGCTCTCCGATGTCCGGTCCTTGACCGTTTGTTTGGGTAGGGTCGTGAATCTCAAAAAATGCTTTGGCAATCTCTTCATATGAGATTACGGTGCTATCATAGGTAACCTCCACGGTTTCAAGGTGACCTGTGTTTGAGCGGACCACCTCATAATAACTAGGATTTTTAACATGTCCGCCCATAAAGCCTGATATTACCTCTTTTACACCTTGAAGCTTTTGAAGGTAGTACTCAACACCCCAAAAACAGCCTCCAGCAAAGTATGCGTACGAGAGCTTCTCGTCTTTGATATCAGGCTTTTTTACAAGATTTAGCGAGATTGAGTTTACGCAGTGTCTTGTATTTTTTGAAGTAAAACCTTCTCCTTCAAAAACATGACCCAAGTGCGCGCCGCAGTTGGCACAAACTATCTCTACTCTTCTGCCGTCGCTATCTAGAACTCTTTTAACGGCTCCCTCTATCGCATCATCAAAGCTCGGCCATCCTGAGTGTGAATCAAACTTGTCGCTTGAGTCAAAAAGCGGTGCGTTGCAAACCTTACATCTGTAAATTCCTCTTGATTTCTCGTTTGTGTATTTGCCTACAAAAGGGCGTTCTGTCCCCTTGTTTATAATAACATGTTTCTCTTCATCACTAAGTTTTTCTATATTTTTTGTCCATTGTTTCAATTCAAGTGCATTCATAGTTGTTATTATAAGTATGAAAATAATTATGTATTTCATACCCTCCTCCAAAATATTGATTTTGCTAATTATATGTTATATAGTTTCATTAAGATATGGTTATTTTATTTGAAAAAAATTTATAAAGTTAGTTTTATCGAAACAAAATATTCATAAAGATATAATCCTATACTAAAATTTTAGGAAGATGAGATGAATAGAAAAAAAATATATAATCCTGAATCAAATGAAAATGTAAATGATAGAAAAATATTTGGTGGCAATCCAACAGGCATATTTGAATTAAATGATATAAAATATCAATGGGCATACAATCTTTGGGAGATGATGTTAAATAACACATGGTTTCCAAAAGAGGTTGACATGACACGTGACGTGAGCGACTACAAACAGATTACCCAGACGGAAAAGGATGCTTACGACAAAGCCCTTTCACAGCTTATTTTTATGGATTCTCTGCAAACAAACAACATCATGGACAATATAAATCCTTATGTAACATCTCCTGAAATCAACCTGATATTGGTACGCCAAGCTTTTGAAGAGGCTCTTCACTCACAAAGCTACGCTGTTATGGTTGACAGCATCTCGGCAAACTCAAAAGAGATATATGACCTCTGGCGCAGAGATATGATGCTAAAGAGCAAAAATGACGCAATTGCGGCGGTTTATGAGGAGCTCTCTAAAAATCCAACAGAACATAACTTCGTAAAAGCGTGTTTCGCAAATCAGATTTTAGAGGGCATCTACTTTTACAGCGGTTTTGCGTACATCTATACGCTTGCAAGAAGCGGAAAAATGTTAGGCTCTGCACAGATGATTAGATTTATACAAAGAGATGAAGTCACACACTTGGTTTTGTTTCAAAATCTTATAAATTCACTTAGAAAAGAGAGACCCGACCTATTTACAGAGCAGCTTAAGAGCGAAGTTATTGCTATGTTTAAACAGGCGGTCAAGCTTGAATCTGACTGGGGGAAATATATAACCGGCGGTCAAATATTGGGACTTACAGACGCTATTTTAGAGCAGTATATTCAGTATCTTGCAGATGACAGACTTTCATCAGTTGGATTTCCTAAACTCTACAACGTGACAAATCCGATAAAATGGGTTGACGATTTTTCAAAATTCAACGACCAAAAAACAAACTTTTTTGAGGGAACTGTTGCAAACTACTCAAAAGGAAGCCTAAGCTTTGATGACGACTTCTAAGGAGAGGGGCTATAAGCTCTGCTCGCTTCTTTTTGAAACCACAAAAGAGTATGGTGATAATCTCAAAACACTTTTAGAACTTATAGACAAAGCACCTAAAAAATCCCTAATCGTAGCTCCTGAAGTATGTTTGACGGGTTTTGACTATGAAAACTATGAAAAAGCTCTCAAATTTTCACATGTAGCAAGCGAGGTACTCAAAAAAGCTTCAAAAGATAAAATAATTATAGTAACAATGCTTGAGAGAAGAGACGGTAAAGTTTTTAATTTCGCCAAGATATTTCATAAGGGCGAAATCGTTTATGAGAGAGCAAAAGCAAAGCTTTTTCGTTTTGGTGATGAACATAAGTACATGTCAGAGGGAAGCGATGAAGATATTAAGATTGTTGAAGTTGATGGCATAAAGATAGGCATCTTAATCTGTTTTGAGCTTAGATTTAAAAATTTTTGGCAAAAACTTGAGGGGTGTGACGTTATTACAGTTCCGTCTTGGTGGGGAGTTTTGCGTACTGAGCATTTCAGAGTCTTAACCCAGAGTCTTGCAATCATCAATCAGTGTTATGTCGTTGCGAGTGACTCACAAAATAAAGAGTGTACAAGTTTAAGCGGCATTATTAGACCTCATGGAGAAGATGAGCGAAATGTAAACAGAGCTTGTCTGGAAGTAGCTTACAATAAAAAAGAGATTATAACAATGAGAAGATATATGGATGTAGGCATTGGATAGAATTACAGCAACAAAAACAGCAAAATTGGCTGATGAGTGTCATAAAAAATTCTCTCTGAGCGATAGCGTTAAAAATGCAATTGCTAAAACAAACAGAGAGGAGTTTGTTCCATCCGGTTTTAGACATAATGCCTACAAATTAGATGCTCTGCCTATGGGCTCGTCACAGTGGATAAGTTCTCCTCTGACCGTCGCAAAAATGACTGAATATCTTGTGCCAAAGGGCGCAGACAGAGTTTTAGAGATAGGGTGTGGAAGCGGTTATCAAGCTGCAGTTCTGTCGCATCTCTTTCGCGGCGTTTTTACAATCGAGAGAATTGAGCCGCTGATATTAGAGGCAAAACTAAAGTTTAGAAAACTGGGTCTTGGCAATATCCACACAAAACTAGATGACGGACAAAATGGTTGGGCACAGTACGCTCCTTATGACAGGATACTTTTCTCCGCCACTGCAAAACAGATACCTGCAAAACTCTTTGAGCAGCTTCGCGATGGCGGCATTTTGGTAGCTCCGATGCAGGTTGGCTCAAAGCAGATAATCACCCGTTTTAAAAAAATCGGGGTTTCTATCTCAAAAGAGGAGCTTGAGGCATGTGATTTTGTTCCGGTTTTAGACGGAATTCAGAAATAGATGATGAGGTTGATTTTAAAGCTGAACTAAAGAATTTCAAGTTCCGCTTTAATCTTATAACTTAGTGGTTTAAGTTTATTAATTTTGTCATAATTTGTTTTTGAGTAGGCAACTGTTATCTCTTTAAAATAGAGTTTATAGTTCTCAAGATAGTCTAGCAAAAAAGTCTCTGCTTCATCATCAAGATAAAGCTCTGTTATGGTTACGACAACCTCGCTCCAAATATTATCAAATTTTTTTTCGAGTGCAGAATTCGGTTTTTTTACAAAATTGTTTTTAATACTGCTTAGTTCTCTCCAGCGTGAAGAAAGAGCATATAAACCTATGCTTGATATTTTTTTGTTAAATGAATCAAGATTAGTAATAGTATTGCTATAGTGGTTTTTAAGTTTTGGTGCCTCTTTTTGAAGATTCTTGGAGATTGTATCAACGATGGTCGCGTAACTTTGAAGATTTGTTTCCAGTTCTTGTTTTTTTTCTTGTGGCATCTCAAGATTTTGAACTTTCTTTATTATGGATGATAAGTTCGATTTGTGTGAAGATATTTTCTCATACTCTCCTCTCCAAATGATTGAGTTTGTGTCGCTGACATTTTGTCTAAATTCTTCGATTAAGTTGCCCTTGGTATTCTCTTCTTGGGTAAACATGGAAGCACTTAGAAGTACTGAAAAAGCTAAAATGCAAAGTAGTGTTTTCATTTTTTCCCTCGTAATTTTTTTAGAATAATAAGCTTGATTTATTACATTATTATTACGAGAGTTTTGAATACATCAAGCTTTTTATTGTAAAATACATTTAGCATAAATTAGGGTGGTTGTATGGAAGAGATGTATGGCATAAAATATTCAAAACCTGAAGTAGTTTTGATGCAAGATACGGGCATTGGCGTTGCGGAAGCAGCGGCCAGGACTTGCTATGATTCTTTTGAAAATAGCGAAAACGATGCTATCAAATATATAGAGAATCATATGCCCGATGATGCTACATGTAAAAAATTAAATGAGATAGATAGTTCAAATCTTTTAAACGATTTAGCTTGGACACATTTTCACCACTCTATTTTGGAACATGCAAATTTAAGTTTTCTCATCAGAGGAACAAGCAGAGGTGTGCTTCAAGAGCATGCGCGTCACCGTATTCAGGCAATAAGCGTAAGAAGCACGCGTTATACGATGAGCTCGGTTATAAATGCTTTTGTCGCTTCGCAGACGAATAATGATAGAGAGTTTTTTATAAGCAAAGTTTTGGGTTTTGATATGTTTGTAACTTGTGATGAGCAGTACAACAGAATCGAAATCGGTGCCATGTATGATAAACTGAGCTATCAGGCAAAAACAGTAGAAGATTTTAACGAAATTGCTGTAGCAAAGAGCTCTCTTGGGCTTTTAGAGGAGTTTAAGGGTAGTCCAGAGGCTCTCTTTGATGCCCTAGAAGAAGGAAAAAAGAAGCGCAATGTCGGGGACGCTTTTAAGCACATCATAACCGATAACGTAAAAGTGGATATGGTTGTAACTTTTAATCTTAGAAGCCTAAAGAACTATTTTACGCTTAGAGACAGCGGCGCGGCATATTTTCAGATAAGATGGCTCGCACAGGAGATGATGAGAAAGACCCCGTCAAAATATTTAGATTTAATAATAAGAAGAGGATAGTTTTATGTGGAAATATATTTTAGCGGGCACTTTGTTCTTTAGCGGATGCTCATATTTTGAGTTTAATTTTGCGATGTGCGATAACATTGGGCCAAATAGTGATCCGCAGATGGTTGAGAAGTGCAGAAACTATAACGAAGAGGAAGCGCAAAAAGCGTTTGACAAAACAAAAAAAGACTCTACGACAATCCCAGAGGATGCGATAGAGTTTAAAAAAGAGGAGAAGTAGTGAGCGTAGAAAAAGAGTTAAAGACAAGAAGCGGCGGCAAGTGTGAGCTTTGCGGAAGCAGTGATGGGCTTAGTGTTTTAGAGGTCGCTCCATCGGATGAAAGTGCAGAGCAGTCTATTTATGTTTGTGCTACATGTAAAGAACAGATAGAAAATCCTGATAAAATGGATGAGGCACACTTTAACTGCCTAAATGAGAGCATGTGGAGTGAGACTCCTGCTGTCGTGGTCATGTCATACAGACTCTTAAAGACGCTCGGCAGAGAAGATTTGGTTGACATGATATATATGGAAGATGATCTAAAGGCTTGGGCGGATGCGGCTCCAAAGAGCTCTTTGGGTGCGGAGGTTAGAGACTCAAACGGTGTTATTTTAAATGCCGGAGACAGCGTTGTTATCATTAAAGACCTTGAGGTTAAGGGTGCCGGTTTTACTGCAAAAAGAGGTACATTGGTTAAAAACATCACAATACCGGCAGATGTAGAGGGTCATATAGAGGGTCGCGTTAACGGAACTAAAATCTACCTAAAAACAGAGTTTTTAAAAAAAGCGTAGAGCGTTTTTTCTAAATAATTTTTATATAAAAGGTGAGCATGAACCCATTAAAATCAATTGCACTAAACATATCAATACCGCTTTTGATATCTTTGGTGTTTGCGTTGATGGCATACAATGGGACCAAAATTCCAAATGTGATTTTTAATCTTGTTCCATACCTCTTCTATGCGATAAGCGCACTTATTATATGGGTATCATGGCACTTTAACCGCAACAGGTTTATATTTGTCATTCTTCCGCTTGTTTTTATACATATAGGATTTGAGTATCTTAGTGCCAAAAAGGCAACGGACCTATTTTTATACGTTTCAGTGCTCTATCCGCTGCATCTTCTTCTCTTCTTATCACTAAGAGAGAGAGGACTCTTCTCTATCTGGGGTATTTTAAAGATAGTTTTTTTTCTCTTAGAGATAGGAGTTATCTCATATTTTATCATTTATCCAGAGAGTAATCTAATCGCTCTTTTGAAGATGAAACTTTTTACAATATCGTTTTATCCGCTGCAAGATCTATCTGTGGCCATTGCAATTTTTGTACTCTTTATAATCGGTATTTTGGTAATGTATAATAAGTATCTACTCTATAATAGCTCTTTTTTTATAATCGTAGTGACTTTTTATATGGGATTCTATTTTCTAAAAACTCCACATGCAAATGAGCTCTCACTGTTGGCCATAGGCATAATAATTTTTATTTTGCTCATACGAGAGTCTTATCGCTTGGCTTTTTACGACGAGCTTACATCGCTTCCGGGAAGAAGGGCGCTAGTGGAGGATATGGCAAAATTGGGAATGAAATATTCGCTTGCTATGATAGATATAGACCATTTCAAGAAGTTTAACGACACGTATGGGCATGATACGGGCGATGAGGTTTTAAAAATGGTTGCATCAAGATTGGCAAATGTCGGTGGCGGCGGAAAAGCTTACAGATACGGCGGAGAAGAGTTCGTGCTCCTTTTTCCTTCAAAGGAAGTAGATGAATCATACACTCATACGGATATCCTGCGAGATACAATTGCAAAAAGTCCATTTAGCATCAGAAATAAGAAGAGCACCAAGACAATATATATAAACATCTCTTCTGGCATTGTGCAAAGAAGCTCTAACGACAAAGACCCGTTTGCGGTTATGAAAAGGGCGGATAACGCTCTATACAAGGCTAAAAAAGCGGGAAGAAACCAAGTGGTAAAAGCATAAAGAAAGGTGGTATAAAATGGAAGCGCATGAAAGATTTTACAAAATAGATCAGGACTTTAGAAATCCGTATGCAAGAGATAGAGACAGAATTATCCACTCAGGCAGTTTTAGAAAATTAGAGTATAAAACACAGGTTTTTTTAAATCAGGAGGGCGATTTTTTCCGCACACGCCTGACCCATTCGATAGAGGTGTCGCAAATTGCGCGTTCAATTACTTCCCACCTTGGATTAAGCGAATCTTTAGCGGAAGCGATTGCTCTTGCTCACGATTTAGGACATACCCCATTTGGCCATATTGGTGGAGATACGCTTGATGAATGCTTGAAGCATGACGGCTTTTTAAATGGCTTTGACCATAACTTTCAAAGTTTCAGGGTTGTATCATCGCTGGAGAAGAGATACAACGGATTTGATGGCTTAAATCTTACATTTGCAACACTCGAGGGGATACTTAAACACTCTTATCCATACAAAAAAAGTTTTTTGCCTTCAATTATAGACGAGCAGTTCAACCTTGAGACACACCCAAGCATTGAGGCGATGGTTGTGGATCGTGCCGATGAGATAGCTTACATCACCCATGATATAGATGACGGCGTAAATTCCGGATTGATAAGTTTTGACGATTTGGCACAATGCGAGCTTATAAAAGAGATTTTAGAGAAGGTAAAGAGTGAAGGGATCTCTGAGCGGGAGGATGAGATGTTTCGATATCGTTTTGTCTCACATCTTATCAATCATCTTGTTTATTCGCTTATCGAGTACTCAAAAGATAAGATTGATAACAGTAGAATCTGTACCGCTACGCTTGATAGCAAGAGCGAGTTTCCGATAGGTTTTGAGCCCAAACTTGAATCCGATATAAAAAAACTCAAAAAGCTGCTATTTACAAAGCTCTATCAGCATAAAGATATAATGACTAAAATGTTTGCAGGCAAACAGGCGATTAAAGGGCTTTATGGCGGTTTGATAGAAGAACCGAAGATGCTTCCTAAATTTTATTTCAAACAGTTAGAGACAAAAAATAGACATAGGGTAATAGCTGATTATATAGCTTCCATGAGTGATAGACACGCGCTTTCGCTATATAACGAGATGTACGGGAGAATGTAGAGCGAAGAATGAAAGATAAATATATAGTACCTATTTTAGTAGTTATTGCATCGGTTATAGCATTTGCATTTATGCAAACGATTAAAAATGTAGAGAAAAAAAATATTGAAATAGGCAATAGAAGCCCCAGTAGTATAAATCCACAATATAAAGCAGCACAAGAAGAGAAACAAATAGCTCTGCAAGATGAAACCGCGCAAAAGGATATGAACGTCTCTGATTTTCAGGTTGAAGAGTTTTTTTTAGCCGAAGCTAATGTAGATGTGCCAAAAGAACAAGAGTTACAGAGAGATGACGTTGAACTTCAAGAAGAGCAAGTGACGGCAGAGAATAAAATAATTTCGCAAGAGGCTGAAATTTTAGAAGATATAGCTGTGCAAAAAGAGGTAAAGAGGAAAAAGCAGGAGAAAGATATGGAGGAGACGACATCAACGGATGACGTTGACTCCCACATGGAAGAGATTATTACGGATAGAGAGGGAGTGCTTGGAGATGAAAGAATTCCAGAGTGGTTCAAAGAGACTATCAGGGGCCTGAACTATATAAAAGAGGAGTACGGTGTTGATATGGGCATCGCTTACAGAAGTGTTGCTCAGTACGAAGGAGTAAGTGATAATTTCGGAGGCGGGGGAAATCTGGATCTTTTTGGCAGATATAAACCAAACGCCAGCTCAACAATCGGCTTCAATTTAAGAAGCAGGCACACTTACGGACCATATTCAAGCAGTGACTATGCAAATAATATCGGCTCTCTTTATGCGGTCTCTCCGTCTTACGAGAACCTCTTTCTATTTGTTACGGAGCTATGGTACCAATATAAGCTAGATAGTTTTACGGCTCGTTTTGGCTTTGTGAATCGTAACTCATTTATAGACAACTCTTTTTATAAAAATCAAAACAGATACTTTTTAAGCAGCACATTTTCGCTAGCTCCCTATAACTCTCTACCTGATAACGGTTTGGGTATGGTGCTTAGATATAAAAAGCCAAGTTACTACGCATTAGCTTACGTGACCGATTCGGATGTGAAAAAGGGAGAGTCGCTTGGCAATAT
Source organism: Sulfurimonas sp. (assembly GCA_041652055.1). Classification (GTDB taxonomy): domain Bacteria; phylum Campylobacterota; class Campylobacteria; order Campylobacterales; family Sulfurimonadaceae; genus Sulfurimonas. Next base: position 631 of record JBAZIE010000009.1, on the reverse strand, counting down.
TTTAGATAGAGATATAAAGCTATACAGCGCAGTGGAGTTTGGTCTAACGCCAGAGGACGGAAAGTATTACGTAACTCTATGGAACAGGGACTCGCAAGACGCTACAAAAGATAAAAACAGGGGCGCTATTTTCTCCATAAACAAAGCCTTTGAGAACGACTATAAAGTTTTTGCAAAATATGCGTTTTCTGATAGTGCTACAGAAAAAGAGCACTTTGAGTTTGGTTTTGGACGAAGGGATCTTTACATGGTAGATGATTTGATATCAATGGCGTTTAGTATATCTCGTCCGAGCGAAGATTTGAGAACACAAAGTACGACAGAACTCTTTTATAGGTATGACCTATATTATGGCGTGCAGCTGACTACAAGTATGCAGATTATAAACCATCCGTCAAAATCTGATGAAAATTGGGCACTATTGCCGGGTGTAAGAGTTAGAATGATTTTTTAAAAGTATGATTTGTTTTTTAGATGAAGGAGAAAACAGAGCCCGAAGGCTCTTGTTTTATAGGCGTGATTCGTAACGTCTCATCATATAAAGACGTTTAAGCATTTTCTTACGAGATGCAATTAAGAACTTCTTACGTTTTTCAGTTTTCGTTTCATGGAAACGACGAGCACGAGCTTC
>JBAZIE010000008.1:0-78419 GCA_041652055.1 Sulfurimonas sp. | reverse complement strand
CAGTTATTTGCAAAATAGGCTTTATATTTTTAAGATATTTGTAAATTGTTGGTTTGGAGGTATGAAATTTATGTATATTTCAAAATGAGACTGTGAAGAACAAGGTTCTTTCACAGTCTCGGGAGAGGTGGAACGAGAAATTTCATATAAAACTACAAAAACAGAGAGATTTTTTTCTCTGTTTTTTTAAACTTTTCTAACTATTATCAGTCAATCCCCAGACACCAACAAAAAAATAATCTAAACAGATATGTACTATCCACATCATGGCAGGTCTTAAAAAAGAAATATTACTGTACAGTGTTATCACCTGCGATGTTACAACATTTCAGCCATTTAAATGCAGGAGTTCAAGATGGAGCAAGGTTTAGGATCTACCACAAAAATTATTGGTCTTGTTTTAACAGTAATAGGGATTGGTTTTGTAGTATGGGGTATCAGTTATCAGATTCTGTCGGTTCACAAGTAACACAAGCTATTACAGGTGCAGATACAGACAAGGTAATGACTTATTATATTTTTGGTGCTGTCAGTTTTATTGTCGGCGTCTATCTTTTTCGTAAAAATTAAAAACGAAGGAATGTTTCATGAAAAATCTTACTAATAAAATTGAGGTGTGCTATGCTTGAAACTGTTGCAACAATTCTAGTCATTCTTTGGCTTTTAGGGTTTACCACTTCTTACACAATGGGTGGATTTATCCATATTCTCTTAGTCATCGCGCTTGTGGTTGTTTTGGTTCGTATTATCCAAGGCAAAAGACTATAAATAGCCATAAAAACTCTCCACAAAACGAAAGGAAAAGTAATATAAGTTAAACCAGCATCAATGAATCACCACTGATACTGAATTTTATATCACTCTTGTATCTCTTTTCTAAACAGATAGTATTTTGATTTTCGCAAAGCTTTTTCAACCATCTTTTCTGGGCACTCATTTGTATTTCTCCAAATACCAGATGGGCATTGCATCTCCAAAGTCCCGTTACTCTTATATTTCAATATCTGCTTTTCAGATAGCATTTTTGATGGTGCCTGTATGTCAATATCATTTAAATCAACATCTTTTATATAAAAAACGGTCTGGCAGGATTCCCCAGAAGAAGACCAGTCTGGATATCCATCAATCGTATAATATACTTTTTTATTTTTATTTGGATACTCAACAGCGAATGCGTAAAAACCATCTATTCTCTGTTTTGCCGGTAGAGTAAAAACAACCTTACCTTTTCCATAAACTAAGCTATAGACCTCTTCATTGATTTTTACATCAGAAAAATAGTGCATTAAAATCCCTAAATAGCTAAATCACATAAATTGTGTAAATTGGAACGACTTTGGCATTATACAGATTGATTATTACAAAATGACAATAATAATTTCAACGCTTCTTGACAAAGCGTACGATATTAAGTACAATAAATAAAAATAGGTCAAGAAGGACTCCTAATATGACAAAGGTAATGTCTGCAAGTGAAGTTAGAGCAAATATATACAACATAATGGATGAAGCGGCACAGAGTCATGAACCTGTGCTTATTACCGGCAAACGAAACAATGTTGTAATGCTCTCAGAGGAAGACTGGAGGGCTATAGAAGAGACACTATTCTTAAACTACATACCAAATATGGTAGCTTCTATTCAAGAAGCGATGAAAGCGCCTGATAGCGAGTTTAGCGAAGATGTTGAATGGTAGACTACAAGATACTCTATAGCAAACTGGCACTAAAAGATGCTAAAAAACTATCTAGTGCCAATTTAGACAAAAAAGCAAAAGAACTTATTGAAATTATTAGAAGAGACCCTTTTCAAAATCCGCCGCCTTATGAGAAGTTAATCGGCAATTTAAGCGGTTCATACTCAAGAAGAATAAATATCCAACACAGAATAGTCTATGAAGTAAGAGAGAGCGACAGAGTAGTTAGAATCTCTAGAATGTGGTCACATTACGGAGAGTGAGCGGTCATGCTACTTGGCTTTTCGGTCTAAAAGCCTTAATCACCTCTTCATTTGTCTCTATATATGGGCCTTCTATAAGATCTATGCAGTACGGCACAGCTGGAAAAACAGCATCAAGACACTCACGAATGGACTTTGGTTTTCCAGGCAGATTTATGATGAGGCTTTTGCCTCTTATGCCAGCACTCTGGCGGGAGAGAATTGCAGTCGGCACATACTGCAGGCTTACCTGACGCATAAGCTCGCCAAATCCCGGCATCATCTTCTGGCACACATTCTCGGTTGCTTCAGGAGTTACGTCACGAAGTGCGGGACCTGTTCCGCCGGTTGTCACAACAAGACAACAAGCTTCGTCATCGCAAAGCTCTATCATGGTAGCTTCTAAGACATCCTGCTCATCCGGAATACATCTATAAACTATCTCGAACTCGCTCTTTAGATAATCCTTCATCGTGTCTTGGATAGCCACTCCAGAAATATCTTCGTATATCCCCTTGCTAGCTCTGTCACTTGCCGTAATAACGCCTATTTTTATATTACTCATTTATCTCCTCCTAATTAATTTTTAACTAAAAACTCAGATTGCTTCGTCACAAGTTCCTCGCAATGACTTAAATTTACTTTAACAACAAAAAATGATTTGCCTCTTTTATGTATGTCACAGTAGCAACTTCCAAGAAAAACTCTTTTGCACTTTTGGCATCTATGATTCTATCTTCACCGCCCAGATAAACCTCTATCTTTACACCTCTGTTTGCAATACTTTTGAGCTCATGCATGTTCCACTCATAGTTTAGCAGCTCTTCAAGCTCTTCTACGCTGTTCTCATTATGCTCAACTGCCTTTTTTTCATGCGGCAAAAAACATGACGCTATAAACTCTTTTAGGTAAGCATCTCTGTTTTTTCTATATCCGAGAAGTTGAAGCTTTTTAAACTTCTCATCTTTAGTCTGAAAAAATGCAGGAGAGAAAAGCTGCAATATATCCACTCTTTTTTTAAGCTCCAACTGCTCTTTTACATATTGAAATGCTTTTATGGCTCCGTAGCTAAATCCGCTTACAGAGTAATCGCTTCTGTTTATGTAATCACTAAAATAGTGATCTTCGCCTTTGAGAGAAAAACCGCTATAGAACTTCATCTAGTTTCTTTCTAACATCTGCCTTGGTAATGCTTTCTCTCTCGTTTAAGACCTCTTCTACATATTTCATAACGCTCTGCAGAGACTCTAAAAGATTTCTAGTCTCATCGTAGAGCTTCTTCATCAAAATCTCTTTTTCATGCTCTGTAGGGATGAGAGAGGAGCCCATTCCGTACTCGCCAATCATCATCTGCACTATCTCTTTTGCCTCGTCCAAATCGCTCTTTGCGCTGCTTGCATGTTCGTTGTACTTGATATTACATGCAACTATTCCTGCTAAGAGCATCTTAACTCTTGATTCCAGCTCATGCTTGATAAGAGGCTCATCAGTTGATGGGGTAAGTTTCTCGTTTGATAGAAGCAGTTTCTCAAAAGGAAGGTCAAAATATGTAGCACAGATTACCTTTGCAGCCTGATAAGTAACGCGGTATCTCTTTTGAAGCTCACTCAGCATCTGCAGCTTTTTCTTTCCAAACATTACCTTATCTTTTACATTGTGAAAATGCTCTATGGTAACTTGAAAATCGTGCCCTCTTATGGCAAGAAGTGACGCCTCGTTTACAAGAGCCGCCAATGATGCTCCGTTAAACCCTACGGTCATGTTTGCTATCGCATTTACATCCACGTCATTTGGAACTTTGCCCAAGTATTTAGAGAGGATGGAAGCTCTCTCTCTTTTGGTAGGAAGTTCGACAAATATCCTTCGATCAAACCTTCCCGCACGAAGAAGTGCCGAGTCTAAGACGTCTATCTTGTTTGTAGCCGCTATGACGATAACGCCGCTTGAGTTCTCAAAACCATCCATCTCAGTGAGGAGCTGATTTAGTGTCGCTTCTCTCTCATCACTTCTCTGACCGTCTCTCTTTTTACCGACTGCATCAATCTCATCAATAAATATGATGGACGGAGAGTTGTTTTTGGCAGCTATAAAAAGCTCATGAACTCTTTTGGCACCCATACCAACGTATATCTGCACAAAAGATGCACCGCTTTGATAGTAAAACGGCACGCCTGCAGCATTTGCAACAGCTTTTGCTATCATGGTTTTTCCGACGCCGGGAGGTCCGACCAAAAGCACGCCGCGCGGCATTCTAGCCCCGAAACTTTTATATCGTTTTGGCTTTTTCATAAAGTCGATAATCTCTTCGAGCTCTATTTTTACGTCGCTTATCCCGCCGATATCGCTGAATGTCACGTCGCTTTTAATGGATTCTATGGGCTGCGAGTGCTCAAGAGAGGATTTAAATCTCCCCTCGCTTGTTTTCTCTATATTAAAAACTCTATTTTTTTGAAACCATCTAAATGCAAGTGTGCCGAGTCCGACAAATAGAACAAAGAAGAGGATATATAAAACTATGTTCGAACTGCTCTTGACCTTGACTTCATAATTTGCAAGCATCTTTGGAGAGAGCTGTGAGGATGCGATTTTATACACCTCTTTGTCTGTTTTAAGATATATAAAATCTTTTGAAGCAACAACGCTCTTAACTGTGCGGTTCTCTAAAATAGCGGTTGCGTCTTTAAGCGATATTGCCTCAGAGTTGTCTCTTAAAATAGCAAAGAGAACAAGTATCACAATTAAAAAGGCCGACGCGTAAAGGGCAACTCTATTTGTCTTAGACTCTACCATAGTTTAACTCCTCTTTTACTTCATATTCTTTAATATTTACCCAGTTACCCACTAAATCCTCATCCGACTCAATCATAATCTTATTAAAATGCTGATCATATCCGATGTAGTAGTTATCTTTTTGGCTCTCAACGAGAACGTCAAGCTCGCTACCAAACGCTTTTCTAAACTCAAAGTTTTTAGCCTTAACTATATCTTCAAGTTCATGAAGTCTCTCTTTTGCCACTTTACCGCCGACTTCCGGTTTCATTGTAGCCGAGGGCGTGCCGTCGCGCTTAGAGTAGGTAAAGGCGTGCAGATGTGTAAGCGGAAGCTCTTTTACGTTTCTCATGGCTTCTTCCCAAAGCTCACGGCTCTCTCCAGGATGACCTGTAATAAAATCAGTTCCTATTGCAAAACCTTTGCCAGCAAGAAGCTCAAAAAGTTCTCTGTCTTGTTTATAGACATTTCTTCTGTTCATAAATTTAAGCATCTGAGGAGAAGTGTGCTGAAGTGCGATATGAAGATGACGCTCTAACCACGGTTCATCCAAAATCTCTTTAAACTCATCAGTTATCTGTATGGGCTCGACACTTCCAAGTCTTATGCGTCTGACACCGCGTATTTGCGAAATTTTTTTCATCAAAGAGGCGATTGAGCTGTCTGTTTTTTGTCCGTAGCTTCCGACGTTTGTTCCCGTTAAAATAAACTCTCCAAAACCGTTTGCGCCAAGTCTTCTTATCTGCTCTAAAATCTTCTCCTCATCCATGCTTCTTGCATCGCCGCGAACATAAGGGATAATGCAGTAAGAACAGCGAAAATTGCACCCCTCTTGAATCTTTATAAACGCCCTGCTCTTGCCGATAAAATCATCTACAACGCTCTCATCTATATGGTTTAAATCTCCAGGCTCGTAAAAAGGCTCCTCTTTGCTCAACATCTCATCAATTTTAAGCTTCTCGCTTTGACCGAACACCCCTGAAACACGCCCCTGCTCAAGAAGTTTCTCGCCTTTTGTGTGCGCGCCGCAGCCTGTTAAAAAGATTTTTGCTCCGCCGCTGTTTTCTACATGTGAGATGTATGAGCGGACATGCGAATCCGCTCCGTTAGTCACCGTACATGAGTTTACGACGATAACATCAGCCTCGCTCTCATCTTCTGTAACATCATACTCTTTAGTGGCGCTCATCATGACCTGAGAGTCATAAAGATTTGTTCTGCATCCGAAAGTTTTAAAAAATATTTTTTTCTTCATCTACACCACTTCTTCGGTTGCAAACGGAGGAGTTTTTTTTGCACTCTGTTCCAAATGGAGCATCTGAGTAGGGTATGCTATGGTTATATCATCCTCTGCTAAAAATGCATCTACAATCTCGGTAGAAATAGCGCTTCTTAGAGTAAGTGTAGCATAAGCGTTTGTAAGATACCAAGAGCTTATCTTGATGCCGTTTGATTCGATAAAAGAGAAAATTCTAGGCTCTACATTGCTGTTTTTAAGACTGTAGTTGCTTCTTAGTTTGTTGAGCTGTTTTCTGGTGATATCGGTGTAGCCTTTTGAGAACTTTTTTGTTATCTCTTTTGCAAGATGCATCGCTTTTTTATGGTTCGAGTCATATGTGATTGTTATGTCAATCCCGTCCCACACCGTCTTTAGCGAACTGTGCGTGTAGTTTGCTATCATCCTCGTAAAGACATAGTTATTGGGAATAAAAATAATCCTCCCCGCACGTCTGTTCTGGATAACCGTTGTCAGAGTTACATCCTCTAAAATTGTTATACGAAGAAGCGAGATATCCATAACATCGCCCACATACGTTGTGCCATCCATATCTACGCGGATTCTATCGCCTACATGTATGCTTCCGCCAAAAACTATCACAAGCCAGCCGAGTATGCTCATAAACCAGTCTTTCATGGCAATCGCTATACCGGCAGAGGCAAATCCAAGTATTGTGACAAGATAGCTTACATTTTCTATGTAGCTGAAAAATAGAATAAATATAATCAGCGTGAAATTTGCAAAAGTGATAACCTTGTTTGCCATATAGAAGCGCTCATTGTCGGTTATATATTTTTTGACAAAAAGCTTTACCAAAAAGAAAAAGACAAATACGACTAAAACTATTACGGTTATTTTTACCAATTTTACTATCTGAGACTCAATATCTTTGTTTATATTTATCTCTATGATATCAAGGCGTTTTTCATACACGTCAGCCGTAACATTCATAGTGTCTAACGCTGATTCAAATCTCTCAAGCTGTTTTGCCTTGCTCTCTAACTTGTCCTTGTATTTGTGCTCAATATCAATAGCTTCTATCTGGTTGTAGATATTTATTTCACTCTTTAAGAGTGAGATAATCGTCGCCAACTCATCTTTTTTTAAAACATAGTCGCTAAAACCTTTATCTAGGGTTTTTATAAGAGAAATTCCAACAAATATATCCAATGGATTTGTTATAGATGGTATCTCATCGATATTTGGAGGCGTTAAGAGCGTTGAAAACGGAGAGCTGTCTTTTTTCTTTAGCTTCTCTATTTGTGATTCAAGTATCTTCTCTCTTGCCACCAATGCGCTTAGCTCATCCATTTCGCTGAGATTTTTACCTCTCTTTTTTTGCAAATGCTCTATTCTCTTTTTTATCTCTTCAAGACTCTCTCTAACCTCTAAAGAGGTAAGATATGAAGCGTAACTCTTCATCCAGACACTATCTTTTTTTGCTATTTTTTCCTCTATGTCTTTGAGCTCTGAAAGATATACTGTAATCTTCTCTCTGTTTATATTTTCTTGAGTAATTCTAGCAAGCTCAAGCTCTTCTGCACTCGCTTTTTGCTCAATTACCAAGCTCTCTCCAATAAGCAGAGATGATGCAAGCAGAAGGTAAAAAAATATTTTTTTCATTGCACTTTTCCAAACTTATTTAAAACACACATGACCGTTCCGACATCTACTTTATCGGTAATAACGACATCGCCTATTCCCAAAGGGAGAATAAAAGTTATTGCAGAGTCGGAACTTTTTTTATCCAAAAAGAAAGCTTCGTAAAACTTCTTTACATCTTCTATCTCATAGTTTACCGGCAAATTGTATTTTTCTAACAGCGCCTTAACTCTAAGCGCCTCTTTCTCGCTCATAAGATTCATCTTAATTGCCATCTCATTTGCCATAACCATGCCTATTGCAACAGCTTCTCCATGGAGATACTTTTTGTACTGTGTTTCGTTCTCTATAACATGTCCAAACGTATGCCCGTAATTAAGAGCGGCTCTTAAACCCTGCTCTTTTTCATCCTCAGAGACGACATTTGCCTTGGTTTGAACAGCCTGTTTTATGGCATCTTGAAGTACATGCGGATTGTTCAGATCTGCAACTTCCAAAAACTCAAAAAACTCTTTGTTGAATGTCACTGCCATTTTTACTATCTCAGCTACACCTGCACCAAACTCTCTTTTTGGAAGCGTAGTCAACAAGTACGGGTCGATGTAAACAGCTTTTGGCTGATGAAATGCGCCTACAAGGTTTTTTCCGTACTTGTTGTTAAACCCAGTTTTTCCGCCTACACTTGCATCAACCTGCGAAAGCAGAGTTGTTGGTATCTGCACAAAATCAATCCCTCTTTGATAGATACTAGCCGCATATCCGGTCATATCGCCAATAACGCCTCCGCCAAAAGCTATAAGCATCGATTTGCGGTTAAAACGGTGTTCAAAAAGAGAATTTAATATGACATCTATGCTCTCCTGATTTTTGTACTCTTCGCCATCTTTTAAAGTTATGACATGTAGCTCTTTTGCGCTGATTTTATCAAGAAGATAATCAAGATGAAGTTTTGAGATCGTAGAGTTCGTAACAACCGCAACTTTTGTATCGAAATGTATCTTGGGAAGAGTGTCTATCGTTATGTCGTATGAGTCGTCTACAACTTTTTTAAGCTCTATGTGTACTTGCATTATTGATCCAAAAAATTTAATTAAATAAGTGGATATATAATACTTAAAAAATGGTAAAAAGTGGCTAAAGCGGCTACCCTAAATCTGTACCGGTATGAAAATCTGATGCTTATCGTCAAGTTTGTGATAAAGACGCTCGCTGTCGGTTGAGAAAAACGAATAAATTTTTCTTTTTGTCAATTTTTTTGTAAATGGCAGAATCTGAAGAAAATCATCTTTCTTTTTTAGTTTTTTTATCGGATTTTCACTCTCTTTTATTACTTTAATGCTCTTTGAGAAGATGGTTGAGAGGTTGTAGTAGTGCTCTATCACCTGCTCTTTTGCATCTTGGTGTTCGTTTATATAATTATAAAGCTCAATATTGAGGCTCATCTGTTCGGAGATGTCGAAAATAGTAGATGAGATTTTTTCCAAATCACGATTTTCGCTTAGTATTATAGAAGCATCTTTTACGGATGAGAGTTTATTGTCTGAGAGTTTTAAAACAGGAACATGCGCCTCATAGAGTGCTGCTCTTGTTTCGTAGTCATTAAACATCTCGCCTGGAACAACCACCAAGCCGGCATGAAATGCTTTTATATCGCTGAAAAATCTCTCTTTTTGTCTACCGCTCTCATAATCAATATCTACGATAATTTCATCAGATCTATACTCTTTAATCTTCCAAATGATATCAAAATCACTTGGATTTACTATTTTTATGATTAAAGTATGTCCGAATTTTTCATGCGCGTAGATTGCCCTCTTGATAAAGCTCTCAACACTTTTGTGTTTTACCAAATCCATATCAAGGTAGATGTATATATTTGAACCAAAAGGCTCCGGAAACTGCCCAAGTTCTCTTTTGATTGCCTTGTAAACTGATTTTAAAACCGCTGGTTCTCCGACTAAAAGCAGAAGGTCGTTTGGCTGAATCATCCTGCGGCGATTAGGCATAATAAGCTTTCTATTTCTGTATATCGCAACAATACGCCACTCTTTTTGCTCAATTACTCCGATGTGTTTATAGACAAAAGAGCTTCCAAACGGAACTAAAACTTCCATTATCTCGCCCTCGCCTATACCGACGTTTTGCGCAATTACCGGAACATTTGGCAGATAATCTAGCATTCTTGATGAGAGAATCTCTTTTGAGTTTATAAGAACTATATTTGAGTCGTCATTTTTGAGGTTCCACTTGTTTAAAACTATAATGCGGAGCTGCTTTTTTATGCTTCTGATATTTTTTATCGTATGTTCAACATCCGCAGGGTTGTCCATGATGATAATCGCCTGAGCAAACTCCATCTTTAGGAGGTTAGCAAGTTTGTATAAACTTGTCGGATCAAACTCATAAAACTTGATACGCGATTGATTTAGATTTTTGTTTTTTTTAGATTTTGCCTGGACGACATAATACATGTTTTCACTGGTGTAAGTGTCCATAACTCTGTTTATAAAGTGTTCTGCGACCTCACCATCGCTAATAATTAATATTTTTTTCATATGTCATCTTCTGATTTTTTTTCGTATTATATCATTAAAAAATTTTACGGCTACCTTTTAACGACCTGAGCCCTCTTAACCCACATATCTCCGTCGGCTTTTTTCCACTTCTTCTTTACAAAATAACCAGATATCTTAATCCAGCTATTTGTCTTTGTGCTTGATGTAAAAGATCTGCCCCTCTCCCACTTATCAATCTTGTTTCCATCAATCGTATCATAGATAATACTATCTGTTTTTAGGCGAAACGAGCTTGGCTCAAATTCTACAATCTTGTCACCTTCTGGGAGCTTTGCTTGATACGCTTCTTTCATCATAAGTTTTGGAAATGAGTATTTATCTAGATTCTCATCAGAGTTAATAAATTGATTTTTATTTATATATTCTTTGGATTTTAAAAGTTTATTTTGTTCAAATACTATTTTTTCAAGTATTTTTATTTTTTGAGCGAGATCCTCATTTTTTGCTTCAAAATCTTTTTTTGGAATATTTTGTGAATATAAAAAAGATGATATTATAAAAACCAAAAGAGCTATTTTCATATAGCTACCTTTTTTTACTGAGCTTAACGCCCATCTCAACGTGATGCGTATATGGAAACTGATCAAAGAGTGCCATATCATAAATATCGTGCGTCTTGGATAAAATAGCTAAATCTCTAGCAAGTGTCTCGGGGTTACATGATATATATATTATGTTTTCATATCTTGCGGCAAAGTTACATGTAGCTTCATCCATTCCGCTTCTTGGGGGATCTACAAATATGGTGTTGATGTCATAGGTGTCGATATCTATATCTTTCATTCTGTTAAATGCTCTCACACCATCAAGAGCCTGCACAAACTCCTCAACGCTCATTCGCACGAACTCTATGTTTTGCACACCGTTTAAAGCCATATTTGTTTTAGCCGCATTGATTGAGGATTTTGATATCTCCGTAGCCAAAACTTTTGCGAATTTTTTAGCAAAAGGTATAGTGAAATTTCCAGCACCGCAGTATAGTTCAAGCAAGTCTGAATCTGTATGGGAGAGGTTTTTAATAGCCCATGAAATCATCTGCTCATTAACTTTAGAGTTTGGCTGAGTAAAACTGTTTTCTATGTAGTTAAATCTAAATTCTATGCCATCTACATTTAAAATCTCTGTTATATAATCCTGCCCTACAACAACTTTTTGTCCTCTGCTGCGCCCGATAATATATATCTCAAGCTCAGAAGCAATTTTAGCCGCAACATCTCTCCAAGCGGAGTCCAAAGCTCTGTGATAAAGAAGTGAAACAACTATCTCGCCACTCTGTGAGCTTAAAAAATCTACACCGAAGAGTTTAAAGCCTATGCCGCTGTCTTCTATGGCTTTTAAGAGTTTTGGCATAAGAGCAAATATCGGCTCGCTTACCTGAGGGCACTCATCTATGAAAACTACACCGCTTTTATCTATGCTATTCATAGCATAGTGCAGCTTTTCATCGATGTGCCATATCTTAAACTCGCTTCTTGAGCGGTAGTGGCTAAGCGGTGATCTTATGATTGATATTTCGCCACTGTAAAACGGGCTAAATCTCTCCTTGTTTAACTCTGATTTTAAAAAAAGTTGATTCTCATATCCGCCCTCATAGACTACACATGCGCCGCACTTTCCAAAATATTTACAATTCACATTATCTTCTTTATCGTCTATTTAATTGAAGCTATAAGATTGCCGATTAGCAAATTCCACCCATCTATAAGAATAAAAACAAGTATCTTAAAGGGCAGCGCTATCATGATAGGCGGTAACATCATCATACCCATTGACATAAGGATGGATGCGACAACCATATCAATTACCAAAAATGGCAAAAATAGTAAAAATCCTATCTCAAAAGCGGTTTTAAGCTCACTTATTACAAATGCGGGAATTACTATGGAGAGAGGCACATCTGCAATTGTTGCCGGATTTTCCATCTTTCTTATTCTTAGAAACAGGGCCAAATCCTTCTCCCTTGTATTTCTAATCATAAAGTTTTTAAACGGAAGAGTAGTTTTGTCAAACGCCTCTTCATACCCTATTTTCTTCTCTACGTACGGTTTTATGCCCTCTTCATAGGCCTTTATGCCGACGGGCTCCATAACAAAAAATGTCAAAATCATCGCGAGCATAACAAGAAGCTGAGTCGGTGGAACCTGCTGAGTACCAAGAGCTTGACGCAAAAAGCCAAAAACTATTACAAATCTTGTAAACGTCGTCATGACAAGCACCATACTCGGCGCTAAAAAAAGCAGCGTTAAAAGAACAAGTACATTTAGCGAACTTACCAGTTGCTGAGGAGTATCAGGAGCTGAGAGCTCAAAATTCATAGTAGGAATGGCAACACTCTCGGCTCCAAAAAGAGAAGCCGCACCAACCATGGCAACTAACCAAAAAAGTCTAAACATTATTTGTCTGCTGCCTTGTCTAATACTGTCTGTTGTACTTTATCTTTGTCATCAGGTTTTGCACCGTAAAAGTGAAGTTCAACCCTTCTGTTTTGCTCTCTACCACTCTCGGTCACGTTTGTAGCTTTTGGAGAAAACTCAGCATATCCAGCGGCACTTATGCGTTTTGGATCAACTCCATCAAGAAGAAGCTCTTGTAGCACTGATATCGCTCTAGCAGATGAGAGCTCCCAATTGTCCTTATATGGGCTTTTTGTACCAGGTCCCTGATCGTCGGTATGCCCGCGCACACTCACAAGTGTCTCATTTGGAAGCTCACCGATAATAAGAGCTATTCTCTTTAAAAAAAGCAGCGCGTCATCGTTTTGAATAGTCGCACTTCCAGATTTAAAAAGTAAAGATGCGGGAAGCTCTATAACAAAACCATCCTGCGCCTCTTCAAGAGAGACTGCTGGACCTTCTCCTTCTGCCATCATCTCATTCATCTCTTTCATTGCCGCTGCAATCCTATTTACCTGCTCTGATGTCTCATCCGTAGACTCTATTGGTGTTGATTCTTGTATACGTCTTTTAGAGACCTCTGTTTTTATACCGCCCTCTAAAACGCTCATAGCGCCTGAGAGCGAACCGATAGCTTCGGATACTTTTTTTGCATCCATGCTAGACATGGAGAGAAGTAGAACGAAAAAGCATAAAAGGAGAGACATTAAGTCTCCAAAGGCTGCTAACCAGCCTGGAAGGCACATCTCGCATGGTGGACACTTAGGTTTCTTAGCCATTAGTGAAACTGACTCACACGCTCAGCAGGAGCTAAATAGCTAAGAAGTTTCGCTTCTAAGGCTCTTGGAGCATCCCCTGATTGAATTGACATAATTCCAGTTAAAATCATTTGCTTGACCAAAACTTCATCATCGCTTCTAATTCCCAAAATAATAGCAATCGGTGTCCCTAAAACGTTTCCGATAACAGCACCATATAGCGTAGTTAGCAAGGCAACCGCCATAGACGGACCGATTGCAGAAGGGTCAGCCATATTTAAAAGCATCGCAACAAGACCGATAAGCGTTCCAACCATTCCCATAGCTCCGGCAAGTGCGGCCCACTGCGAAAACATAGTGCCATTTACCTTGTGGCGTGTACTTGTTTGCTCCATCTCTATCTCTAAAAGCTCTCTTATGTTATCGGGCTCGTTACCGTCAATCGCCATAGATAACCCTTTTTTTAAAAATGCGTTTTGCTCGTCATTAACTTCGCCCTCTAACGCCAAGATACCGTCTTTTCTAGCTTTTGTAGCAAAATGTACAAGTTTTTTAATCAATTCTGCCTTATCCTCTTGCGGAGGCTTGATAGCAATCATAAAAACTTTAACAAAAGATTTCATCTGTGATGGTTTAAATGAAATCATCAAAGCAGCTATACTACCGCCCACAACTATAAGGACGGACGGAATATCGATATAAGGGCCTACTCCAACACCCATCGCCATAGCACCTAAAAGAAGTGCAGTGATTAAAACAATACCTATGACCGTACCTAAATCCATTCAAATACCTTATAGCAAAATATTGGGCTTATAATACCACAAAAAATATTAGCCTCCACATTAAAAGGGGATTTTTCCCAATTTAATTTCAAATATAAGAGGCAGAGTGTATAATTTTGCCAATTAACCAAAAGAGTTATTTGACTCTTTTTTTTGCCGTAAGGCAAAGCTTTTATTTTGTGCTTTGAAATGGCACAAAACACACGAGTGGCTGAATATAATTTGGACTTTGTTCAAATTATATGAGATTTAATAGTAGGAGTGAAAATGAGCAAAAATAAAATAAGTATCGTGATTTTAGCCGCAGGCAAAGGGAGCCGTATGAAGTCTCCAAAAGCAAAGGTTTTACACACCATTTGCGGCAAAGAGATGCTCTACTACATCATAAAAACTTCACGTGAGATCAGCGATGACGTCACGGTGGTTGTCGCGCATCAAAAAGATACGGTAATAGAGTTGATGAGCTCATATTTTGATGATATAAACTTTGTGACTCAAGACGCAGAGAACTTCCCTGGAACAGGCGGGGCTATGAAAAACATCTCCGTAAAAAATAAAAAAGTGCTGGTTTTAAACGGGGATATGCCCCTTGTCACGGCGGCTTCTCTTGGTGGATTTTTAGAGAGCCAAAGCGATATAGTTATGTCGATTTTTGATTTGCAAAATCCAGACGGATACGGCCGAGTTATCATCAAAGAGGGACATGTTGAAAAAATCGTCGAGCAAAAAGACGCATCAGTCGCTGAGCTAAATGTCACAACCGTAAATGCCGGAATATACGCCTTTTCAAAGCAGATATTAGAGAGATATATCCCAAAACTTAGCAACAACAACGCACAAAAAGAGTACTACCTTACAGACGTTATCTCAATGGCAAGAGCTGATGGTCTAAATATCACTCCGCTTCTGGTTGATGAGGAGCGTTTTAAGGGTGTAAACTCCAAAAAAGATCTCTCTGATGCAGATGTTATCATGCAAGAGAGAATCAAGACTTCGCATATGGAGTCAGGCGTGATTATGCAGCTTCCTTCAACCATCTACATCGAAGAGGGAGTAACTTTTGAGGGCGAGTGCATCGTTGAGAACGGATGCCGCATAACCGGAAACTCAAAAATAATAAACTCTCACATCAAAGCCCACAGCGTTATAGAAGACAGCGTAGTTAAAAACTCGGATGTCGGTCCTTTGGCACATCTTCGCCCTGCTTCGCTGCTTGAAGATACGCATGTCGGAAATTTTGTCGAGGTTAAAAAGTCCACACTAAAAGGGGTAAAAGCCGGACATCTTAGCTACATCGGCGATGCTAGCGTCGGTGAGGGGACAAATATCGGTGCGGGAGTTATTACATGTAACTACGACGGGATTAAAAAATATGAAACAATCATCGGTAAAAATGTTTTCATCGGAAGCGACAGCCAGCTTGTAGCACCCGTAACCATTGAAGATAATGTTATGATAGCGGCAGGAACAACGGTTACAAGCGGCAGAGTCGAGAGCGGCGCTTTGGCGATAAGCAGAACAAAGCTAAGAACGATAGAAAATTTTTACCATAAGTTTTTCAAAAAATAGCTAAAATTATTTAATATCAACAGGAGGGTTTTGCTTGAAAATAGTTCACTTTAGCGACACCCATCTGGGGTTTAACGACCTCGATGTCTTAAATGAAAACAATGTAAACCAGAGAGAAGCGGACTTTTACGACGCTTTTTCCCAAGTCGTAGAGCAAATAAAGAGAATCAAGCCTGACTACATCATCCACACAGGTGATTTGTTTCACCGTTCAAGCCCCTCAAACCGCGCCATAACATTTGCATTAGAGAAGTTTAAAATCATAGATGCACTAAATATTCCATTTATTCTTATTGCAGGAAACCACTCAACGCCAAGAACAAACCTAAGCTCGCCGATACTCAAGATTTTTGAAAATTTTAAAAATCTACATGTAGCCTACAATCAAGAGTATAAAAAGATAGAGTTTGCGGATGTTATCTTTCACGCCCTGCCCCACATGAACGACGAAACAAAGGCGCTCTCTCAGATAGAACTCTGTGAAGAAAACATTGACAAAAGCAAGAAAAATATTATGATGATGCACTGCTCCGTCGGTGCATTTTACCTTATGAACGAGTTTGGCGAGTGGGTTTATCCGAGTGAAAAAGAGTATATCTTCAAGATGATGGACTATGTCGCACTCGGTCATTGGCACGGTTTTGGACGAGTTGGGAAGCATGAAAACGTCTACTACAGCGGCTCCACCGAGAGAACAAGCCTAAACGACAAAAGAAACTCAAAAGGCTTTGTTGAGATAAGCTTGTACGACGAACTGGTAGTTGAGTACAAAGAGATAAAAATTCGCCCGATTGTCCTAAAAGAAATAGATTGCGAGGATTATGAGAGCTCTGTTTTAGAGCTGGATAAAAGCGATACAAAAGGCGCTATAGTCGAAGTTAAACTCACAAATCTAACCGTTTTACAATCCATAGACATTCAAAATTCAGAGATAAAAAAACTCTTTGGCGAAGCGATGAGCGTCTCTATAAAACGTGAGTTCAAAAATGTCATAAACGAGACGGATATCTCAGACGCAGAGGTTCTCTCGCTTGAAAAGTACTTTTTAGAGCACATAAAAGAGGATGCCGCGCCTCAGGAGTATGAGAGGCTGAAGTTTAAAGTACAAGAGCTTTTTTCGCAGTATGAGGAGGTTTGTGATGATTCTCTCTAGATTAAAACTTGAAAATTTTAAAAAATACAGCTCTTATGAGATTGAATTTGGCGAGGGGCTAATCGGCATTATCGGCAAAAACGGAAGCGGAAAATCAACAATCTTTGAGGCGATATTTTTCGCACTTTACGGCGAACTAAAGGGCAAAGGGTACAAAGAGATTGTCAAAAATTCAAACGCCGCAGACAAAGATGCGGTGGTTGTAGAGCTTGAGTTTGAGTTTGACTCAGTTTTATATAGAGTCGTGCGTGAATTTCGCGGAAAGGCACTAAATGCAAATGCAAAACTCTACAAAAACGAAGAACTCATAACAAGCGGAGCCAAAGAGGTTACCGCTTCCATAACTTCGTTTACAAAGATGAGCAAAGATGCTTTTATGCATACGCTTTTTGCCTCCCAAAAAGAGCTCTCAAGCCTCAGCACTTTAAAGAATGAAGACAGAAAAAAGATGATAAGAAAACTTCTTGGGCTCGAGAAGATAGACTTTATAGAGAACTCTTTGGTTGAGAAGAGCCGAGAGCTAAAACGCCAGATAACAGCCTTTGCAGAGCTGCTTTTAGGCGAAGCGGAGATAGCACAAAAAAAAGAACATGTAAAAAACAGCGAAGAGGCAAAAAAGACTCTGCAAAATGATGAACAGAGCAAAACAAAAGAGCTTGAAACCATAAAAGCAAAAGAGCTACATGTTAAAAAAGAATCAGAGGTTTTTGCAAAGACAAAAGAGCAAAAACAGAAGCTTTACTCAGAACTTGAACTTGCAAAAAACTCTAAAAATTCAGAGATAATGAATCAGGTAAAGCTTATCGCCGAGCTTCACGAACTAGAGGACAAACAAGAGAAACAAGAGACTCTTAAGAGCGCAAAAGCCGAGTATGAGGCACTTCTAGAACAGATAAAGACTCAGGAGAAGCTAAAAGAGTACCATCTTAAAAAAGAGGGATTGCAAAAAGAGCAGATTCAGCTGCGGGAACAGTACGTAAAGAGCAAATCAGACATTCATACACTTGAGAGCGAGTGCGCAAAATATGACGAGTTGGTTCTAAACGCAAAAAACCTTGAGATAAGCATCGCCGTTTTACAAGATACCATAAACTCAAAACACACCATAGAAAACGAGCTTAGAGCCGAGATTGCCGCAGAGCAAAAGCAGATAGACGTAACGAACGCCAAAATTGCAAAACTTCAAGAGCTTGGGAGCGAGGGAGCTTGTCCGACATGCACAAGACCGCTCATAGAAGAGTATGACAATGTCATAAACTCGCTTCTTGCCACAGTAAACGAAACGCACCAAAACAAGATAGAAACGTATCTAAAACAGTTTGAACTTGTCAAAGCTCAAAAAAGCGCGTTTGAGGCAGAAAAAAAGGCAAAAGAGAAAGAGTTTTCAGAGCTGATAAACAGCATCAAAATCATTGAGAGCAAACTTCAAGACCTAAACAAAGCACGCGAATATTTTCTACATGTAGAAAAAAAAGGGCTTAAAAACCAAGAAGAGTTAAAAGTGCTAGAAGCGCACAACTACGACGAGAAAGAGCATGAGAAGATTAGGAACTCTCTTACGCTTTTAGAGCCAAAATACAAACTCTATCTTACACTTGAAACAGAGTTAAAACGCTTCTCGATTGTAAAATCAGACCTGCTTCTTGTAGAGAAAAAAATAGATGAGCTGACAACTACATGTAAAAACAAAGAAGATGCGTTTAACCTCGTTATTTACGATGAAGAGAAGCATAAAGAGAAGCTCATGGAACATGATGAAGTGCTTAAAGAGATGGACTCAAAAATAATGCTATTAAATAATATCAAAGTTCAAATAGCCAAAATTGAGGGCGAGATAAAAACTCTCCAAGAAGCACTTCAAAACAATGAACTGCAGCTCAAAAAATTGGGAAGCAAAAAAGATGATTTGGTTGATTATGAGAAGATAAAAACAAGCCTCTCGGAGTTTAAAACTCGCCTAAACGCAAAAGTTGCTCCGCGTATCTCTGCCATTGCCTCGGAGATGTACGCACGCATCACCAAAGGGAAATATCAGCACATAGAAGTCAGCAATGACTTTGACTTTTTCATCTATGACGAGGGCAAAAAATACCCGATAGAACGCTTTAGCGGCGGAGAGATAGACCTTGCAAACTTGGTGCTTCGCATAGCCATCTCTAAAACCCTCACTGAACTCAGTGGTGCTAGCTCCATAGGTTTCTTGGCATTTGATGAAGTTTTCGGAAGTCAAGACGAGAGCAGAAGAATGGAGATACTAGAAGCTTTTCACACCATTAAAGAGCAGTACCGACAGATATTTCTCATAAGCCACGAGATTGAGATAAAAGAGATGTTCGAGCGGGTTGTCGAGTTATAGAGGCTTGTTTCTATTAAATATTTTTAAAATTTCAACAAAATCTTTTTCAAAGTTAATTTCATAAATTACCGTATATCCTTTATATGTCATGTCTCTAATATTTTTGTCATCAAAATAAAGAGATTGTTTATATTTGTATGGATTAGCATGAATTTCTCTGATTTTAAGCTTTAGCTCGTCTTTAAATTTTAAACTTGCAGATGGCTTATCAGTTGCAATATATTTTAAAATATCTTTCAACTCATTAGAAAAAGTACAATTATGTATAATATTCATTTTTGCAATGAGCTTACATAAACATCAATATCTTCCCATAAATCTTTGTCACTTATCATCTCAGCCTTACCGCTTTTGATGTCATCTCTGATTTGTTGTAATTCTGCTTGTCTCTCATAAAAATATGGGTCGTACTCTAAATTTTTATCTTTTGTAATTTTGATTTTATCTTTACAAGTGCCGACAAAATTTAAAAAATCATTCATAAAATTATCTTCCACCTGAATTGTTAATGTTTTCATAAGAATCTCCAATAATTTTTATATGCCTAATTGTAACAAAACCAAAGTGAATATCAAGTTAATTTAAGCTATAAATTAGCAATCGGTTATTTTATATTTATTTTTGATAAAGTGTTTATTTGTCAAGCTCTCAATTCTTCAAAACTTTGCGCACATTTTAGGCAAAGAATTGAGAGTGCAACTAATATAAAAATATCCATTTTTTGCTATAATCATTCAAGCAAATTTATGAGATACAAGGCATTTTTATAACAAAAGCTTTTATATTAGATTTTTTATCACAGCATAAAAATGAATTCTTTCAAAAATACGGTGTTACAAAAATTGGTCTGTTCGGAAGCTACGTACGCGGTGACTTTAAAGAGGAGAGCGACATAGACATTGCCATAGAGATGTTAAACGAAAAAAAGAGTTTAAGCACCTTTTTTGCACTCAAAAGAGAACTTGAAGATGCGTTCAAACTTAAAGTTGACCTTGGCATAGAGAGCACATTAAAACCAATAGCAAAAAAGAAAATCTTAAAAGAGATTATTTATGTCTAAAAGAGACGAACTTCTCTTTCTACAAGATATTTTAGACTCAGTAAATGCTATTTTAGAGTTCACACACGGCCTTAGATGCCGATAAATTCTCATTAAACAGGCTTGTATATAGCGCGACAATCAGAGAATTTGAGGTTATTGGTGAAGCCACCATCCATCTTTGTGATGAAACATTATCAAACTACAACAAAGTTCCATGGAGAGATTTAAAAGATTTTAGAAACCTTCTGATACATGAATATTTTGGTGTTGACAGCCAAATAGTTTGGAATACAGTTCAAAATGACTTACCACTTTTAAAAGAAGTCGTACAAGAGATGATAGCAAACAACTAACTTTAAATATGCTCAAGTTTGCGTACAAATTCATAGCTAAAACAAAAAAGAGACTAAGTTTTAAACACTAAAAAACCACAACTTTAAAAAGAATTTGGCTCAGCTATATACATTTACTTTTTATTCAGCTAAACTTCTGCCAATAAAAGATGATTCGAATTACATCTTTAGTCTGCTTTACATTGATGACCTAGTTAACAGTATATCCGCCTACTAAAAGAAAAACTTCATATTAGATTTTAGACCACTACAGCAATGTGGTGTATTCACACATAAAGGCATTACAATGGCAGCATTAGTAAACGGAACTGTTAAATGGTTCAACGGCGAAAAAGGTTTCGGATTTATCGAACAAGAAAATGGCGGTAAGGATGTATTCGTACACTTTCGTCAAATCAACAGCACTGGCTATGGCCGTGTTTCACTTGACGAAGGTCAAAAGGTAACTTTTGAAATCGGTCAAGGTGAAAAAGGTCCTCAAGCAGAGAACGTAACAGCTCTCTAAGACTTTCTTCGAGCGGATTTATCCGCTCACCATCTATATTTTTCCCAACTATTTTTCAACAACAACCTAACTTACAAAAACTTCACTTACAATTTATGCATGTTAAAAAACAAGACGCTGTTTAGCGCCCTATTTTAGTTTAGAAAAGCCCTCACTTAGAGCGATTGAAACCTTCTTAGTTGCATTTTTAACTATGGTTTGATTATCACCCTCAACATCAGACTTTGTTTTCAGACCCAAATATTTTGACTTATCAATTGTTAGCTCGCTCTTTGCGTTTGCCGTAACCTTGTTTCCGTTATTTCCTGCAGCAAGTGAAATAGCCATCGTCAAATGTTCGCTCTCACTCTTTTTAAAGATGTTCTTTTCAACAACCTCTTTTTCCTGAGAAAGTATCACTTTTGCATCTAAGATGTAGTCATTTTTTGACTCAAGCGAATCTTTTGTCATTTTTGCGGTAGAGACCACAAAACAGTTTGTCTCATTTAAAGCAGTAACCAGTGAAGATTTAATCTCCTCGGCAGGGATATTAAACGTCTGCGAGTTGTTTTGGACATCTATATCATTCACATAAAGTGTAGCCATTGGTTTTGTACACAAACCTACATTGTCGATACGCAAAACACTCTTTTTATCAACACATCCCGAAAAAATCAGAAGAAGAAGCCCGGCAGACAGAATTTTTTTCATTTTTAAATCCTCGTTTTTTAATGCGCAAGTATAACATAATAGATACTCAAACTTCTGATTTCAGCGATAACTAAGAAAATAGATAGGATGATATACTGCTGATTAAACAAGGATGTAGAATATGAATATAATCAATATTTCAAAACAAAAAATTTTCGACAACAAAAGTCAATTATACGCTTATGGGCTTGTTTTTATAGACAGCTCAAACAACGAAACAAACGTCTCAAGCAGAGTAAGGGGTACAGCGCAGCTTATTATGAGCTCCATTACTAGCAAAGAGCTTGATAAACTCCTTGGCACAAAAACAATGGCGCTGATAAACATAGATGAAGATGCACTTCTTAAGGGGATTTTAGACGTTTTAGACAAAGACAGATTTATTTTAAACATACTTAATGATATAGATTTAAATGAAAACGTAATCGCAAAAATCATACAGTACAAAAAAAGAGGCTTTAGGTTTTCTCTTGAAAATTTCGACTCAAGCGCGCCAATGCTATCAAAATTCAACAAAATATTTAATTTTATAGACATTATAAAGATGGACGTCGTTCTCTCAGAACCCCAAAACCTAGAAAAGGTAATGGCTAAATTTAAAGGTGGAAGGATTAAGCTTCTTGCCCAAAACATAGAGACGAAAGAGGATTATAAAAAATATCTTGAAATGGGATTTGACTATTTTCAGGGCTATTTTCTTGACAAGCCGGAAGTTATCGAGATAGTCGGTTCAAAAGAGCCTGCGCAATTTATAATACTTCAGTTAATAAAAATTATAAAAGACAACAACAGCACGGAACAGCTTGAATTTTTCATAAAAAAACAGCCGGATTTGTCATACAGACTTGTACAGTTTTTCAACAACTCTAAAAAATTCAGCGTAAAAATAGAATCTCTGACTCAGGTAATAACGCTTTTGGGAAGAGACAAACTCCTTAGATGGCTACTTGTTTATCTCTACTCAGAAACCTCAAAAAATCCTGCTTCAAAAAGCATCTTAGCGCTTGCCATAAGAAGAGCAGAGAGAATGGAGTCAGAAGCAGAGCCTAGACAAAAAGACAAAGCTTATTTAGCCGGCATGTTCTCGATGCTAAGCTCGATTTTTGAAACGGACATCAAAGAGCTGATGGACCATATTCAGATGGATAGCGACATAACCTCTTTGGTGCTTGAAAAAAAAGGGATTTTTTCGGCAAGCCTTATAAGAGCCGAAAAATCGGAAAAAGACTATCTCAGAAAGATGATGATGGAGAATTTTGAAAAGCTCCACACCAACGACTTGATATATACGCTTGAGTACGGCGGGGTTGAGATAGATAAAAGTCAGCTCTAAGAGCTACTTTTTTAAAGCTTCCAAATATTGTTATATCCAAAAACTACCAAATATACTCAGGAATCAAACTCTTGATTTTTTGATATATCTTGATAAAGTCGGTAGAGTAAACTCTGCTCTGCGCAACGGATGTCATAAAGTTTGTATCTCTCTTCCAGCGCGGGATGATGTGAAGGTGTACATGCTCAGCAATGCCTGCTCCTGCGACCGCTCCAAGGTTCATACCAATGTTTACGCCGTGAGCGCCGAATCCCTCTTTTAAAAGTCTCACGCTTTTTTGCGCCAAATCGCTCATGTGAAGCCAAGTCTGGCTTGGCAGCTCTTCTAGTTTGTCGGTATGAAGATGAGGGATAATCATAAAGTGCCCAGGAGTGTACGGATAGCGGTTCATAACTATAAAGCAGTGCTCGTCTCTGTGAAGTACATGTAGCTCTTCATCCTCTTTCTCATTAGAGCTTATGTGGCAAAAAACACACCCTTCTATCTTCTCGTTTGTCACATACTCATCACGCCACGGCGCGTATAAAATATCGTTCATATTTAACCCTTTTTGTTCAAATATCTGCCTCGAATGAGACTGCTTCAGTGCCACAGCGGTTTATCCTCTTTGGTTGAGGGCTAGCGTAGCAAAGAGGAATTCACTTCCTCTGCGTTAAAATCAAATAAATGCAAAGACTAGATTTGGAAACATTATAACTAACAGCAGCGCCACAAATTGAAGAAGAATAAACGGAATTATTCCTCTATACATATCCATTGTCGTTATGCTGTCTCCTGCGGCTCCCTTTAGAAAAAAGAGCGAAAGCCCAAACGGCGGTGTTAAAAACGAGGCTTGAAGATTTAGAGCTATCAAAACTCCAAACCAAACAGGGTCTATGCCAAAAGCACTCATGACCGGCACCAAAATAGGAACGACGATAAAACATATCTCTATAAAATCTATAAAAAAACCGAGCAAAAAGATACTTATCATGGCTATTGCTATAAAAATCCATACATCGCCAATATCTTGAGAGAAAAATTCAAGTATCAAATCATTTCCGCCAAGCTCGCTAAAAACGAGAGAAAAAGCAGTCGCTCCTATGAGAATCATAAAAATCATACCGCTAAGTTTCACGCTCTCAAGCGAGGCGTACTTTAACATCTCAAAATTGAGCGACTTGTTCAAAACAGCAAGTAAAAGCGCGCCAATAACACCAAAAGCCGCCGACTCAGTCGGAGACGCGATGCCCAAAAAGATGCTTCCCAAAACCGACATCATTAGAAGCATAGGAGGAACTATTGAGATGATTATCTCTTTTATACTAACCTCTTTTACCTCTTTTGCAACTGGAGCAACGTCAGGGTTAAAGTATGCGCGGACAAGAATATAGACGACATAAAGAGCGACTAAAACAAGCCCCGGCAGGACTGCACCCATAAAAAGCTCGCCCACGCTCACACTCATAACATCGCCCAAAATAATAAGAATGATGGACGGCGGTATAATCTGCCCAAGAGTTCCGCTAGCCGCGACTGTTCCAGAAGCCAGCCCTTTGTCATAACCCGCTCTTAACATCAGCGGAAGGGCTATGACGCTCATCATGACAACGCTTGCAGAGACGATGCCCGTTGATGCCGCAAGCATGGCGCCGACCAAAACAACACTTACCGCCAAACCGCCGCGAACGCCTCGAAACATAGAGCTCATGGCAACTAGCAGCCGCTCCGCCATAAGTGATTTTTCAAGTATTAAGCCCATCGCTATAAAAAGAGGAACCGCCATAAGCGTCGTGTTTGACATAATTCCATAGATGCGAAACGGTAAAATATTAAAAACTTCATACCCGAGTTCAGGAATAAGAAATGCAAAAGCTATTGAAACTGTTCCAAAAACAAAAGCGACGGGAATACCGACCATAAGAAGCGCTAAAACCACCACAAACATAAACATAGCTATCATAGAGACTTCCATACGCTAAAGTTGATTTTTGCCTCTTTTATAGCCTGAAGCGATAAAAATATAAATGATATAGGCATAAGTGATTTGACTAAATAGTAGTGCCCCAGTCCGCCTGGATTTGATGAAGCTTCATTTTGCACAAAACTCATAGTTACAAAATCTATACCTATATAGATGATAAGAAACGAGAACGGAAGTATGAAAAAGAGTGAAGAGATAAGATTTACAAGCGCCTTTGTTTTTTGGGAAAACGAGGCATAAAATATATCTACTCTTACATGCGCATTTTCTTTTAGCGTATATGCGATGCCCAGCAGAATGACCACATCAAAAAGATGCCACTCAAGCTCCTGAAGAGCGACAGAACCTGTTGAGAAGAGATATCTTGCCGTCGCGTCATAAACAATCAGCAAAACAAGCATACCCAGTACAACGGCTGTAAAATAGCCTAGATATTTTGTGGTTGTGTCTATGTAGTTCAATTTTTACACTTATATAAAATTCGGTGCATCGTTGGCAAAAAGAATAATATCCCCTGCTCTTGTCTGACTTGCGAGCAGACTCTCTATCTTTGACTTGTCATGCAGAATAATCTTGTTTTTTACATTTAGATTTTTATCAAATAGTTCAGCGTTTAGAGCTCCAGTTACGATTGCAATGTCAAAGGTCTCATTTATCGCACTGATAAGTTGAAGATTTAGCTCATCGCTGCTCTCTACAAGCCCAGGTGTGACGATAACTTTTCTGCCCTCATGCAGCGAGCAGAGACGAACTGCCTCAAGCATTCCGTCTATGTTGCCGTTATATCCGTCATCAAGGATGAGCTTTCCGCCAGCTTTTATCATCTGAAGTCTGTGCTCAACGGGAGTTAAACTCTTCACTGCCTCTATTATCTCTTCGTTGCTCATATCAAACGTTTTTGCTATATGAACCGCAACTGCGATATTTATAGTTTGAAAAGAGCCAAGCACGTTAGTATGAAAGCGTAAAATCTCATCGCCTATTTTTAAATCAAAATCAGTCCCGTCAAGCCCTGCAGTTACATTTTGTATCTCATCGCCGAAAAACGTAACCTTATCATGCGGCTCGTCTGTAACAGAAGTGTGGATAAACGCGTACTCAAGTCTTGGAGACTTCATAATCTCCAATTTTGTCGCTATGATATTTTCTAAACTTTTAAAATACTCAACATGCGCAAGTCCGACTTTGCCGACAACTACTACCTGAGGCTCTAAAAAAGTCGTTATCTCAAAAATATCTCCGCTCTCTCTTGCTCCTGCTTCGCAGACATATATTTCAGTGTCGCTTGGAAGTGTCTCGTTTATATCTCTGATTATCCCGCCGATGGTGTTTACGCTTCTTGGAGTTGCGTAAACTCTGTATTTTTTACTCAAAATCTCTCGCACAAAGTTTTTAATGCTTGTTTTTCCGTAGCTTCCCGTTATGGCAATTATCTGAAGTTTTTCCATACTTTGGAGCTTCTTCTTCGCCTCTTTTTTAAACGCCTCAAAGAGGAACTTCTCTATAGCAAAACTTCCAGCATAAGCAAGCAAAAGCGGGAAAAATACGCCGTATGTCTCACATGCCGACTTTAGCGTACAGAGCGTGTTTTGGAAAAGAACCAAAAATACCAAAAGAATCAAAAACCTCTTTACTCTCCATGTCAGAACCAGCTTTTTGTCGAGATTTTTATGCCAGATAAAAATAGCAGGCAGCACGGCAAAATAGAAAAATATCAGAAAAAACTGCCCTGTCGTGTAGTAGGCGATAAATGGAATAAAAAAGTAGATAATATGCCACTGCGGCTTATGGTGTTTTAAAACAACGCGTGATATTTTGTAGTCATACCATTGAAGGTTTGTGATAAGGTACCAGCCTAAAACCGTTACAAAAAGTACATTTGTAATAAATGCTATAAATATTTCGTAATCCTGCATTATTTATGCTCCAGTGTCTTTAGAAATGTTTTTTCGATGTTTTGCGCTATATCTTTTGCGTGATTCATAAAAAAGTAGTGATCGCCATCATATGTTATTAGTGTTGAGTCTTTTATAAGGCTTTTTATCTTTTTTCCGCTCTCTAACGGGGTTGCAGTGTCGCTCTCTCCCCAGCAAAGAAGAGCTTTTCCGCCATAGTGTGCAAACTCGTATGAAAAATCCTCGTTTACAACATTTTTAAAAGTCTGATACATAGGCTCGCTTAGCTCTTTTGCATCTTTTGCAACAAAAAACTCTCTGAACTTAGCCAATCCAAAGAGCTTTAAAAATTTAAAAATAGCTATTTTGGCTCTTACGCTTAGCGGTTTTTTTACGTAGATACCAGCACTTGAGAGAAGAACAAGCACTTGAGGCTCAAGCAAAAGGGCCACTTTTCCGCCAAAAGAGTGTCCCATGATTATATCTTTGGAAGCGTTTAGGTGAATCATAAGAAGCTCGACTACTCTTGCATAATCTTTCGTCTCCAAAGCCAAGTTACATGTAGAATTTCCAAACCCCGGCAAATCTATATATATATGGCGAAAAGTCTCCATATATGGCGAAAATGACTGCTTCATAAGGCTTTTATTGCTGCCCCAGCCGTGCAGGATTATCAAATCAACAGGAGCGTCGGGGTTTAATATCTCATAGCTTATATCTAAAGTGTGTTGATTGAACTGAATCGACTTTATAGCCATTATTTTCCTTTAGCTTTGGAAATAGAGTGGATATATTCATAATTTACTTTTGGTCTTTTTGCATGAGGTAGTGAGTTTATAAGCGTATCCATAGAGCTTTGGAAGTCTTCAAAAAGGTAGTTTGCCATTGAGCCGGGAATAGGATTTATCTCATTTAGATAGACCTCGTTGTTTACTACAAAAAAGTCGCATCTAATCAAAGAGCCTTCAAAAAGGTCTTTGTAAATTTTTTCAAAATTTGCTCTTAGTTTTGATTCAAGCTCTTTGCTTACATCAGCCCCTAAAACCTGCTCGCTTCTTGAAAAGTCCATATATTTTTTCTCAAAGTCCAAAAACTCCTCTTTATGCGGCTCTTCTACGATAGAGAAATGAAACTTTCCGTCTGCTCTAAAACCTGCAAGGTTATACTCCTTAACACCCTCGATAAACGGCTCTACTAAAACGTTGTTATCAAACTCAAACGCACTCTCAAGCGCATAATCAAGCTTGCTCTCTTCTCGGACGATGCTAACACCGATAGAGCTTCCAAGACGTGCAGGCTTTACTATTATAGGATATGGGATTTTGATATTTGTGTGCTCTTTTGAACTTAAGCTTTCAAATTCAAGAGATTTTATGCTTCTTGCTTTACAGAGCCACTTTGTGTATCTCTTATCGTATGAAAATACGCTTGCATCGACTCTTGGACCTATATATTTTATAGAATAAAAATCAAGCAGCGCCGCAATAGAGCCGTCTTCGCCATCCGCTCCGTGGATAAGGTTTAAAACCGTGCCACCGTACTCGGTAGAGCCAAACAGCCTCTTTTGAACAAAAGCTCCGTTTGTGATGGAGAGTTTAGGCATCTTTTTATGGAGACCTTTTGAGAAAGTCACCGCTTTCATCTTTGATGGTTCAATAATATAAAATGTATGATCCTGATCGCAAAATATAAAGCTCAAATCAAACTTTGAGAGTTTTTGTTTTAGAGTGATTGCACTCACTATACTGATTTCATGTTCAAAACTAGCGCCGCCGAATAAAATAGTTAATTTCAATATATATTTCCTCGCTTAAAGTGTTTGTAGAAGCTTTAGAGCCTCTTTTACTAGTGTTGCGGTATCAGTGCCGCTGCACGAGCTTAGGACTTTGGATATCTTATCTTTTTTAAATCCAAGAGATTCTAGAGCTTCGCTTGCCTGAGCTATCGAGAGATTTTTAGGTGTATCCGATGATGATAGAAGCTCAACGTCAAACCCGTTAAGTTCAACCAAAATTCGCCCTGCACTCTTGGGGCCGATCCCCGGAACTCTCTGAACACCGTTTATATCTTTATTGTTTATAACAGCGCCAAACTGCGACGGAGTGTAGGTCGAGCAGATTGCCATGGCAACCCTTGGACCAACACCGTTGATTTTAATAAGTCTCTCGAAGAGCCTTTTTTCGCTCATCTCTAAAAATCCATAAAGAAGCTGTGCGTCTTCACGGATAATGTGTGATGTAAAAAGCTTTACCTCATCTCCGCTTATGGCAGAAAAGCTTTGAAGGGAGATAAACACCTCATAAACTACGCCGTTCACATCTACATGTACAAATGAAGGCTCCTTATAAACAACCCTCCCCCTTAAGCCTACTATCACTGATGCACCGCCTGTATCTCAAATACTCCCTCATCTGTCTCAACCACTGCAAATATCTTGTCAGGAGAGCCTTCCTGTGGCTTAAAACTAAGCTCTATCGGCGGTTCAATGAGCTTAAAAATAATCTCGTTATGCCCTATCCATCTGTCTCTGTTTATAATTCTTGCATCAAAAATATTATCTTGAAAAGATGCTGTTTTTGTCGTTAGAAGAAGAAGTTTGTCATTTTTAACTCTGTACTCGTTTGTTATTCCCTCAAGATGTTCTTGGGCTTTTGTGTACTGTTTATATTTTGTAACAAACGCTTCTGGCATCTTTATGCCGTTTTGCTTAAAATGCATCAATCTTTTTTTGATTTCATTGAAAGATTCCGTGTTGTCTTTAATCATCTTCTTATATTTTTCTATCTCTTTTTTTATCTCTTCTACGCTTGTTCTAAGATTGTTAATCTCCTGTTTGTTTTCATCAAATCCCTCATTTTTCTCCTTTTGCAAAAGAGGATCAATAGTAAAAACATTCTCGCCTCCTTGAAGCTTTTGAATCTCGATAAGCCTTGATGCTGTTGCCTTGACGTAGGAGGCGCAAATCCCTATCTCTATATCTTTTGCTCTTATATTTCCGCCTGCAGCTTGGACAATTTCGACTTTCTTGCCCTCAACAGTTCCGTGTTCAAGCCTACTTATTTTTATGTTATCACCTATTGCCACACCTTTATGAACATTAATTGTCAAGTCGTTGGCTCTTATTTCAGAAGATTTGTGAGTTTGCCCCTCAATGGTAGCTCTTTTTGCATGTACTTTTGCGTTTGGTCCAACATTACCTTTTATGTCTATCTCGCTTACCTCAACATCCATACCGCTGCCTATTGCATCTTTTTGGGAGTCATTCTCTTTTACGCTTAGAGATACATCCGAATCAAGTCCGGTAGAGATAGAGCCTGTGGTTTTAAAACTGATCTCTCCTACGTCCATGTCTGACTTTATCTGATAGACTTTTCCATCAAGGCTTATGTACCCGCTTGTCTTTGCACGGTAGAGCACATTATCCTTATTGTCTATAACCTCTATGGTATCATTAACCGTAAAATCAGGCGCATGTTTTACTTCTGGCTCAGGAGGCTCCATATATTCACCACGGCAGTTTCTCCCAGGTTTTCCCTTCTTTGGCTTTATGTATTCCATCAAAAGATCGCCCTCTAAAACGCTGTGGATAAATCCTCTCTTGGAGTAGTCCACACGCTCATTTTCGCTCTTTTGCCCAGATATGTTCTCTTTGTCATAATGAAGGATAAATTCATCATTTACTGTAGGTGTCGGTTCATACGCATCGGAAATAAGGATTGTCTGGTTTTTGTCATAGCTAATTCTTCCATCAACCTTTGCAAGGGCAGAAGCTCTTGAAACCACTTCAGGAACCATCTCGTCAAACATATCTACGAGTATTCCGGCGCGTATTTTACTTTTGTTTAAATAGTTTATAAAATCATCTTCAAATCTTGGACTGGAAACAGCTTCTGAACCTGCTTTTATGCTAAGATAAACCTTACATTTTGTAGCATTTGCACCAACTGCGGCATGAAAGTTTTTAAATACGTCGTTATCCTCTTTGGAATAAATCTCTATCTCATATATCTGTTTTACCTCAAATTTGGGGTTCAGTATCTCTGTAGCATCGTCAAGCTCTCGGAGTTCATTTTTACTCCTCTCTTCCCAGTCGGATTCCATTTTATCTGTGTTTATTCTTGTGTATGTCTGCACTTCAAGGATGTCAAAATCTAAACTGCCAGTACTTACGCCATTTCTTTTTGCTATCTCTATTATCTCTTTTGCAACATTTTGGGTTTTTACGACAGTGGGGCGAATTTTTTTTACTATTTCTTCTTTTTTATCGCTTGAACCAAATAATCCCATATATTCTCTACCCATACTTAGATTTTTAAAAATTAAACTCTCCATTTTAATCAAATATTTGTTAAACTTTCGTAAAAGCTATACTATTTCTCCAAAAGAAGCCCATGTTTAAAACAATTTTCACCAATAGTTTTGGAATTTTATTCTCAAGAATTTTAGGATTTTTACGAGATATGATGACGGCTTCGGCTCTTGGAGCAAACATATATAGCGACATATTTTTTGTCGCTTTTAAGCTCCCAAATCTTTTTCGCCGCATATTTGCAGAGGGCGCTTTTACGCAGGTTTTCATCCCAGCTTATGCACACTCAGAGCACAAGTCTGTCTTCTCGGCAAAAATATTTGCGATTTTTCTCTCAATCATACTTATCATCACACTGCTTGTAAACATTTTACCCTCACTTGCCACTCAGGCAATCGCAGTAGGATTTAATGAAGAGACAATTGCTTTGGCATCACCGTTTGTTGCTATAAATTTCTGGTACCTTCCGCTTATATTTGCAGTAACGTTTCTAAGTGCCATGCTTCAGTACAAACGCCACTTTGCAACTACGGCATTTTCTACCGCACTTTTAAATATATCGCTTATCGCCGCACTCTATCTATCCTCTGAAAAAAGCCACGGCGAGATAGTTTACTACCTTAGTTTTGGAGTTGTTGCAGGAGGTATCTTACAACTTATATCGCATATAATTGCTATACGTCAGATGGGTCTTTTGAAGCCTTTGTGCGGCGGGTTTAAATATCTCAAACTAAAGTCGTATAAAATCAAAAGCGAAACAAAGAAATTTCAAAAGCAGTTTTTTCCTGCAATGTGGGGAAATTCAACGCCGCAGGTCAGCGCATTTTTGGACACTTTTCTGGCATCTTTTTTAGTATCTGGCTCCATAAGTTACCTCTACTATGCAAACCGCATATTTCAACTTCCACTAGCCCTTTTTGCCATTGCAACTTCTATCGCTCTTTTTCCAAGTATTGCAAGATATATAAAAAACAACGACGAGGCAAAAGCTAGAGCATATATGCAAAAGGCTTTTTGGTTTTTGGCGTTTTTACTAACAGCAAGCACAATCGGCGGCTATATGCTCTCGCATGAAATAATTTGGCTTCTTTTTGAGAGAGGCTCTTTTAGCGCACAAGATACACTCCAAAGTGCAACAGTTTTACAGATGTACATGATAGGACTTCTTCCGCTTGGACTTCAAAAACTCTTTTTGCTCTGGCTCTATGCGAACGAACAGCAGATGAGAGCCGCAAAAATCGCCACTTTTTCTCTGCTGTTTTATGTTGTATCCGCATTAGCGCTTATCGATCCCATGGGAGCAAACGGTTTGGCACTTGCTGGTACAATAGGCGGTTTTGTAGGATTTGCTCTAACCATAAAAGCTTTTGGGGCAAAAAACTTTTTTAATATTCTCATAAGTAAAAATGCCATCTACCTTCTATCCGGCTCAATACTGCTCACTATAGTTCTTCTGCTTTTTAAAGATTTTATAGCTGTTTATATTTAAAAACGGTTTTGGCTCATAGCATTTATTATTCGAACATTTTTTGTATAAAACAATGTTTTTATTCAGTCTATATATGTTAGAGTATTCACACAATAAATATAGGATTATAAAAAACACATGAACAAACGATTTGATTTCTTTGAAATAACAACACCAGCTGATCTTTTTAGAAAGATTGAAAGTGACCTTGCAGATTTAGAAACCTCAAGCCAAAATGTAAAGGTCGCATTTAATTTTTTTGTTAGCATTGAACACTTACCAGACTGGTTAGAGCTAAGGCATCTAGTTCATGGCAATTGCCTTTTGAGAATCGTTTCGCATATAGCAAATGGCGCCAAACATTTTAATATTAACGAAAATAGGCATACTTCTGTTACCGGAACAGAAAAATCTCGCTACATAGAAGAAGGCTATTTTGAACCTGGCTATTTTGAAGAGCCTCTGATTATTTATCTATCCGAAACAGAATCGAAAGAACTTGGGTTTACTCAAATTGACGCAGTTGCATTAGGTAAACAAGTGGTAGAATTTTGGAGGCCATATGTTCAACAAGCCTAAGAAAATGGAAAAATAAAAAATAAAATGGGGACAGGCTACTTTAAAATCAATCTCCATTCACAAAGCATACGATAGAAAGTTTATTTAACATTATTTTGCTAAAATTGGTGTATATTTTAAATATTGGAGCTCATGATGTTAGCTTTAAAACAAGAACAACTTTTTGAAGAGATAGATATTTTACCAATAGATTTGAAAACTAAAATTGTGGATAAGATATTGGCTAGTATTACACCGTTAAACAGTGAAATTGATAAACTATGGATAAAAGAAGCTAACAAAAGAAAACAAGAAATCGAGTCAAATTCCGTTAAGTTAGTTGATGGAGATGAAGTTTTTAAAAAAATATCTCAAAGACTCCACTCATAAATGACCTACTCTTTCCATCCCGATGCCGAACTTGAATTAAATGCTTCGGTTGATTATTATCAAGAGTGCAAAGATGGACTCGGAGGGGAATTTGCATATGAAGTTCAAAAAACTATCCAAAGAATTTTAGAATATCCAACTGCTTGGCAAAAACTGAATATGGATATAAGAAGATGTTTAACAAATAGGTTTCCATTTGGAATAATTTATTTTCAAAGAGATAATAAAATTATTATTTTAGCTGTTATGCAACTAAACAGAAAACCAAACTATTGGAAAAGTAGAAAATAACGATAGGTGTAGCAAATCATAGGAAATACAAAATGACAGCACTTTACGATTTACATGTAAAGAAAAATGCAGCCAATCTCAGTATAAATTCTGATTTACTTAAAAAGCAAAAGATATGAAAAACTGGGAGTCTAAAAACAAAACTTCTATCAGCATCTACAATGAGAAAATTGCAAAAAGCGGTACTTTCAGCGATAAAATAAGAAGTTTTTAAAAGGAAATAATTTAATGACAATTTACGATTCAGTACAAAAAACAAAACGGGAGTTTATCCCTCAAGAGAGCGGCAAGGCAACTCTATATGTCTGCGGTCCAACCGTTTATGACGATGCCCACTTGGGACATGCAAAAAGCGCTCTGGTTTTTGACCTTTTAACTAGAGTTTTAAAGGCAGAGGGCTACGATGTTACTTATGCCAGAAACATAACGGATATCGACGATAAAATCATAAACAAAGCAAGCCAGAGCGGCAAAGAGATAAAAGAGATAACGGATTTTTACACAGACGCTTATCATAAAGAGATGGAACAGCTTGGCATAAAACGCCCAAATATCGAGCCAAAAGCGACCGAATCGCTTGAAGCGATGTTTGAACTGATTCAGAAGCTACTTGATAAGAAACACGCATATAAAACTGCCGATGGAGATGTTTACTTTGACACCTCAAGCGACAGTGAGTACCTAAAACTCTCTCACAGAGTTCAAAACGAAGATGAGAAACTACAAAGAGTAGAGAGCTCCGCGCAGAAGAAAAACAGTGCGGATTTTGCTCTATGGAAGAGTGTAAAAGACGGCAGCGTTACATTTGACTCCCCTTTTGGCAAAGGGCGCCCCGGATGGCACTTAGAGTGTTCTGCGATGATAGAAAAACACTTGGCAAAGCCTGAGAGAAAATTTGCAGTAGACATCCACGGCGGAGGAGCCGACCTGCTCTTTCCTCACCACGAAAACGAAGCGGCGCAGACAAGATGCGCAACCTCACATGCACTCGCCAACTACTGGATGCACAACGGTTTTGTAAACATAAACGGCGAAAAGATGTCAAAGAGCCTTGGAAATAGCTTCTTTTTAAAAGATGCACTTAAAATTTACGACGGCGAGGTTCTGCGTTTCTATCTGCTATCAACGCACTACAGAAGCAACTTCAACTTCAATGAAGAGGATTTGCTCGCTTCAAAAAAACGTCTGGATAAGATTTACAGACTAAAAAAACGTCTCTTCGGACTAACTTACGAAGATGTAAAAACAGCGTTTAAAGATGAACTGCTAAAGGCTTTGGGCGATGATTTGAACGTATCTGCTTCACTCGCGCTGATTGATGAGATGATAACGCATGCGAACGAAATGCTTGACACCGCAGGAAAGCACAAGGAACTTAAGCGCGATACGCTCTCAAACCTTGCGTTTATCGAAGAAGTTTTGGGTTTTGGTGTAAAAAACCCTTACGAATATTTTCAGTTCGGCGTTGATGAAGAGACAAAAACAAAAATCAATACACTGATAAAGCAGAGAGATGAAGCAAAAAAAGCAAAAGATTTTGCAACTTCAGACAAACTTCGTGATGAGATTTTGGCATTTGGCGTTAGTTTGATGGACACGGCTGCGGGAACGTTTTGGGAGAGAGTTTAATGAGCATATCTGAGATTGAGGCGCATTTAAGAGAAAACTCAGCAGATTTAACAAATGAATTTAAGAGACTTTTTCATGGTCGCGGCGGACTTTATGAGGGGTGGAGACACTTAACTATAGACTCGATTGACGATATTTTAAGCGTGGCTCTTTACTTTGAATCTGAGGGCACTCTGGAAGCCGAGCTAATAGAGATGTTAAAAAACTTCATCACTACAAGCGGGCATAAAACCATAGTCGTGCAGAGAAGATATATAAAAGGAAGTCCGAGCGAGGTGGTAGCAGGCGAACTAAAAGAGAATCTCTTTGCGGTTGAGAATGGAATGAAGTTTAAGCTTAACCTCCTCTGTAACCAAAACAGCCTCTATTTTCCAGATATGAAAAACGGCAGAACATTTGTGAGAGAAAACGCACGGGACAAAAGAGTGCTAAACCTTTTTAGTTACACCTGCGCTTTTAGCGTTGCGGCAAAGCTAGGCGGTGCGCTAAGTGTGCTAAACATGGACATGAGCAAAGGTGCGCTCTCGGTGGGACGTGCAAACCACCATCTAAACGGCATCGACACAAAAGGGGTAAGTTTCATGCCACATAACATCCTAAAATCTTTCTCACGCATCAGAAAAGATGCCCCTTACGACCTTATCATCATAGACCCGCCTACCCTGCAAAAAGGGAGTTTTGAAGCTACGAAAGATTATGAAAAAATCATCAAACGGCTTCGTGAGATGAGCATAGAAGGCTCTATGGTGTTGGCATGCCTCAACGCTCCGGAACTTGACAGCGAGTTTGTCACCAAGCTATTTGGTGAACTAGCCCCAGAGTTTACCTTTGTAAAACGGCTTGAAAACCTAAAAGAGTTTGCAAGCCAAGAGGAAGAACGGAGTTTGAAAAATCTTCTGTTTATGCGCAACTTTAACAAACTATAAGCTAAGATACAAACAATAATAAAACAACGGAAAACGCCATGCAACAACTTTTCGGTCAAAAAGTACTTAACGATTTTATACAAAAGCAAGATGAAAAACTCATAGAAAACAGATGGCAAAAGTACAAAAACTTTTTAGCCAAAAAAGAGAAGATTTCTTCATGGATAGAGACCGACTACCAAGACGGATTTTTAGAAGATATCTTTGAAAACTGCCTCGGCTATATCTCTAAAACCCGCTCCGTAGACGAACACTACACGCTAGAGAGAGAAAAAAAGAACGAGACAAATGCCCAAAAAGCAGACGGTGCGCTTTTAGTCGATGACAAAGTCGTAGCAGTCATAGAGCTAAAAGACCAAAAAACAAAAGATTTGGACAAAAAGTACAACCGTGAAGAGAGTGCCGTCCGTCAGGCTTTTGGCTACTTGCAACACAACGAACATGCAAAATATGTCATCGTCTCCAACTTCAACGAACTAAGATTTTACTTTGATAAAGCCACGGCTTATGAGCAGTTTTTTCTTTTTGAACTTGACTATGAGGGCTTTAAAAAGCTTCACACGATTTTAAGTTTTGAGAGTATCAGCAAAAATCTTCCACAAACCATAAAAGAAAAATCGCTTAACTTTGAGCAAGACATCTCAAACCAGCTCTACAAAGATTATACGATTTTTAGAACAAAGCTTTTTGAAAATATTTTAAAGAACAATCCACATGTAGATAAGTTAGAACTTTTAAACGCAACGCAAAAACTCATCGACCGCATCGTCTTTATACTCTTTGGTGAAGATACCGACCTTTTGCCAAAAAATACCATCGGTACCATTATCCAAAGACAAAAAGAGGTAAAAAAGCTTGTAAAAAACTTCACTCTTTACGATTCGTACAAAGTCTATTTTGAAGCCATAAATGCAGGGGATGAAGACTTAGACATCACCATGTACAACGGCGGACTTTTTGCGGATGATGAACTGCTTAACAAACTCATCATTGACGATGAAGTGCTAGACGCACGGCAAAAATCCTCTCTGCCTACAACTTTGGAAGTGACATCTCTGTAAACATTTTAGGGCATATTTTTGAAAACTCCATCAGCGAACTAGAAGAGATAAGCGCACAACTTTTGGAAAATGAATTTGACAAAAAGCAGTCTAAGAGAAAAAAAGACGGCGTATTTTACACTCCCGCTTACATCACAGAGTACATCGTGCAAAACACTTTAGGCAAGTTGTGTGAAGACAAAAGAGAAGAACTAAACATAGGAAGTGAGACTTTAGTCTCGCCCAAAAACCCTAAAAATCCGACCAAAGCAGAGCAACAAATCAAAGATAATTTACTCCTCTACAAAGATTGGCTCTTAAATCTAAAAATCCTAGACCCTGCATGTGGAAGCGGTGCGTTTTTAAACCAAGCTTTGGAATATCTGCTCAAAGAGCATAAAAAACTCCAAAACGACCTAGCCCTTATGGGCGATTTGTTTGCCTCTTACGAAGTAGAAAAAGAGGTGTTAGAACATAACCTTTACGGCGTGGACATCAACGAGGGCGCAGTTGAGATAGCAAGACTAAGCTTATGGCTAAGAACCGCAAAAAGAGGCAGACCGCTCACAAAACTAGCAAATAAGATAAAGGTAGGAAACTCCCTTATAGACGATAAAACGGTAGTACCAAACGCCTTTGACTGGCATGCAGAGTTTCCCGAGGTTTTTGCACAGGGAGGATTTGATGTTGTGATTGGGAATCCGCCGTATATTACATTTGCACTTGGCAAAAAACAAGATTTTCAAAGTAAAGATATTGAATATTATAAAACTACATTTCCAATGTCATCAGCTTACAAAGTTAGCTCATATTTAATCTTCATTGAACAATCATTGAAGTTAATTTCAAATAATGGATTACTTTCTTTTATTGTTCCAAATACACTTTATACAAATTATTTTTATGCAAACTTTAGAGAATATTTAATAGATAATTTTTCTATTCACAAATTGTTAAATTTACCTTATGAAGTTTTTGAAGATGCAGATACAGGAGGAAGTTCAATTTTTATCTTGGGAACGCAAATTATTAAAACTTCTCAATTGTATTCAGTGAACAATGAAAAAGAGTTTGCAAATTTACATGGCTTTGAAATTGAGCAAAAAGAGTTTAAAAATATTCCAGATAATAAGTTTTTATTTTCTGATAGTTTAATTTCATTATGGAAAAAATCATTCATAAATTCAATAGCACTTGGCAATAATAACTTTCAATTTTATAATGGAATAAAAACAGGCGATAATAATAGATTTTTATCAGAAAAGAAAATAGATGATAGATATAAACCCATTATTAGAGGCAGAGATTTTTATAAATATACTCCTTTACAAAATGAATTATTTGTTCTTTTTGACCCTGAACAGTTATGGAGCAATACAAATGAAGCTATGTATATAGTTAATGAAAAGTTAATATTTAGACAAACTTCTGACCATTTAGTTGTCACATATGATAACTTACAAAAATTTACTATGGATACAACACATATTTTATTTGATAAATCTCAAAAATTTAATCATAAATATTTACTTGTTGTTTTGAATTCAAAGCTCTTAAATTTTTTATATCAGATTATAGTCCCAGAAATTGGAAAAGCTTTTTCTGAAGTTAAAGGTGTTAATTTAAAACGATTGCCAATTAAAGAAATTTTAGAAAGCGAACAACAGCCATTCATCCAAAAAGCCGACAAAATGCTGGAGCTAAACAAAAACCTTCAAGAGACAAAACAAAACTTCCTAAACTTCCTTAAACTCGAAAAACTCACAAAAAAACTCCAAAACTTTGAAGAGCTGACATTTGAGGAGTTTATAGCAGAGTACACAAAAGCCCTCAAACTAAAATTTGCCGACAAACTAGCCCAACGCAACTTCAAACAAGAGTGGCAAGCCATCTTTGAAAATGACAAAACCCTTACATGTAACCTAAAAACAGAGATAGCCAAAACCGACAAAGAGATAGACAAAATGGTCTATGAACTTTATGGGCTGAGTGATGAAGAGATTGGGATTGTGGAAGGGAATTGATGGAAAAAAAGCTAAATTTTGAAGAAATTCAAAATTCAAACCCTCATAGATTAACTATAAAACAACATATTATTCCTAGAGCTAGTATTAAGAGATTTTATAATGATGATAAACGAATAGAGTTAAAAAATTTATCTTCAAAAAAGCAACAAAAATTATTGACTAACGAAAATGATGAAATTTTTATTGTAAAGAGCTTATGGAGTCAAAAGACTGAAGCTAGTATTATGAAATCCATAGAGGATAAATTTCAAAAATTAGTAGACAAAATAATTAACGAAAAACTATCAGTCTTTTCAGTACAAGAGAACCAAATAATTTGTAATATGTACTCTCTATGGGAGTTTAGAACACACTACATAGAAGAATTTACAAGTAGTTTTATAAATACTCCTTTATATGAAACAACACCTCCAAATATTACAAAAGATGAAGAAGAAATATTAGAAAGTAAAGGTGCTTGTTTTATCAGCAAAGATAATACATTCTCAACTAGGTTTATTTTAGAATTTGAAGTTAATCGTTTTATTGATATGAAATTTTCATATAGAAAAAACATCAAATGGGGTTTGTTGAAATCTGAAGAAGCTGAATTTATAATGCCTAGCAATCCAATAAATAATAATAATGCGAAAGACAAAGAAACAATAATATTTCCAATAACACCATATCTATGCTTAATACCTATCGCAGTTTTCGAAATAATTCAGCAATCAGAAGTTAAGGAGCTAAATGAAATATTAGTTAAGAATTCTAAGTCATTTTATTTTGCTAAAGATTTTACTTGCTGCTAAGTTCTACTTAAAAATACATATAGAATCTTGAGATATGGAAATCTATAAATCTTTCAAACTGCCATATATTTTCACATGCCGTTTAAAACTTGCTACGCTTAACAAAATCAATTTTAATTAAAACAAAACGAGGAAGTTATGAAAAACTTTGATGATTGGAATACGCTAAAGCAGATAACAGAGTCTAAAAAGCAAAGAGTATATTTTAAAGAGAGAGACATCTTTTGGTTAAAGCTCGGTGAAAATATCGGGCATGAGCAAAATGGTAAAGGTGAGAAGTTTCAAAGACCTGTTTTAGTAGTCAGAAAATATACAAATGAGATATTTTTAGGTGTTCCACTCTCTACAACTATGAGAGATGGAAGCTTCTTTTTTCAATTTCAATTTTTGGATGATAAAATAAGTACGGCACTGCTAGTTCAAAATAGACTTTTTAGCTCTAAAAGACTTATGAAAAAAATTGGAAAAATAAGTGAAGTTGATTTTGTAAAGTTAAAAAGTAAACTCAAAGATTTGATTGGATAATTTTTGCCCTCTTAAAAAAGAGGGGCGATCCCGAAGGAAAATTGTAGTCATATTGTACAATGTTTTTAAAAATGTGTCAACTAGTTGTGGAGGCATCAGCATGTGCAAGCAGATAAAAATGGGATAAGCAAAACAAATTTGATTTATTTTTTGGCAAATAAAAAATAAAATTTATAAAAAATAGAAAACAAAATGATGAAAAGTCCTATTTTTTGGGGAATATTTTGTTTTTTGATTGCTAAAGCAAAAAAACAAAAAAGAAAACAAACCGATAAAGAGATAGATAAAATGGTTTATGAACTTTATGAGTTAAGCGATGAAGAGATTAAGATTGTGGAGAGTTGCATTTGAATTTGATGAGGCAAATATAGACTATGATATGGATTATTTTAAGAGAAACTATCTGTGGAGTGAAATAATAGATGATGAAGATGAAGACTACTTTTAGGCAGTCTTCTCTTTAGAATATTTGATGACAAAGTTTATAGTATCTTTTATGCCTTGCGTTTCATTGACCAATCTGACCTTGCCTCTGATGTACTCAATACCAAAAGCTCTGATGAAAATCCCGAAAAATTCATCGATAAAAGATTGAGTAACCTGTTCAACACCGGAAAAATCAAGTGTAACATGGTTTCCTCTATCTAGTTCTGTTTTCATCTTTTTTCTTATAATTTCTCCGGCACCTCGTGAGCCAACAAACTCAAAACCGCCGGTTTCGTTTTTAATATTTATAACCATTGTTGAACCCTCCTTTGAAATTTTGTCTGAAAGTATAGCATAGTACTTTTATGTTTAGGATAATCAATACAGTTATTGGGAACCAAATTTGAAAACCATGGAAGAACCTCATTTAAGAGCTTAAGAATGTGTGTCAAACACTATTTTAAAACTTTTCTTATTTTTTACTTAAAAGACAAGCAAGTCAAAGCTCGTCTTTTTTAAATTTAGATACCAAATTTGAGAGTTCATTTGATGGCAGACTAGCTACCGCTTTATGACATGCCGTTTATCTCTCTTAGGGCTAGTTTTTGGATAAATGCAGACCTTGAGATGTGAAGCGGTTCGATGTATTCATCGATTTTTTTTAAAATTCGCTCAGGCATAGATATATTGATACGAAGTGATTTTTCTTGAGTATGCGGTTCAAAAATATGCTCTTTATTTGCGATAGCCTCGGTTAAATATGCTCTAAATGCTTCTTGAACAGAGTTTAAAGCTTCATCCGATGTTTCACCGTCGCCCATTACTCCTTTGAAATCTTTATAATACGCAAACCACCCTCCGCCGTCACTTTGGGTTACTTTTTTAATAATAATCTCATAATCAAGACCCATATAATAATTTATATCTTTCATTTTTATTCTCCTAAAATAGATAGTACATGTTTGACATATATAGCTTTTATCGGTTTATTGTAAGGGATAACAATATGATCACAATTTTCTTTTCTAAAAATAAAATGACTACCACCGCTATTTGAGCAAATATAACCCATGCTTTCCAAAAGTTTTTTGATATCTTCAAAAGGAACATCTTTTGGATTATTTTTCATGGCTTTTAGCAATTTATCTTTTTTGCTCATTTTAAACCTTTTTATATTACACAATTATACACAATTTTTTAATAACAAATTTTATATAAAGCAAACTCAGAGTTTTACTTTTAACTAAATTCTAACCGTTTTAAGAAATGAGTGCCATTTTGTATTCCTCAATAATTGATAATGAAATTTTACAAATTTTAGATTATTTGGCGAAACATTATGAGATAAATCAAAAAGAAATCATTGCTCTTGGTGCTATTGTCAGATATAAAAAAATTTCAGGCTATGATTTGTCAAAAATTTTACAATTAAATAGCGATGATAGATTGAGAAATTGGGTTGATAATCTTGTCGCTAAAAATATACTTTTAACAGAGGGAAAAACAAAAGGTTTGATGTATATGGTCAACAGCAAGATATTATCTTCCGTAGAACATGACCTAAAACCGAGTTTGAAAACCATGGAAGAGCCTCATTTGAGAGCTTTGATAATAGAAGATTTAAAACTACGATTGAGAAAAAAGAAATATGGTTTATTTTTTGGTAAATAAAAAACAAAATTTATAAAAAATAGAAAACAAAGTGATAGAAAGTCCTATTTCTAGGGGTGTATTTTGTTTTTTGATTGCTAAAACAAAAAACAAAACAAACCGACAAAGAGATAGACAAAATAGTATATGAAGTTTATGGGTTGAGTGAGGAGTAGCAGGATAAAGATGTTAAAGTATCTACAAAATGTAGCTCGAAACATTATTTATAACTTATCTGTTTCAGCTACTTGGGGAATCTATAAAAATGTTACCACTTACCGTTTTTAGTCGCAGTATGTAGCTAAAAGAGCCGATTTTACCTCGCTGTATTTCTGTTCGCCTTGAAGCTTTTTAATGATTTGAAGCGCAAAGCAGATAGCAGTTGCAGGACCTCGCGAAGTCATAACATTGCCATCTTCTACAACCATCTTTGTCTCATCAAACCCATCAAGACGTATCTGCTCCTCTATAGTCGGATAGCATGTATAATTGTGCTTTAAAACTCCGGCTTTGTGCAGAGCAAGGGGTGCTGCACAGATTGCGCCTATATTTTTGCCTTTTTTGTCCATATCTCTTAAAATACGCTGTACATTTGCATCATCGCAAAGCGCTAAAGTTCCGCCCCAGCCTCCGGGAAGAATTATCATATCGATAGCCTCGACTGCAACGCTTGTGATCTGCATGTCTGCTAAAACAGTTAAATTATGAGCACCTTTTACTGCCGCTTTTTCATCCAAAGAGGCAACCAAAACCTCGATATCCCCTCTTCTTAAAACATCTATAATATTAATAGCTTCTATCTCTTCAAATCCCTCTGCAAGCGGTACCAAAACTCTAATCATTCCATGCTCCTTGATTTTATTGTATGTCCAATTCTATACTTTTTTAGTTATTTTTACAAGTAAATGTTATAATCCCGCATTAATTAGGAGAAATTTTTGAAAGAAGTTTTAAAGCTATTTAGAGTTCATCAATATATTAAAA
The DNA here is from genome assembly GCA_041652055.1 of Sulfurimonas sp. Lineage (GTDB taxonomy): Bacteria > Campylobacterota > Campylobacteria > Campylobacterales > Sulfurimonadaceae > Sulfurimonas. Next base: position 34,446 of record JBAZIE010000008.1, on the reverse strand, counting down.
ATCTATTTATATTTATGCCTCTTCTTTTCTCATTCTCTTATACAAATCTTGATGACAATCTAAATACGCTTATTGCATTTATACTCTTTTGTCTTCTTGCAAGCAGTATCTATATCTTTAACGACCTTATGGACGTAAATGAAGACAGAGCGCATCCAAAAAAAAAGTTCCGCCCTTTGGCAAGCGAAAAAGTCTCAACCAACAGTGCAAAAGCTCTTATTTCGCTTCTAAGTATCTCATCTCTTAGTATCTCACTTATCATCAGCGTCGAGCTTTTTGCGGTAATGCTTATCTATTTTCTGTTAAACATCTCCTACTCGCTTAAACTAAAGCACATTGCTATTTTGGATATTTTCATCATTGCGACAGGCTTTGTTCTGCGCCTTTTTGCAGGCTCTGCAGTTACGGGTATCTCCCTCTCAATGTGGATAATTCTTATGACATTTCTGCTTGCTATATTTTTGGCTTTGGCAAAAAGAAGAGATGACGTTTTGCTATCTCTTGAAGGTCAGGAGACGCGAAAAAACATAGACGGATACAACCTTGAGTTTGTAAACGCGGCTATGGTCTTGATGGCGGGAGTTGTTATTGTGAGCTACATCCAGTACACAATCTCGCCAGAAGTTATAGATAGGCTTGACACAGAGTATCTCTACATTACCTCTTTTTTCGTCATTCTTGGGATTTTTAGATATATGCAGATTACCTTTGTAGAGCAAGACAGCGGAAGCCCGACAAAAGTTGTTATAAGAGACAGATTTTTAAAAGTGACGATTTTTCTTTGGCTGCTCACCTTTATCTTAGTCGCAAAACTTACATGATAGCTCTTTGGTACGCGCTATTTGCGCTAATCTCTACTATTGTAAATATTGCATTTCAATACCTTAGCTTTTTGGTTTATGATGGAGAGTTCTCGCTATATGCGGCAATGATTGCAGGAACAGTTGCGGGGCTTATTTTAAAATACATTTTGGATAAAAAATATATTTTTTTTCATAAGCCAAAAAGCAAAAGGGATGATGGCAAAAAGTTTTTTCTCTACTCTCTTATGGGCGTTTTTACGACCTTTATCTTTTGGGGTTTTGAGATTGGATTTGACTACATATTTGAGAGCCAAAACGCAAAATACATAGGTGCAGTAATTGGTCTTGGCATAGGTTATCTCGTGAAGTATTTTTTAGATAAAAAATTCGTCTTTAAGGACTAGTCGTGGGACTACTTAGCTGGGGAATGTACCCAAAGATAAAAAACAAAATCTTCTCTTTAAGAAGCAAAGAAGCGCTTGGCACATATATTGAAAAAGCAGATGAATTTATCCCATACGGAAACGGCAGAAGCTACGGTGATTGCGCTTTAAATGAAAATATTCTCTACACCAAAACATATAACAATTTTTTAGCATTTGATGAGATTAGCGGAACTCTTACATGTCAGGCCGGAGTTCTTCTTAGCGAGATACTCGACTCCTTTGTAAAACGCGGATGGTTTTTAAAAGTAACTCCGGGGACAAAACTCATAACCGTCGGCGGAGCGATTGCAAGTGACGTTCACGGCAAAAACCACCACACAGAGGGGTGTTTTAGCGAATGTGTTGAAGAGTTTGACATCATGTTGCCAAACGGCGAGATAAAAACATGCAAAAAAGGAGATGAACTCTTCCGTGCAACATGCGGAGGGATGGGACTCACCGGCGTCATTCTAGCTGCAAAAATAAGCCTCAAAAAAATAAATTCTAAAAATATAAACCAGACAACCATCAAGACAAAAAGCCTGCAAGAGACTTTTGAAGCCTTTGAAAACTACAAAGAGATGCCCTACTCAGTGGCGTGGATAGATTGTCTAGCAAAAGATGAGGAGATTGGAAAATGCCTTTTAATGGTAGGAGATTTTGCCAATGACAGCGATTTGGATTACAAAAGCAAAAAGAAGCTAAGTATTCCTTTTAATTTCCCCTCTTTTGCGCTCAATAACCTTAGCGTAAAGGCTTTTAACAAACTCTACTACGCAAAAGCAAAAGACGGCGTATCAAAGCAAAAAGTAGACATAGACACCTTCTTCTACCCGCTTGATGCCATAGGGGATTGGAACAGAATCTACGGAAGCGGTGGTTTTACGCAGTATCAGTTCATCCTGCCAAAAGAGCAGAGTTTTGAGGGCTTAAAAAAGATTTTGAGAAAGATTTCTGCTTCAGGCAAAGGCTCATTTCTAGCAGTCTTAAAACTCTACGGCAAAGAGAATGAAAACTACCTCTCGTTTCCGCTTGAGGGCTACTCACTCGCACTTGATTTTAAGATAGAGGCGGGTTTGTTTGAACTTTTAAACACTCTTGATGAAGTTGTTCTCAGGTGTGGCGGCAGAATTTATCTTACAAAAGATGTACGTGTAAGCTGTGAGACGTTTGAGAAGGGCTATCCTCTTATAGAGAAATTTCGTGCATTTAGAAGAGAGAACAACATGGATAAAAAATTAAATTCACTCCAGTCAAAAAGGATAAAAATATGAGTTCTATTCTGATAATAGGCGCGAAAAGCGACATCGCAAAAGAGGTGGCAAGAATATATGCAAAAAATGGCTACAACCTCTATCTTGCGGCTAGAGAGTGCGGTTCTTTGGAAGATTTAAAAAATGATATAGAGATAAGAAGCGGCGTGGAAGTGGAGCTTAAAGAGTTTGACATTACTTCATATGATACTCATGAGGGCTTCTACAGCTCGCTTAAAAAAAGACCGCTTGGCGTTATAGTCGTCTCGGGATACATGGCTGAACAAAAAGCGGCACAAAAAGAGTGGAGCGAAACACTCCAGATGATAAACGTAAACTACACAGGAGCCATCAGCATCCTAAACATAGTCGCAAATGATTTTGAAAAAGAGAGACGCGGCTTTATAGTGGGCGTCAGCTCAGTTGCGGGAGATAGGGGAAGAAAAGCCAACTACATCTACGGAAGTGCGAAAGCAGGCTTCTCTGCCTACTTAAGCGGTCTTAGAAACAGACTTCATGAGAGCGGTGTGCAGGTTCTAACGGTAAAACCGGGCTTCGTAAATACAAAAATGACAGAGGGGCTTGACCTGCCTCAAAAACTCACAGCAAGCCCTAGCGAAGTGGCAGAAGATATCTTCAATGCGCAGCAAAGTGGCAGAAATGTACTCTACACAAAATCTGTCTGGATGGTTATTATGCTAATCATCAAGCATATTCCCGAGTTTATTTTTAAGAAAATGAGCATATGACAAACTATTACAAAAAAGAGGTTCGCGTCCTCTTTGCAATCTTTGCCTTTAAGATAATTTTACTCACACTTCTCCCACTCACCGGAGATGAAGCCTACTTCATAAAATGGGCTGACAACCTGAGTATGGGCTATTACGACCACCCTCCGATGGTCGGCTGGCTGATTCATCTTATGAACTATATGAGCGACTCGCATATCTTTTTTAGACTTTTTGCAGTTGCAACTACATTCGTTGCGGCTTTTGTCATATATAAAATTGCTCTGCTCTATCGTATTGAGAAATCAAAAGCACTATTAACCTCGTTTGTCTTTTTGGCTTCGCCAGTTGACTTGCTCCTTATGCTTATGACAAATGACGTCGCCCTGCTCTTTTTTGGCTCGTTTGGAACTCTCTTTTTGCTATATTCGTTTGAGAAAAAAGAGTGGCTCAGATACTCTCTTTTGGCAGGTCTGTTTTTAGGTAGTGCATTTTTAAGCAAATATTTTGCAGTTTTTCTGATGCTCTCACTGCTTATTTTCTCTTTTTACATGTACAAATTAAAAGCCATAAAAAACGTTTTAATCGTGAGTGTGGTCGTATCTCTTTTTATAGCTCAAAACCTCTACTTCAACTACAACAGCTGCTGGAACAACATAATATTCAACTTTTTTGCCAGAACCGAAGAGAGCAGTTATAACATAGGCACTCTTCTAGGCTATTTTGGGCTTATTCTCTACATCCTAACTCCGTGGGGAGCCTACTTTTTATTTAAGGCTAGGTTTGAGAGAACAGCGCTTTATAAACTTCTGCTATCAATTCTTGGCGTTGCATTTTTTATCTTTTTTGTTGTCTCGCTAAAGAACAAAATAGGACTTCACTGGTTCTTGCTCTTTACCCCATACATCTTTTTGCTCTTTAGCTTTTTGGATGAGAAAAATCTTGCAAAACTCTTCAAATATAACGCCATTTTTACATTTGTGCATATAGCTATTTTTACGACTATTTTACTGCTTCCAACCTCACTACTGAGCGGTCATAAAAAATACTCCGACGTTGTTATGTACACACAGCCCAAGACCATTTGCGCAGAGCTTGAGAGATTTGATGATGAGCGGATTTTTACGTCAAGCTACTCTACTGCTTCCCTGCTCTCACACTACTGCAAGAGGGATGTGACGGTGCTCTTTAACAACTCAAAATATGGGCGCATTGATGACAAGCTTTTGGATGTAAGAGCCCTTGAAAACAAAGAAATCACCATCTTTAACAAAAGACCAATTAATGAGGAGCTGTTAGAGAGCATCTGCAGCTCTTACATGTTAGAAAATTTTGAGGCAGGCGGTGCCACATTTTACACCGCAAAATGCAGCGGATTTGAGTATGACGAGTATAAAAAACGCTATCTTGATTATCAAAATGAGAAATTTTATAACATTCCATCATGGCTTCTGGTTGGCAAATGCTACTTTAAAGAGAGGTATTATGAATGAATCTGGCACTTTTTGATTTTGACGGCACACTTACGACAAAAGACTCGCTTGATACGTTTTTAAAAGAGAGTGTCGGCAAAAAAAAGTACATGTTAAATATGTTCAAGTTTGTCCCATATTTTGTACTTTGGCAGCTAAGGCTGATGAATAACGGCGTGGCAAAAGAGCATCTGTTTAGGATATTTTTCAAAGGGATGGATGAGGAGTTTTTTAAAAACAGAGCAAAAGAGTTCTCACTTACAAAACTAGACTCTATCATCAATGAAGAGAGGATTAAAATCCTAAGAGAGCATCAAGAAAAGGGTGACAGAGTCGTCATTGTATCAGCCTCCATGAAGTGCTGGCTGCAGCCTTGGTGTGACAAAGAGGGGATTGAGCTGCTCTCAACACAGCTGGAGTTTAAAGATGGGCTCTTTAGCGGCAAATTTTCAACCATAAACTGCCACGGCAAAGAGAAAGAAAGACGCATAAAAGAACATCTCAACATAGATGATTATGAGACTATTTACGCCTACGGGGACAGCTCAGGAGACAAAGAGATGCTATTACTTGCGCACAAAAGCGTGCGTTATTAGAGAAGACAATTAAACTCTCTTGCAAGCCATATCAGCTATTAGCAAAACTTTACCATTATTTTTGTATAATCACTAAATTTTTATAAAAGGTAAAGAGGCAAACAAATGATAGATTATCAAAGCATAAAACCTTGGCTATTTAAACTTGAACCCGAAAACGCTCACCATCTTGTAGAGTCCATTCTTAGATTGCCAAACATCTGCCAAATACCTTTTAACCCATTCTTAGAGTCTCACTTTGTAACTAACAACATATTAAAGCAAGAGCTATTTGGCCGCACATTTTTAAACCCGATAGGTCTGGGTGCGGGATTTGATAAAAATGCGACTATGATTCGCGGTATGCAGATTTTAGGGTTTGGTTTTACCGAGATAGGTACCGTTACCCCAAAACCCCAAACTGGAAATCCAAAGCCTAGAATGTTTCGTCATATTGAAGAGCAGAGTATTCAAAACGCTATGGGATTTAACAACGACGGTCTGCTTAAAGTGCAAAAAAGATTAAAAACAAGATTTCCTTTTACGACACCCATAGGCATAAATATAGGCAAGAACAAAGTTACGCCTGAGAGTGAAGCTATAAACGACTACACGACTCTTATCAAAGCGCTTCACACACTTGGAGATTATCTCGTTATTAACATCTCTTCGCCAAATACTCCAGGTCTTCGCGACTTGCAAAACGAGGAGTTTATAACAAAGCTTTTTGCAGAAGCAAAGGCTATAACAGATAAACCTATTTTGCTAAAAATCGCACCCGACATGTCTGTTGAAAATGCGGTTGCACTTACAACTTTGGCTGTTGAGAGCGGGGCTGACGGTATAATTGCTACAAACACCACAATCGACTACTCGCTTGTAAAAAATCCTCAAAGCTTCGGGGGCTTAAGCGGTGCTGTTTTAAAGAAAAAAAGTTTTGAGATTTTTGAAGCTGTTGCAAAAGAGCTTTACGGAAAAACAACGCTTATCTCGGTTGGCGGGATTGACTCGGCACAGGAGGCATACAAGCGCATAAAAGCCGGCGCTTCACTTGTTCAAATATACAGCGGACTTGTATTTCATGGCTTTGATATGATTAAAAATATCAACATAGAACTCACGGAGCTAATAAAGACCGACGGATACACAAATATAACTCAAGCAATAGGTGCGGACAGAAAATAGTATGAAAATTTTCTTAGCACTCACACTAATTTTAGGAACTTTAATGGCATCTTCGCTACCAAAATATGAAACAAAAACTCTAAAAAACGGATTGCAGATAGTCGTAATTCCGCTAAAAAACTCTACAAATGTCATTAGCACGGATATTTTCTACAAAGTTGGAAGCAGAAATGAGGTAATGGGCAAAACAGGCATCGCCCACATGCTTGAACATATGAACTTCAAATCTACAAAAAACCTCCCAGCCGGCGAGTTTGACAAAGAGGTAAAGAGCATAGGTGGCGTAAATAATGCATCTACGAGCTTTGACTACACACACTACTACATAAAATCAAGCACGCAAAATCTTGAAAAATCGCTTGAGCTTTATGCCGAACTTATGCAAAATCTAAAACTTAAAGACAAAGAGTTTCAACCTGAGCGTGATGTTGTCGCCGAAGAGAGAAGATGGAGAACGGAGAACTCTCCGCTGGGATACCTATACTTTGCGCTCTTTAACAACGCTTATGTATATCATCCGTACCACTGGACTCCGATAGGCTTTATGAACGATATACAGACTTGGAGTATCGATGATATAAAAGATTTTCACAAAACCTACTATCAGCCAAGCAATGCCATCTTAATGGTAACAGGCGACGTTGAGCCTGAGGAAGTTTTCAAAAAAGCAAAAAAGAAGTTCGGACATATCAAAAATAAGGCAGAAATTCCTGCGCTTAAATTTGTTGAGCCTGAACAAAACGGCGCAAAAAGAGTAATTATCCACAAAGAGAGCGAAGTTGAGATGCTCGCGATTACTTTTCATATTCCTGACTTCAAACACGAAGACCAGATTGTTCTAAGTATGATTTCAGAGATTCTTTTTTCAGGAAAAAGCTCAAGACTCTATAAAGAGCTTATCGAGAAAAAACGCCTTGTAAACAGCATCTACGCATACAACATGGAAAATATCGATCCGGGACTTTTTATATTTTTAGCGACATGTAATCCTGATGTAAAAGCTTCCGATGTAGAAAAAGAGCTTGTTAAGCAGATAGAACTTATAAAGAAGAAAAAAGTTGACGAAAAAGAGATAGAGAAGGTAAAAATCAACTCTAAAACGGATTTTATCTATTCGCTAGAAAGTTCAACATCGGTTGCAAACCTTTTTGGAAGCTATTTGGTAAGAGGCGATTTGACACCGCTTTTAACATATGAAGAGAATATAGAAAAGATTACTCAAGAGAGAGTTCAAGAAGTTGCTCAAAAATACTTCAACTTTGACAAATCAACAACACTTATTTTAAAAAAAGGTAACTAGATGAATATCGTAACCGGTTCAACTACTGCACTCATTACCCCGTTTAAAAATGGAAAACTGGATGAGCTCTCTTATGCGAACCTAATTAAAAGACAGATTAAAAACGGCATTGACGCGGTTTGTCCTGTAGGAACAACTGGCGAAAGCGCAACACTCACCTATGATGAAGACAGAATATGCATAGAGATAGCAGTAGAGGTTTGTCGCGCAACTAATACTAAAGTTCTTGCGGGTGCGGGAAGCAACTCGACTGCAGAGGCGATTGAAGCTGCAAAAACTGCGCAAAAATGCGGTGTTGACGCTATTTTTTCAGTTGCACCCTACTATGTAAAACCGTCTCAAGAGGGACTCTACCAACACTACAAAGCAATAGCCGAATCAGTTCCAGAGCTCCCTTTTATGCTCTACAATGTTCCTGGGCGCACGGTCGTGGACATTAATGCCGACACTGTTATACGACTCTTTGATGATGTCAAAAATATATACGGTATCAAAGAGGCTACGGGAAGTTTGGAGCGTACAATAGAGCTGCTCTCACGCAGACCTGAACTTAAAGTATTCAGCGGCGATGATGCAATCGACTATCCTATACTTGCAAGCGGCGGAGCGGGAATTACTTCCGTCACGTCAAACCTTTTACCTGACCTTAAAAGCGAACTGGTACGAAAAGCTCTAAGCGGCGATTTTGTAGGTTCCAGAGCTATAAATGAGATGCTATTTCCTATAAACAAAGCTCTTTTTTTAGAATCAAATCCGATTATGATAAAAGCCGCTATGTACATAGCAGGACTTATCGACACGCTGGAGTACAGACTTCCTCTTGTTGCTCCAAGCAGTGAGAATATGAAAAAACTAGAAATTATTATGGAAAACTACGAAATCAAAGGATTATAAAATGAGTGAAAAAAGTATGCAGGGAAAAACTCTATTTGTCAGCGGAGGAACCCGCGGAATTGGCAAAGCAATTGTTTATGCATTTGCACAAAAAGGGTGTAACGTCGCATTTACTTACGCGACAAAAGCAGATGCGGCAATTGAGATAATAGCCGATATTGAAGCAAAATATGGAGTAAAAGCAAGAGCATACAAGCTTGATATTTTAGAGCCTGATACTTACAGAGATGTTTACGCAGAGTTTGACAAAGATTTTGAGAGACTTGACTTTTTCATATCAAACGCTATCATCTCAGGGCGCGCAGTTGTCGGCGGGTTTGGTCCGTTTATGAGACTTAAACCAAAGGGTCTAAACAACATCTACACTGCAACTGTTGATGCATTTGTCGTCGGCGCTCAGGAAGCTGCAAAAAGAATGGAAAAAACAGGCGGCGGAAGCATTATCAGCATGAGTTCAACGGGCAATCTTGTATACACTCCAAACTATGCAGGTCACGGCACAAACAAAGCTGCTGTTGAAGCTATGGTAAGATACGCTGCTGCTGAACTTGGCGAAAAAGGAATTAGAGTAAATGCTGTAAGCGGCGGTCCAATTGATACCGACGCACTAAAAGCGTTTCCTAATTATGAAGAGGTAAAGAACGAAGTTGTAAAACGCTCTCCGCTCTCTCGCATGGGCGAAGCTGAGGATTTGACGGGTGCGTGCCTCTTTTTATGCGGTAATGAGTCTTCATGGCTGACGGGTCAAACAATCGTGGTTGATGGCGGAACTACATTTCAATAAGCGAAGCTCAAATATTTTTCAAATTTTTTTGAAAAATATTTACTGAGATAATGCTATTATCCACTCTATGAAAAATATGCAAAAACTCATTGAGCCGTTAAATCTTATCTACTATGAGTATGACGAGACGGCTAATTCGTTTATACTTGATAGAAATTACTCAAATGAGCACATATTTGAGGAGCTTATAAAAATTACATATCTGTTAAGCAAGCAAAATATAAATTTTTTTGTAGATGAGAACAAATCTCTTGTTTTAAACAGCCAAAACACAATTCTCTCAAGAATCAAAAGAAACATTAACTCTATTATTGAAAACATAAAAAACAGCTCTTTAAATATCTATGTACTTAATGACAAAAAAGTTAAATGGGCTAAAAACCTTCCAGTCATCAAAATAGAGACCATAAAAGCCGCTATTGATTTTTCACAATATGATGCGCTTATTTTTACATCCAAAAATGCGGTCTACTCACTAAACTCTTACAATCAAGAGTGGAAAACAAAACCGCTCTACGTGATAGCTCCGCAAACGGCAAAAGTTGCAAGCAATTTAGGCGGAAAGATAAAATTTGTAAGCAAAGAGAAACACGGAGATAAGTTTGCAAACGAGCTTGTTCCTCTGCTAAAGGGCAAAAGAGTTCTCTATATAAGAGGCTCAAAAGTTGTAACCAATTTGGTAGATACACTAAACTCAAACGGCGTTGTTTGCGATGAAGCGATTGTTTATCAGACAGTCTGCGTAAATTTTAAGAAGAAAATTGCGCTTCCTAAAAAATCGGTAATCATATTCTCCTCTCCATCTACAATAGAGTGTTTTTTAAAGAGTGCCGATTGGGATGAGAGCTACAGAGCAGTTTGCATCGGACATACTACAAAAAACTACTTTCCATCTTACATTACGCCTGTTGTCTCTGAGACTACGTCGCTTAATTCATGCGTAAAAAAAGCTATCGAGATGCTGAAGTAAATTTTGATTTTTTAAAAATTTACTTCATTAAGTTTTGGTTATATATTGGCGTGTATAATACAAACTTACACAAAACTTAAAAGGAAATCAAAATGAAATCAATCAAAACAGCGGCAATAGCATCGTGCATAGTACTATTTGCAACAACCGCAATAGCAAAACCAAATCTTCCACCGCCAGCTGAAGAGTTTGCAAAAGTGGAAAAAAAGGCAGGTCCCGCAGGAGCGTTTGTAGCCAAAGAAAACTTTCCAAAAGACTATTTTTTAATGCCGAAAAACCTTCCTTATCTAGTCGGTCTTTCTCTGTATGACCCGTCTAGTTCAAACCTAAACCTAAGCAAAGAGCAGCTTGAAGCGATACTTAAAATCAAAAAAGAGCTAATGACAAAAGCGATTGACAAAGCTTTAGTTGTAAAAAAGCTTGAACTTGAAGTAACTCAAAAAATATCATTTCAGCATGAGAGCCCAAAAGCAACAGAGCTCTATCCGACAATAGATGAGATAGCAAAACTAAGAGCGGAACTTACAAAAATCCATCTAGATTGCATTGAGAAAGTAAAAGCCGTGCTTACAAAAGAACAGTACGAAGAGCTGTTGGATTACGGCGTCGTAAATATGTTTTAGAAGAATCTAGATGAGCGTATTGCTAGAATTTTCCATGTTTCCAACTTCAGATGAGTGCAGAGAAGGCTCATCCGTATCAAAACAGGTAAGCAAAGTTATAGATGCCATAGATAAGTCTGGAGTTGCATATCAACTAACACCTATGGGAACTGTTATAGAGACTCAGACGATTAGAGAGGCTCTCGCAATCATAGAGCTGGCGTATGAACAGCTTCAAGATTGTGAGAGGGTCTACTCCTCTTTAAAGTTTGACATCAGAAAAAACCAAAAAAACAGATTGAAAAGTAAAATTGCGTCAGTAGAAAAGGTTTTAAAGAGGAAAGTAAATCATTAAAGGTAAAAATATGATACAGCATAGTGCTGTATCTTCATAAAGACTACTTAACCTTTATTTTCTTCTTCTCTTCGCTTTTTTTGGTCAGTTTTGGGATAACAACTTCTAAAACACCGTTTTCACAGGATGCTTTGATATTTTCTGTATCAACACCTTTTGGGAGGGTGAAGCTTCTTACAAATTTTCCATAACTGCTCTCAAGCTTGTAGTAATCCTCTTTTTTTACTTCATCTTTATGCTTTCTCTCTCCGGATATAGTCAAGACATTATCTTTTGTTTCAACAGAGATATCCTCTTTTTTCACACCCGGCAAATCAGCCTCAACATGGTAGGCAAACTCACCCTCTCTGGTATTTACAACAGGCGTAAATCCAGACAATGCGCTCTCCTCATTTAAAGCGGGAAAACCACCTCTCATCTTCTTTTCAAGCTCTCTTAGCTCTCTAAACGGATCATAAGTTGCAAGTAACATAACAGACTCCTTTTATTAAAATTCAACTATCGTACTCCTAGAAAACTTAAATATTACTTAATTTTAATGCCACACACCTTCTAACATGTAGCCGCAATATGGACATGTACCGTTTTTATCAAGCTCATTTGTCACAAACTGCCCTATATTTCCGCTTCTGTCAATTACCCTGTTTTTGCAGCTCGGGCAGTAGGTCGATTCATGGTCTTCATTGTCAATATTTCCTATGTAAACATATTTCAAACCCTCTTCCACCCCTATCTTATAGGCTCGAAGAAGAGTTGATTCGGGAGTGCGAGGAACATCTAGCATTTTATACATTGGATGAAAAGCTGAGAGGTGCCACGGTATAGACTTATCAAGTGCAGCTATAAACTTTGCAATGCCTCTTATCTCTTCATCGGAGTCGTTTTTACCTGGGATTAGTAGTGTCGTTATCTCTATCCAAATTCCCTTCTCATGCGCATATTTAACAGCTTCAAGTACCGGTTTTAGTCTCGCACCGCAAATCTCTTTGTAAAACTCCTCCGTAAAACCTTTGATGTCTATGTTCATTCCGTCTATGTATGGCTGAAGCAAATCTATTGCTTTGCGTGTCTCATAGCCGCTTGTGACGTAGATGTTTTTCAGCCCTTTTTCGTGAGCAATTTTTGCCGTGTCGTATGTGTACTCGAAGAATACTATCGGCTCGTTGTATGTGTACGCTATCGACTCACATCCGTTTTCAATTGCCAAATCAACTATTTTTTGTGGCGGAAGTTCGTGTCCTACTATTTTGTGGGCGTGTTCCTTTGGGTATTGCGATATATCGAAGTTTTGACAAAACTTGCAAGAGAAGTTGCAACCCACCGTTCCAACTGAAAAGGCTTTTGTTTTTGGCAGAAAATGAAACATCGGTTTTTTCTCTACGGGGTCGATGTTTACAGCTGCCGCAAGTCCGTAAACAAGAAGTTTAAGCTCGCCATCTTCTACACGTCTTACACCGCATATACCATACTCGCCCTCATCAAGCTTGCAAGCGTGCGCACATGCCTGACACAAAATTTTCCCACTGTCTAGTTTTTTGCTTAACCATGCTGTTTGTGACATCTTTTACTCCTATTAATAAATTAAATTCTCTGAATAATTAATTTTTTAGATTGCCGCGCTTCTAACGAAGCTCGCAATGACTGTATGACCGTCATTGCGAGGAACTTGTGACAAAGCAATCTGTGCTTACTCAGAGTACTCAATTCAATTAATCAACGGAACAAACGTAAATCCGTAGTGTTCAACTCCATCAAGCTCACCGTTTTCATCTTTTGTCATCTCATAGATTGAGTTTTGTACGGGGATGACAATCTTTCCGCCTACTTTTAGCTGGCTTTTGAGCTCGTATGGAAACTCTTCGGCAGCGGCAGAGACCAAGATGCGCTCAAACATCTCACCCTCAATGCCTAACTTTTCTCCCGCTTCTATAATCTTAGCATTTTTTAAATTATATTTCTTAAGATTAGCGCTTCCAAACTTTACAAGCTCCGCTACTCTCTCAACTCCGATTACCAAGCCGCTCTCTCCTGCAATGTACGCCAAAAGCGCCGTTGTCCATCCCGAACCGCTTCCAATATCAAGTATCTTTTGCCCCTCTTTTGGCGAGAGCATCTCCATCATCATTGCCACTGTTCTTGGCTGGGATATAGTCTGTCCGCAACCTATTCCAAGAGGATAATCCTCATAGATATCTGCTGCACTTCTGTCTGCGACAAAATCAGCTCTGTCAACATTTCTAAACGCCTCTATGATGTTCGCTGAGCGAAGCGCACCGACATTTACAAGATAATCAACCATCTCGCTGTTTGAATTCATGGCTATCTGCCCTCCAGACATGATTCAATGCTTTTAAACTCTAGATTATGCGTATTTGCTACCGATAAGTTTGTAACAGCACCTCTGCAAACATTTACGCCAAGAGCCAGTGATGCGTCATTTTTGATGGCATTTACGACTCCCTCGTTTGCCAATTTTCTAACATAGGAGATTGTGGCGTTTGAAAGTGCCAAAGTAGATGTTTTCGGATAAGCTCCCGGCATATTTGCCACACAGTAGTGCAACACGCCCTCCTCTGTAAAGATAGGATTTGTGTGGGTTGTAGGATGAGAAACCTCCGATATACCGCCCTGATCTATGGCAATATCCACAACCACCGCTCCTCTTTTCATCTCTTTTAACATCTTACATGTAATAAATTTTGGAGTTGGGGCACCGCCGTGGACAAGCACCGCGCCTATGACTATGTCTGAAGCTTTTATAGCCTCTAAAAATATCTTTTCTGAATAGAGAGCGGTTTTAACATTCGGGAGCAGTTTTTTGAGCTCATCAAGTTTTGGAGCCGTGCGATTTATTACCGTTACTTCCGCGCCCATGCCTGAAGCAATTTTAGCCGCACTAAATCCGGCATTGCCGGCACCGATTACCAAAACTTTAGCCGCTTCAACTCCCTCTGATCCGCATATCAAGATGCCCTCTCCGCCTTGATAACGGCTAAGATGATATGCTCCGACAATGGGCGCCATACTTCCCGCAATCTCGCTCATGGGCTTTAAAAGCGGAAGTTCGCCTCCAAGAGCAACCGTCTCGTAGGCGATAGCACAAACTCTCTTTTGCACCAAGGCTTTCGTCAGCTCTTTTGCGGGGGCAAGATGAAGATAACAAAAGAGCGTGTGCTTCTCGTTTAAAAATTCATACTCTGAGGGCTGCGGCTCTTTAACCTTTACAATCAGGAGAGCTTTTTCATAGAGCTCTTTGGCGCTTGGCGCTATTTTTGCACCTGCATTTGCGTACTCTTCATCGCTAAAACCGCTCCCCTCACCTGCACCGCTCTCTACAAACAGCTCATGAGCGTCACTAACTAAAACAGCAACATTTGAGGGCGTTGCACCGACACGAAACTCATCAGTTTTTACCTCTTTTGGAATCCCTATAATCATACTTTTGCTCCTTAAAAATTATAAAACCAATCTTTTGATTTTCTTGAAAAAGGGTTTTGCTCATAAAACTCCTCTTCATCAAGCCTAAATCTAAAATTTTGCATATACTCATCAACTATTTTATAAGCCTCGTTTATCTCTTTGAACTTTTTTGCATCACCATCAGGCATATCCGGATGATAAATCTTTGATATTTTACGGTACCTTTTTTTAAGCTCCGCGTGAGATACACGCGAAGATATATCGAGTATGTCAAGAGCCTCTTGAAATTTTTCATAACTCATAAAACACCTACCTCTTTTTTCTCTAGAGTGTCGCTAAAGATGCAGTTTACGCCCATGCCAAAGAGCTCTTTTGCGCGCTTTAAATCATTAACCGTATAGACGCCCACAAAAAAACCAGCTTCTCTTAACATCTCAACACTCTCTTTATCAACCAACTCTTTATTAAGATTATATCCGTTTACGCCAAGCTCTCTTAAATACTCAAGTAGATTTAGAGGGTGTTTGCCTTCAGCTAAAGCCGCAGTCGGCACATCAGGCAATTTCTCTTTTGCCAATTTTAAGTATTCATGTCTAAACGATGATATCAAAACCAGCTCGTTTGCATCGCTCTCTTTTATCTCTTTTACAACCGCCTCAACTGCCGCATCATCGCTAACTATGCCATACATGTCTTTAATCTCAATATTTAAAAAAATGTTATTCTCTTTTATAAACTCTAACGCGCCGCGAAGTGTGAGAAGCGGCTCTTTATGCTTTTTATCCTTGTAAAACCAGCTTCCATAATCAAGAGTACGAAGCTCATCAAGAGTGAAGTCATAAACTCTATACGGTTTACGAGATTTAAATGCGTCTATTTCAGCTACGTTTGTAGTTCTCTCCAATGTATCGTCATGCATAACAATAACCGCGCCATCATGGCTTAGCTGCACATCTATCTCAATAAAATCGCACCTGCCTAAACTCTTTTTTAACGCGATAAGCGTGTTTTCAGGCGCAATAGAACGTGCACCCCTGTGAGCGGCAATAAGGTTGGTTTGGTTTAAAAGTTCTAAAAATTTCATACAATATTCTATCATTTATTTTAAAAATATTCAGAGTTTTGTGTGACTAACCGATAGTCATTAAAGTTATATCATAGTTCAGCAGAAAATGTATTTCAGCTATATTTTAAGCAGATAACTCACGGCAAAAAGGCGTATAATTAAGGGTACTGTAAGGCTTAAATATTTATAATTCCACCCATTACAAAAGTAGCAAAAACAGCCGTTTCCATTTATTGGGGTATAGCCAAGCGGTAAGGCAACTGGTTTTGGTCCAGTCACTCAGGGGTTCGAATCCCTTTACCCCATCCACAATGAAAAGATTCTTATAAAAACAGTTATATTTATAACAATTGCCTTAATATCGCTAATGTCGCGGTTTAATTCATCAACAGACATTCTCTTAATTGCTTTTCAAAATTCTCTTGCATTGACATAGGCTCAATAACATGCAGACTTGGAAGCCAAAATTTAAGAATGGGATGTATTTCTTCCTTCTCTGTTATTTTTAACACCATCTCCGCACTGCCATCACTCTTTTTATATAGCTTTTGATTTTTTACAATAGACTTACATTCAAAATAAGTAACAACATCAAAAGAATTACTTCATAAGTGTCAACGCAGGGAGTTTGTTTGATAATTAACTGCTTATAAATTTGTTATACTATTTTTTACAAAAGAGGAAAAACAGATGAAAGATTCTACAAAAAAACTGCGACTTGCGACTCTTTGGCTTGATGGCTGTTCCGGGTGTCACATGTCGATACTCGATATGGATGAGAAGCTCATAGAAATAGCACCGTTTATTGATGTAGTTTACAGCCCTTATGTAGATGCTAAAGAGTTTCCGCAAGATGTTGATTTGACCATAGTTGAGGGTGCCCTAAGTACCGACCATGACATTGCGATGATAAAGAAAATAAGAGAAAACTCAAAACTCCTCCTTGCTCTTGGAGATTGTGCGATTACGGGAAATGTCTCCGCTATGAAAAACCTCTTTGGAAGTGATGCGGTTTTGCAAAGAGGCTATCTTGATTTGGCGGATATTAACAAGAACAAAGAGTACCCATCCAAGATGGTGCCAAAACTCTTGAATAAAGTCTTGCCTCTGCATGAAGTGGTAAAAGTAGACTACTTTCTCCCCGGCTGCCCTACTCCCTCAGATGCAATATATGAGATGCTTAAAGCGCTTATCGAGGGCAGAGAGATAAATATATATTCCCTTACAAGATTTGGAAAATAGTTATGGAAAACAGAAAAATCATAATCGACCCCGTAACTAGAATCGAGGGGCATGCAAAGATTACAATCAACCTTGATGAGAGCGGCAAAGTAGAAGATGCAAAGATACATGTAACGCAATACCGCGGTTTTGAGAAGTTTTGTGAGGGGAGGCTCTATACAGAGATGCCTGCAATAACTGCCAGAACTTGCGGTATCTGCCCCGTCAGCCATGTCGTAGCATCCACAAAAGCCATAGATGAGATTTTAGCCATTACTCCGCCGCAAGCCGGAATAAACATACGAAAAATTATAAACCTTGCGCAGCTGCTTCAGTCACATACGCTAAACTTTTTTCACCTCTCAAGTCCCGATTTTATCTACGGTTTTGACGCACCAAAAGAGGATAGAAATATCTTTAAGATGATGCAGACACATCCTCAAATGGCAAGAGACGGCATAAATCTAAGAGCATTCGGGCAAAAAATTATAGAGGAGTTGGCGGGAAAAAGAATCCATCCGACAGGCATAGTCGCAGGCGGAGTCGCTCACAAAATCGAACCATTGCAAAAAGAAAAAATATTAGCACAAATTCCAGATATGATGAAAATAGCACAAGGTGCACTAGAGTTTTTTAAAACAAATCTTCATAAGTTTCAAAAAGAGATAGACTCTTTTGCATCGTTTCCATCTCTGTTTATGGCACTCTCAAACAAAGAAAGAACACTTGAACACTACGACGGAGAGCTCTGTTTTATGGATAGCGATGGAAATATCCTTAAAGAGGGAGTTGCACCAAGAGACTATAAAGAGTATATCGGCGAAGCGGTAGAGGAGGATAGTTATCTCAAATCTCCATACTACAAACCGCTTGGCTACCAAAACGGAATGTACAGAGTCGGAGCACTCGCAAGACTAAACATAGCGCAAAGCTGCGGCACTCCTTTAGCGGACGAGGAGCTAAAAAAGTTTAAAGCTCTCGGAGACGGCAAACCCGTTTTAAACTCATTTTACTACCACTACGCAAGGCTTATAGAGATTATTTACGCCATTGAGAAGATTGAGATGCTTTTAAACGACGATGAGACGATGAGCGAGAGCGTAAAAGCCACGGCAAAAATAAGCAATCTAAGAGGTGTCGGATGTTCGGAAGCCCCAAGAGGAACACTCTTTCACGACTATCAAGTCACAAAAGACGGCATCATAACAGCGCTAAATCTTATTATCGCGACGGGAAACAACAACCTTGCAATGAACGCTGGAGTAAAGCAGACGGCGCAGGCGTTTGTGGATAGCAAAAACATAACAGACGGCGCGCTAAACAGAGTCGAAGCGGTCATAAGATGTTTTGACCCCTGCCTTAGCTGTTCTACTCATGCGCTGGGAATAGTCTCGTCTAAAATCGAGATACACGACCACAACAAAAAAGTAATCCAAGTGATTGAGCGAAACTGATGAGAGCAATCATAGGTTATGGAAGCTCTATTAGAGGCGAAGATGCCTTTGGGCTTGACGTTATAAAAGAGCTGCAAAATTCTCCCCTAAAAGATACAAAACTCATATCTGCACATCAGCTAACACCTGAAATGGTTTTGGAGCTTCAAGATGCTGATGAGATACTCTTTATAGACAGCTGCCATGATGAGAAAAATCCCTATGCTTTGGCTTGTTCTTTGGTTGAAGAGAGCACTCTAAACCTAAGCCACCACATCTCGCCAAAAACAATTATCTACATGTTAAAAAATTTATACGCTAAAAACCCAGTCTTTTACATCTACTCGATGATGAGCAGCAGTTTTGAGAGTATAACCGATAACAAGCGCTACAAAGAAGCGATAAGAGTTGTTGCAGAGCACTTATTGCACTCTGTTAAATGAACTTTTCTCAATAAGCCTAAGAACAATAGCCGAGATGTAGGGAATGCTTTGGATAAAGAGCGTAGAAGCAAAAAGATAAACCTCTACTATTCCCTGATAGTTTGTCATAATAAGCGCTATAAACGAGCCGATAAGCAACGAAGCTAAAATAATCTCGTTTTTCACGGGACTGCTGACGCTTTTTTTGCTGTTTCCGCCCTTTTCCGTGCGTTTAAACGGCAGGCTGTCTTTTACAAATCCGTCATAAACGGCTTTAAAAATAGTAAGCTGAAGGCTCATCGCCGCAATAGCACCTAAAAACGAATGAAACAGATTTGCTTTTACTCTAGTTCTATAAAGTACGAATGAATGGATGACATTTACCAAAAATGCCGTTAAAATCGGTACGGTTAATGCGATTGTAGGAATCGTAACCCCGACAAAAATTATAACAGGCACCCAGATAATGTTTAAGAGGGAAGTAACCGTTCCAAGTGCGTCAGAGAGCCAAAAAAACCATCCCGTAATAAAGTGGTGCTTTTGCGCGCGAGTCAAAGTTTTTGATGACGGTTTAAAGTGGTGCCAATGTTTTTTAAGTATCTGTATAGCCCCATAAGCCCAGCGGTGACGCTGATTTTTAAACGCTTCTATGGTGTCTGGAAGCAAACCGTGACCGTATCTGCGGTTTGTATAGTGACCTATATAACCTGCTTCAAAAAGTCTAAGTCCAAGTTCACTGTCTTCAACTATGGTATCTGTGTTCCACTGACCTACTTCATCAAATGCGCTTTTGCGTATCATAAGCATAGTTCCGTGGGCAACTATGGCGTTTTCTTCATTGCGCTCAACCATCCCTATATCGAAAAAGCCCGCATACTCAGCATTCATGGCAGTTTTTAGAAGTGACTCTTTGCCGTCTCTGTGGTCTTGTGGCGCTTGAACAAGTGCTACTTTAGGGTCGTCAAAAATCGGAACCAAATCAAGGAGCCAATTTGGAGTAATTACATAATCAGCATCGATAACCGCCAATATTTCCGCATTTGGATTTACAAAAGAGAGCGCTTTATTAAGTGCTCCTGCCTTAAAACCGGTGCACTCAATATCGATATATACAAACTTCTCGCCAAGCTCTTCGCATAATGCTTTGATGGGCGCTTTATAGAACTCCTCAGGTGTATTGTTGATTATGACCAGAACTTCAAAGTTTGTATATTTTAGCTTTGAGAGTGCCATCAAAGTCTCAGCTAAAACATATGGCTGCTCCTTGTATGCCGGAACATGTATGCTCACAAACGGCACATGATTTGATTTTAAATCAAGCGGAATAAGTCTTTCTGGGCGTCTTCCTATCGTACATTTAAAGAGTTCGTTCGCCTTTGCAAGTGTAATGAGCGTAAGTGGAACCATAAGTATAGAGCCCATTCCCCACATAACCCACATACCAAAATTCATATAGTGTGTAAACGGATAGACGGCTGACATAACTATACCAAAGGAGATTCCCTGCGCGGCTAAGCCGTATGTTATAGCATGTAGGAAATTTATATGCTGATTTCTAAGTCCAAAAAAGGTTAAAATTGCGCCTATTAAAGCAGCGGCGACCATCTGCATAAACCAAAACGGCTCTACTAAAACGGCTCCTTGCATCTCAAACTTCTGCTTTCTCTCAGCATTAAATATGCCCCAGTAAGGTCCGACACTTCCCTCATGAACGCCCTTCCAAGGCTGATCAAACGCTTCAATGATGTTGTAGCTAAGCTTCTCTTCTTTTGCAAAAATCAGAAATCTTCTAATAACAGTTGCTTGATTTTCAGGGCTAGCTATGGCACTTTTGTTGTTATACCCCTGACTAGGCCACCCAAACTCGCCGATGGTAATTTGCTTGTTTTTATGCGTATCTTTTACCCTTTGATAGACATCTTTGAAAAATGGCAAAAAGCTCTCGGCTCTGACTTTTTCCCAATATGGAAGGATGTGAATGTTTATCAAATCAACTTCATCGCCAAGAGCCGGATTATCAACCCAAACATTCCATACCTCTGCGGTAGTAATCAAAGGCTTTGGATGTCTTTTTTTGTACTTTTTCTCTAACTTGGATCTCGTCTCTTTAAAATCATTAATATATGCTACAAGCTCATCAAGTGTCAAATCTTCGCGAAGAAGCACCTCGTTTCCGACAATAACAGAGAGTACATTTGCATAGTGAGCGTCTAAAAGCTCTTTTGCCAAAGCAACCTCTTTTTCATTATCTTCTACAATGGGAGAGAGCCAAAGCCCAAGATGAGCCTTCATTCCGAGTCTCTCTGCAATAGGGAGAACTTTTTGCGCATCATGAGCCGAATAGAGACGTATTTTTGTAGTAAAACGCTTTATAAGCATCAGGTCTCTGTTTATTTCTTCATCACTCAGCATCTCTTTATTGCTGCCTTTATACGGCGCATAGGAGAAAGATTCGATGGTATTTTCGGCATTTGGCGGCATTACTGATATGTCGCTGCTGTTTAGCCATAAAAAAACTTGGATGAGTGACGCGAGCAGAAGTGAGCTAAGAATATATTTCAATGCATTTCCTAAAATAGTTATGCGAATTGTACATCAAAATTTAAAGAAACGCGCTAAATAACAAAAATTAAATTGTCTCTTTTGGAGCCGAGAAGTAATACCCTTGAGAATAGTCAATTTCCATCTCTTTTACTATGTTAAAGATAGTCTCGTTTTCAACAAATTCGGCAATCGTTTTCATTCCTAATTTCTTAGCAAACTCTACGATAGTAGAAACTACAAGATGAGAATTATTGTCTTTATCTATATTTTTTATGAGCGAGCCGTCTATCTTTAAATAATCGGCTTGAAGTTTTATAAGATACTCAAAATTACTATATCCAGTTCCAAAGTCATCGATTGCTATTTTGCAATTATACTTTTTTACCTCAGATATAAAGTTTATTACACCTTCAAAATTCTCTATATATTCAGACTCGACTATCTCAAAGACCACTCTTGAACCAATATTGTATCTATCAAGCATCATAAAAATATATCTGCTAATTTCAGGCTCTAGTATATCTTTGACGGAGAGGTTTATAGAAAATTCAGCATCTTTATCAGCAAACATTTTAAATGCATGCGAGATTACACTCTCCGTAAGTTTGAAGTATTGCTTCGTCTGTTTGGCAATATCTAAAAAGAAAAATGGCGATAAAACTTTATCCTCATCTATCATTCTTACCAAACACTCATACTTCTCATAAGCTAGATTTGAATTATTTACAATCGGTTGATAGTACGCAATAATCTTCTCTTCTTTTATAGCATTGGATATTTTTTTAGTCATTATCATATTATTTTCATACTGCTCATTCAGTGACATCTCATGGCTGTATATTACAAAATCAAGATTACTATTTTTTGCCATCTTAAGCGCCATATTTGCTGTTGATAAAATATTTTCTCTGTTTTGGAAAGAAATTCCGCAACTCCAAGATAGCAGTATCTCCTCATTTTTCATACTAAACTTCTCTTTTATGGTATTTAGTAGATTTTTCATCTCTTCTTTAAATATGTCTTCAGAGTAGTTAAGGCCTAAAACTGCAAACTCATCTCCTTGAAGTCTATAAAATCTAAAATTGTTATTTTTACAAACAAGCGAATATATTTTATTTGCAACCGATATAATGACCAAATCTCCAAATTTATGACCGTAAAAATCATTTATTTGTCTAAAATTGTCAATATTAAAAATAGCTATCGATGTATTTTCCAACTCTCCCAAATCACTGTTAAGTTTAAATCTGTTTTCATATCCCGTTAATGAGTCGGTTGTCAAAGCATCTTTGATTTCAGTTATATCTGATCTTATTGCGATGTACTCCACAATATTGCCATCATAGTCAACTATTGGGTTTACGATAACTTTAACCCAATAATAGGAGCCATCTTTTTTGCAATTTTTAATTTCGCCAAACCAAGGCTGCTTCAAATCTTTGATAGTGTACCACATGGCTTTAAATGCCTTACGCGGCATATCTGAGTGTCTTATTATATTGTGAGGCTTTCCTAATAGTTCCTCTTTTGTGTAACCGCTGATTCTGCAAAATTCATCATTCGCATAAGTAATCACACCTTTTGGGTTGGTCTTTGAAACTATAAAATTTCTATCAACCGTTGATTTGTACTGCTCAAGAAGTAAAAGAGAATCGCTGTATTTTTCTTCCAATTTATTGGTAGATGATAATATTTTTTTCACTATGATGGTCATTAAAATTGCGAGAGCTATTATGGCAAAGAGTAAAAAAGTGACAAGTGCTGTTATTTTATAAAAAATCAAATCCAATTTTTTATTTATTAATTTTGCAACATGTTTAAAGAGTTCATTTTCAGTATCATTGAGCAAGTTTATGGACTCTGTTGATTTTTTAAACCAGTATGAGGGTTCTATGCCAAAGTCATTGCCGTTTCTGTTTGAAATGGAAATATCAATCATTCTAATCATCTCTTCTACCGACTCACCTCTAAAACGGTTGTTATAAAAATCAAGTATATCTTTTGGCGCAACAATTTTGAAACTTTTTTTATCAATTTCACATACTTTTAAATTCTCTTTTACCACTATAAAAGCTTCATCTGAAAATTTATTGCGTGTAAAAACTTCCATCATCAAGGCTCTTATTTGTCCTAAAGACTCTTTTAAGGAAGAGAGATAACTGTAAGCTTCAATATAGTTTCTATTCTCTTTATCTTCCATCATTGATGGTATGGCTTTTATAAGGTTTAAAAGGGTGTCTATATTTTTTGTATAAAAATTCTTGGCATCCTCCATCTCTATTTTAAGTAAATCAATGTTTCTTCTATCAGACTTAAATTTATCCAATAGGTTTATGATAAAAGCGGCATTGCCTTTATTTAGATGCGGAGCCATTGTACTTTTTGCATTATCAATGGCTCTATCTAAATCTGCTCTTGCCAAAATAAGAGCATTATATTTATCGTTTATACTTCTACCTGCTATAAATCCGGATGTAACGCCCCTCTCTATCTGCATAAAGTGGATAACGCCAGATATTGCACTTGCTTCTAGGATATGATGCTTTGTTTGCTCAAGATTTTTTTTGTCATTAAATATCTCATACAAAAGAATAAATGAGAATATAAAAATAAGAAGTACCGGTACGATTGATAAAAATAGCAATTTTGATTTTAAATTCATATTCATTGACAAAAAACTCCGTATTTATACAATTTCATTAAGTGCGGAATGTTTCAAGCTTCGCGTGCAGCTAATCCGTAATGTTGTCCTTGTTATTTTTTTTTTTTTTTGATTTTATAATTAAAAAGGCAAATAAGAGCTATCACTTTTATCCAAGTATAAAAATGCTAAACAGATGTGATGTTATTTTTGACACTTATCGCGAAATACAATAAGAGAATCAAGATATAATTACGATTTTACTGACAATCAACAAGAGGTATTTTTGCAAATTTTTGAACCCATCTTCCCTTCTGGACTTATTATTCAACAAAAAGCACGTAACGCACAAGAGTTGGAAAAATATGCACATACTTGGAATTTAAAAATAAATTTACTTAAAAAACAGAAACTTCACTCTGCGTTAGATGTTTTTCACACACCATATATACAAATGGCTTCAACAAAACGCTCGCTGAAAAATTCATCACATGGAAGCATCCCTAAAAATACTATTTTATTTGCATTTATAGCAAATGATTCAAGCTTAGTCCAACAAAAGCAACTCATGAGCAGTGAGGATATCTATATCTTAGAAAATGGTGAAATAGATGCTATATTTGGGGAGCCAATACAACTTATTGCTATTTGTGTTCATGCCGAGATGTTGCGAAAATCTTACGAAAAAAAGTACAAAAAAGAGTGCGCAATCTGTAAAGAAAACAAAGTGCGAAGATGCGATAAAGAGATATTTTCCATTATAAAATCAGATTTGCTGGATTTGCACGCTGCCGTGATGCAAAATGCCTCACTTGTCTTAAAACCTCAATATGTTCACATTGTAGAAGATGTTATTATCAATAATTTATTGAACTTAATAAATATAAGCACAACAAAAGATAAAGCCGAAAAACCACAAAATATAGCCAATATGCTGCATGAGTTAATAACATCAAAATATCAAGAAGATATCAGTATAGAGCTTCTCTGCAAAGAGTTAAATATTTCTCCAAGCAACGCCTATCTGACATTTAATCAAATTTATAAACTTACTCCAAAGCAGTATCTTATTGCTCTGAGACTTAACAATATCAACAGAATATTAAAATCGCCTACCATAAAAACTACAACGATTGAAGAAGTGGCAATGTCAAACGGGTTTTACCACATGGGACATTTTGCAAAAACTTATAAAAACTTTTTTACAGAACTTCCATCTGAAACTGTTTTAAAAAATAACAGATAGATAGCCCATACACACTTAAATACCAAAAATTAAAATCAATACCGGCAACAGCACAAGATCGCCGACAATAGCCATAAACATGGCAATCATAGTAAGCAGTCCAAAATAGATGGTCGGCAAAAAGTTTGAAAAAACTAAAACACAAAATCCTACCATAATGATGGTTGTAGTGTAAAACATGGCAACCCCGATACTCTCGTGTGCCCTAAACATAGTCTCTGTGGCATCTTTGGAGTCTTTATATAGTAGAGAGTATCTGTATATGTAGTGGATGGTGTCATCAACAGCAATTCCAAGGCTGATTGCCGCAATGGTTATAGTCATCATATCAAGCGGTATATTCATCCATCCCATAAAACCAAAAATAGTCCCAACCGGAATCAAGTTTGCGGCCATCGCAATGATGGCAATTTTAAGGCTTCTAAAAAGAGCAAAAAATGTTAAAAAAAGTATGAGAACAACTATTCCGATAGTCTTAATCTGAGAATCAAAAAGAGACTGAAGCATATTGTTGTACATAACTAGAAGGTTCGTAGCCTTATGCTCTTCGTACTCCTCGTTTAACATATTTTTCAAATCACTATCTATCTCTTTTATAAGCTTGTCTCTTTGCAGATTGGGCATTGAGTCTATTATTCTCGTACTTATTCTTGCTTGATTATTTTTTATATCAACATACGGAGTCAAGATTATTTTTCTGTATTTTTCAGGCAGTTCTTTGTACATGAGGGCAAGAGTAAGGCCATCAGCCTCTTCGCCGTCATTTAAAACTTTTAAAATCTCCCCTGCAGTTGAGAGCGAGAGCACTTTTCCGACAGCTTCAAGCGACTCTAAGTAGTCATGAACCTCTTTTATCTTTCGCATCTTGTTTTGGGTAAACCAGTACTGCTCCCGCTCACCCTCTTTCTCTTCAAACTCTTCGGCAAAAGAGTCGAGCTCCTCATCGTCCGACTGAACAACCTCAACGGAAGCCACCTCATCGCTACGCTCTTTGAATGTCAAAATAATATCAAGCGGCGTAGTTCCGCCTAGTTTTTGGTCAATCAGTGCCATCCCCTGATATATCTGTGTCTCTTCTTTAAAATAGTCGATAAAACTATTCTCAACCCTTAGTTTATTTACTCCCGAGATTGAAAAAATGACAATCATAACCGTTACCGCAAGAATTGTTTTTCTGTAATTATGAACAACATAAGCTATTTTAGAGGTAAACGGCGGTCCATTTTGTACAACTTTATGCGTCTCTTTTTTATCAAACAAAATCAAAATGATAGGAAAAAAAACAAATGTGATAAGCAGTGAAATAGTTATGCCGCTGCTCATCATCCAGCCAAAATTTATAACAGGCGCAATATTGCTAAAAACAAGCGAGCTAAATCCGGCAATAGTCGTAATAACCACGAAAAAAGATGGTTTTGCCATTGAGAGAACAGTACCAAGGGCAAGCTCTCTTTGCGTAAGATTCGGCTGTTCTAAAAAAAGTTCTTTATACGTTACTATCAGGTGCATAACAAGCGACATGTTCATAATAAGCTGAAGAGAGATAAAGTTTGATGAAACTACAGTAATCTCCCATCCTAAAAGCCCAAAAAATCCGCTTGTGGTGGCAAGTGAAACAGTGCAGATAAAGAGAGCGATAACTACCCATTTTGCCTCTTTTAGCAAAATATACAAAATAGCTACCAAAAGTCCGATAATCAAAAATCCGAATGTTTTTAAATCATACTTTACAAACTCCACCATGTCATCGGCAATCATCTCAACGCCGCCTAGATGAAGCTTTACCTTTTTATGACTCTCTTCAAAACTCTTTAATATCTCTCTTAATTTAACTATGGTTTGATGGTTATCTTCTCTTGAAATATCTCTATATGCCTTTAACTCCGCAGAAGCTTTTTTATAGCTTGCCTTCTCCTCTTGGCTTAATTCTCTTTGCTTTTTAAGCTTTATAAACTTGTCCCTGTTATCTATAAGGGTAAAATATTTCTCGTCTCTTTTAAGATTCACCATAAGAGCAGTGGTAGTAAAGTCATCGCTTACAAGATTTTGCTTATAAACGGCGCTGTTTAAAAACTCCTCTTTTACAAGAGCCTTGTCAATATGAGGCGACTCAAGTGTCGGTATATCTTTTAAAAGCTCTTTTAGAGGCACAGGAGGAGATTGCAGAAGCGGAACATTGACTATTGAGTTTACAGATTCGACAATTTTTAGTGTCTCAATGCGCGAGGCAAGTAGTTTTAAATTGTCAATATTCTCCTGGCTTAGCAGGTCATCATCTGTAGTATATGTAACAACCAAAAAATTTGGAGCTTCAAAACGCTTCAGCACGTCTCTTGTGAACTCTAAATCTTTGTCATCTTCAAGCAGGAGCGTCTCAGCACTTGCGTCTATCTCTAGTTTAAACGCAAAAAGTGTCATCACAACCACAAAAACAACCATAAACGAGAGTATGGCTTTTGGATATCTTAAAAGATAGTTTTCATATAGGTTTTTTAGCATTCTATTTACGATTGCTTAGCCAAAGCGTCCATAAGCTCTGCTATGCTCTTTGTTTGCAAAAACTCTTTAAATTGAGCCTTGTCAGTTTTTAAGATACTCACTCCCAAAATCTCTACGTCATAAACAAGCCAGTTATCTTTAGATGCAATAGGTTTTTTTGGTTTATAAAATTTATATACGATTTCAAGCTTTTCTGTTTTACTGATGAGGTCAGTCACTAAAGCCACTCTATCTGCCTTTTGCTGCTCTATCTTCTTAACTTCTACTTTTTCATCTTTATAGGCATCTATTTTTGATGAGTAAGATTGCTTCATGCGCTCAACATAGAGTGTTACAAACTTCTCTTTGTCTGCATCTAAAAGCTCTTTCCATTTATTTCCAAGACTAAGCTTCGCCATAAGTTCAAAATCAAACATAGGCGTTAAAGATTTGACTATATTGCCGTTTCTCTCGTCTTTAGAGAGGCTTTTATTTTCAACTATAAGTATAACTTCATCTATTTTTTTTAAAAAATGCTCTTTTAATTCCAAAGTCTCATCTGCTGCTAAACTTTGTGCAAAAAATAAAACTACACCGAGCGCTAAAATTTTTTTATATATACTTTTCACTTCTACTCCTCTATCTGTTTGTCTCTATACTGCTCATAGACATCTCTTAGGTACGGGTACAAATCAACGGCATCTTTTCTCATCTTCTCATATCCATCCATGTTTAGAGATGCATAGTTTATTTTTTCAAACGATTTTGCGCCTAAATATTCTGACCATGTATCCGTCAGTGTCCAGTAGCTTCTCTTTGTGTAGTCAATCGGACTAAGAAGCGCATCTGGATAGAGGCTTACCACATCTCTCAGGTTTGATGGCCCAAGGAGCGGCAGTACAATATGCGGTCCGCTTCCTACTCCGTAAAAACCAAGTGTTTGACCAAAATCCTCTTCGTGCGCTTTGAGGTCAAAATGTTTTGAAGCAGGATCAAAAAGCCCTAAAACACCAACTGTACTGTTTGTAACAAATCTACCGGTTTCTTCCGAAGCGTTGCAGAATTTGCCCTGCAATAGATTATTTGTAAGACGCATCGGAAAATAGAGATTATTGAAAAAATTTGAAATACTTTCTCTTATCTCTACATGTAGAACTGCTTTATATCCGTTTGCGACAGGCTTGAAAAAATACTCATACGCACCGTCGTTAAAGCTTGTCATCACTCTGTTGTATCCGCTAAATGGGTCACAAATCTCTTTGACCTCCATCTCATCGGCAAACTCATCAAGCTCATTATCATCTGCGGCAGTGCCGACACTTTGAGAGACTATCGTCTCACTTGGTTCTTGCGGAGTCTTTGAAGAACATCCCGTAAAATTAAACACAATAGATAAAAATAGAGCTACATAAAAAATTCTCATGCTACACCTTTACTCTGTCGCTCAATGCCCTGCTTAACGACAATAAATCTATATTCTCTAAACTCACGCCGGTAGGCACGCCCTGAGCAATTTTTGTGTAGTTTATATTAAATTTACTTAATTTATCTTCAATATATAACATGACCGCATCATTTGCAATAGAAGGCGTTAAGGCAAAAACAACCTCCTTAACACCTGAGCCCACAAGCTTTTGCAGACCTAAGAGATTTAACTCGGCTAATGACTCCAAAACAAAATATCTGCCCTCAAAGAGCCTATTTTCTTCCAATATCAATATATCTTTTGCATTTTCGACTATGCAAAGAAGCGTCTCATCCCTGCTATCATCACAGCAGATAAAACAGAGTTCATCTTCACTCATGCCACCGCATGAGGCGCACTGTTTCAAACTTCCCAAAGCCTCTTCTATGGCATGTGAAATTTTCATCCCGACAAAACTGTCCTTCATAAGCATATGATATGCTAGCCTTGTAGCCGACTTTTTGCCAATTGTTGGAAGTTCTTGCAGCGCCTCTACAAGTTTGTCAAATTTCTCTAACGAGCGTTTCATTAAGAGCTCTTTTTTGGCAAAATTATCCAAAGCTTTAGAGGTGCCTTTAACTCTCCTGCCACCGTTTTTGCCTCTTTGCCATAACCCATAAATATATCGGCTCTAACGCTCCCTTTGATTGCTCCGCCCGTATCTTGCGCCATTGCCAAATGATTAAAACTTATCTCATTTGTGCTCGCACTTACGTATAACATGCTGCCAAGAGGAATGTATTTTCTATCCACTGCAATTGAGCGTTTAGGTGTCAGAACAACTCCGAGTGAGCCGGTTGCGGGTTTATCTTTTTGTCTAAAAAAAACCATAGATTTGTTGTAGTTTAGCACTTCATCAATTCTCGATGGGTTTTTATCCAGCCACGCTTTTATGCTCTGAAGCGATATCTCACCTAAAGGTATCTCGCCGATGCCCACAAGGTACTTTCCAATCGAGCTGTACTGATATCCGTTTTGATTGTCGTATCCTATAAAAAGCGTAGTGCCATCATCAAGCGTTACTCTTCCCGAGCCTTGAACCTCTAAAAAGAAAAGATCTATTTTTGAATCAGTGTAGCAGATAACCTCTGCATCAAGCTCATTTGCGGTAACACTCGCTCTATCATGGTAGGGAACCAATCTATTTCCGACTATTTTGCCTCTTAGTCTGTAGCTTTTAAGCTCAGGATACTGCTCGCCCAAATCAACAACCACAAGGTCTTTTGGCGTTTTATATATTGGGTAAATATAGGGCTCTTTTTTTGTAAGAGAACCTTTTAATTCAGGCTCATAATAGCCGGTTAAAAGCCCATCTTCCTTGCCGTTTGGTTGGCTGATTTTATACGGTGCAAAATTTTTAATTAGGAATTCTTTTGCATCTTTTGCCGCCGAAGCTCTTTGGCACAAATCTCCATATATCTCTCTTGTTTTTGCAGTTTTGCAACTTTGGGCAAACGACCCTAAAGCAGTCGCATAATCCTCTTGATGCCAGTTTGGAAGTTCATCAAAATCGCCCTTTTGCAGCCGTGTATCCGGCATATTTGAAAAAGTAACATGTGGCTCTTTTGAGCAGCCTAAAAAGAGTAAAATTGTGATTAAAAATAGTGTAGTGTGTTTCATGAGAGAGATTATACCAAACTATATAAAGATTAAATTTTAAACGCTATAATTGCGAAAAAATTTTTATATAGGAGTAAATAGATGCAAGATTTAAACTATTACGAAATATTAGAAGTCTCGCGAGACGCAGATCAAACAACAATTAAACAAGCATATAGAAAAATGGCAAAAATCTACCATCCGGATAAAAATTCTGGTGATAGTGAAGCGGAGCACAAATTTAAGCTCTGCAACGAAGCGTACCAATGCCTCAGCGATGAGAAGCAGAGAAGCATTTACGACAGATACGGCAAAGAGGGACTTCAAGGCATGGGAGGCAGACGCTCTTCTGGCGGCTTTGATGATTTGGGCTCAATGTTTGAAGAGATGTTTAACGGTTTTGGAGGAGGTTCACGCCGCCGCCAAAATCCTGCCGATATGGAAAAATACAATCTCGATATGAGCGTCGATATGTCCATCAGTTTCAATGAAGCTATTTTTGGATGCGAAAAAGAGGTTGAATTTAAGTACAAAAACTCTTGTAACAGCTGTAAGGGCACTGGCGCAAAAGACGGTAAACTCTCTACATGTAGCCAGTGTAGAGGTCAGGGCCAAGTGTTTATGAAACAGGGCTTTATGACCTTCTCTCAAACTTGTCCGGTATGTAACGGCAGTGGCTCAGCTCCTGCTGCATCTTGTGGCAGTTGTGATGGCAAAGGGTATCATGAAGAGAGAGGCAATGTCACCATTAAAGTTCCAAAGGGCATCGACAGCGGAAACCGCCTTAGAGTGTCAGGAAAAGGGAACATAGGAAAGCGCGGAACAAGAGGCGATTTATATGTCACTTTTAGCGTAAAACCTGACAAACATTTTCAGCGTGATGGCAACGATGTCTATATCGCAATTCCTGTATTTTTCACACAGGCTGTTGCGGGAGATACGCTAAGCATTCCCTCACTAACAGGCGAACTTGAATTAAAACTAGATGTCGGCACAAAAGACAAACAGCACTTTGTGTTTAAGGGCGAAGGGATAGACGATGTTCACGGACATGGCAAAGGAAACCTGATAGCACAGGTTAACATTACCTATCCTAAAAAGTTAAGCGATGAGCAGCGTGAGCTTCTCTCTAAACTTCAGGAATCTTTTGGAATAGAGTCCAAACCGCATGAGAGCGTTTTAGACTCAGCAATTGATAAAATGAAAAGCTGGTTTAAATAGCTTAAAAAGTAAGAACTTGTCTGCTGTTTATAACCCAGCCTGAGAGAACCTGCATTGTTGAGGATATTTTCTCATCAAAGTAGGGCTCATTTTTAAAAATTCCGCATCTTGCGTTACATGTTCCGCAAGCTTGCAGTACAACTCCATCTGCATAGAGTTTTTTTAGCATTAAAACCAAATCATGGTCATAACTATCAGGCTTTTTCGTTTTGTCTCTTGCCAAATCAACAGCATCATTCATAAGAAATATATTTACCTTCTCTCCGTTTTTATGAAGTGTTGAAGCTAGTCTCAGAGCATTCCATGTAACATCAGAACCGTCATAAGGTTCGTGATTTAATATAATCGTAATCATTGTCATATCCTTATATAATAAATTTATCAAACCAAACATTTTTAGCGTTTGATTATCAAAGCACTCTAGTGAAATTATATTTACTTCAAAGTGAGTGCTTCAAAAATCAAATATGGCTTTTTCTTACTACTATTAGCATTTTGATATTAATAACAATAAATCTGATAAATTGCCAAATCTTACATGTTCTTAATTTTATTGCAAACGGACCAGGTGTCATTGTTGTAAAGTTGTTACCATACGCTTTAATGTTATGTTCTGCTTTTTTACTCATAATATCTCCTTTGATATATTTTTATTTCTATTCTGGGATTAATGTCCAGCCGGCTTTTAGCTTGGCCTTCCAAATAAACAGGTGATGAAGGATATGTTTAATCCAGTGACCGGCAAGACCAATCTCGCCAAATGTATAATCCGTATCACGGCCTGTTCCAGGATACTTCTCAAAGTCAGGAACAACAGGGTAGATTGTCATCGCCGCAGCAGTTCCGTCAAATATACCTTTTCCTGCCGAAGCAACACAAGCAGCACCCATATGAGCCATAGAAGCTTCATGAAGAGGAGCGTTTTCACCTTGAAGAATACGGTCACAAATACTGTGAGCAACCGCTTTGCCGATAATACCTGAAGGCATACCGGTTCTTGGAGGTGTCGGGTTAATCGGTGTTCCGTTTGGTGAGCTCGTTGGCTTAGAGATTGGATGCGGTGGTGCAAATGCGATACCGCAGGCAAACATATTTCCGTAAGTAGGATTTTGATAAGTTTTTGGCCAATCGTCCGCTTTCCAGTTCTCATAAGCGCCTGCCGAGTAGTTAGCATCTACTTTCATAAATCCGTTTGGAGCAAAAACAGTGGCAGTTATGTCACTTCCGTCTTTCGCATAAGCTTTTAAGCCAACTCCCGTATATGGAGGAAGCAGCATCGAGAAGTCAAACTCCTCTTCGCCCATAGAACCGTCCAGCAATTCATAACTAACTTTTCCTTTTTCAACTTTATTTACATGCGCACCGATAATCCAGTCAACATTTCTCTCGGTAAAAAGTGATTCAGCAAAGATTTTTGAACTAACCGCAAATCCCATACTTTTCATATGTAACCCACCCATACCAAAATCACCTAAAAAAGATTCGTTTGAAATCCATTTCAAGTCAGCCATATCGCGAACACCGGCTTTATTTAACTCATGTTCTACATTTAAAATATATTCAAATGCAGCACCTTGACATGTACATAAACCATGTCCTGTTCCGATTAAAAACTTTTGACGCTCGCCTTTTTTCATCTTCTGGATGCACTTTTGAAACTCTTCATTTGCATGAACGGCATGATCCTCTGTGCAAACCGAGACAGTAAACTCGCCAAGACCATTAGCATCGCCAAGACCCGGGGTAGCTCCAAAGTTAAGTTTAGGTCCGGTAGCGTTGATTAGATAATCATACTCTATGTTTTCAGTCATACCCTCGCGACCGGCAAGCGTATACTCAATAGTAACAAAAGGCTTATTGACCAGTTCGCTACCCTCTGGATTAATCGAGAGAGCTTTTGCCTGCTTATAATTAATTCCGGCTTTTGCATAAACAGGAGCTAAATCAAAAGTAACTTCCTCTTTGCTCATCTCTCCGACACCAACCCAAATATTGGATGGAATCCAGTTCCATTTTGAATTTGGAGTTACAACAACTACCTCATGAGCCGAGCCTAACCATTTTGCAGCAAAGGTAGCAGCAGTATGACCTGAAACTCCTCCGCCAAGAACAACTAATCTAGCCATTATAATAAACCTCCATATAATAAATTTATCAACCGTATCATCGTCAAACCAAACATTTACAAAAAAACGCTTTTTTCAATATTTTTTTAAGTTAAAAACTATAAGTAAACTGCGCAACCAGCCCAAAAGCATTATCATCTGTGATGTAGCTGTTTTTGGTTGATGCCTCTTTTATGTAACTTCCGCTCATAAAGTAGCCAACACCAAAGAGAAGGTCT
>JBAZIE010000007.1:0-91821 GCA_041652055.1 Sulfurimonas sp. | reverse complement strand
AAACATTTTTAACCTCGTTTGCTTCATGTGAAAGAGTCTGCATTCTTTGTGATAGTTCAATCTCAAGCTGAGCAGAACTCTGTACCTTGTTCGTAAGATTTACTATCTCATTTCTTGCAAGATTAAGGTTATCGTTTGCTTTGATAATCTCTTTTTTACTCTCTTGAGCGTCACTGATTGCCTGAGCTATCTCATTTTTGATGCTGTTTGCTTTTTTAGTCGCTTCATCAATTACAACAACAGACTTCTCAACATTCTCTCCAACTCCCATTGCGGTAGTTGATAGTTCATGTGAGATAGAAGCGTTTTCGCTTGAGGATTGTTTGGAAGTGTCAATTAAATCTTTTAACTCCTTCATTAAGTTGTTAAAGCTTCTAGCCATTTGAGATAATTCAAGAGGAGCGTTCTCGTCCACAACAAGAGTAAGATTTTTATTGTTTCCTATGTTTGTAAGTGTCTCTTTAAATCTGTTTATCGGGGCAGAGATAGATATTTTGATAAAAAACAGAGCAAATGAAATGATAAAGAGTATAAGAGCGACAAGAGAAGCAGATACAAAAAGAATGGTATTATTTGCATTTTGAGTGTTTTGCTCGTTTGAGGCAAGAACGAATTTGAATAGCTCAAGCTCCACCTCTCTAAGAAGTTCGATAGAAGCGCTGACGTTCTTAAACCAAACAGAAGAGTCAACGCCAAATCCGCCTGTTGAGCCCTTTTGCATTGCCACGTCTATCATCTGCATTGTAGCATCTACCACCTCGCCTCTATATTTGTTCTCATGAAAGCTTCTTATCTCATCTGGAGCGAGCGTCGTAAACTTTCGAAGGTTAATCTTATATGCGCCTATATTGCCACCAAATGTAACGAAGGTATTTCCGGCAAATGTGTCTATAGTAAAAGCGCCGTTTAGATTTGCTCTCATTTGCCCCAGCTGCTCTTTTGTTGATGCAAGGTGGGTGTATGCTTGGATGGTGTTTCTGTCCTTTTTTATATCTATATTGGATGGTATTGTTGTTGTGTTGTCAATAATAGAAACAATCGTCTTCGAGAAATATGCTCCGACTTCCGGTGCGCTAATCGAATGTGAGTCGATAGCGGCTCTTTTTTGATTTAATTCGCTTAGGTTGTCAAGTATTGAGCTATCACCGCCGGTTTTTTCATACACCCCTTTTATCTCTTCTATCGCGCCGTTGACTTTCTCTCTCATGGCAGGAATCGCATCACCGTTCTTTTTGCCCTCGCTCGCAACATAGCCAACGCTAAGTCCCCTCTCTATCTGCATAAAGTGGATAGCTTTTGCCAAAGCCTCCGTCTCTAAAATGCGATCTCTTGCTGTTTGAAGGTTCTCTTTTTCACTAAAAGATTTGTTTAAAATAATTACTGAGAGTATCATAACTGCCAGTAAAGGAATGGTTATTAAAAACAGTATTCTTGTTTTTATGCTTAATTTTCCCACGATTTGCCCCTATGCTTTTTTTTTGCTTAATATTAACATATAAATTTTTTATTTAATTCAAAACAGAATGAAATATCAAATTTTATTATAATGAGTGAGTAAAAAACTGCATCTTTGTTACCTTTAGTAAAACAAAAGATGTTAGAATGACAACAATAGACTTCTTTCGTAACTCTCTTTTTAGATTGCTTCACTTTGTTCGCAATGACCGTCATTGCGAGGAAGAATGACGAAGCAATCTAAGTTATGAATAAAGTCTAATTTTAAAAATATAGGAATTTTAAATGCCGTTACTAGACAGTTTTAAAGTTGACCACACTATTATGCCAGCCCCAGCAGTTCGCCGTGCAAAGGGTATGAAGACGCCAAAGGGCGATGATATAACGGTTTTTGATTTACGTTTTGTTCAACCAAATAAAGAGATACTTTCTTCAGAGGGGATTCACACGCTGGAGCACCTTTTTGCGGGATTTATGAGAGACCATTTAAATTCTAAAGACGTAGAGATTATAGACATTTCACCGATGGGATGCCGCACGGGATTTTACATGAGCCTAATCGGCACGCCTGATGAGAGAGTAGTGGCGGATGCATGGAGAGCTTCTATGGAGGATATTTTAAAAGTCAAAGAGCAAAAAGATATTCCCGAGCTTAATGTTTACCAGTGCGGAACATACAAAATGCACTCGCTTAGTGATGCAAAAGAGATAGCAAAAAAAGTGTTAGAGCGCGGAATCGGCGTGATGGATAATGATGCGTTAGCACTCGATGAATCAATGTTGGAGAAGTAATATGTACGTTTTAATTCCGATGGATAGCGATGATATTGAAGAAGCATCACTCGTTAAGATAAATGACGCAAATGTGTGGGCGCAGCTGCTTATAGAAGAGGGCAAGGTTATAGAGATAAACCATAATGTCGACAAAGATGCGTTTGAGAACTACTCTCAGGCGGCAATTGTTATAGACGACAACGAATACGTATGGCCGTTTATGGAGCAAAATATGATGGTTTTGGTAGCACACACGCAAAGAAGTGTTGAAGATATACTCGAAGCATATCTCTTTAAAGAGCTTCACGATTTGGCATATTGATAGAACAGAGTTTATGGCAAATTTAGAGCAATTTAGAAAGCTTTTCAATCCGCTTCCCGGCAATCACTATCTGCACGTAACAACTGATGTGGATGATATCTCTTTTTTGTTTGATGAGATGATGCGGGGTGTCGGAGGGAAGTTTAATCTGGTGATATACTCTGAGGGAAATCTAAATGTAGAAAAGCCCTTAAGTGCGAACATACAATATATTCAAGATTTCAAACAGCCATTTCGCGCACTTCCAAGAGACCATGACATAGTTATCATCAAAGATATACTCTATTCTCACCAAAACCCGAAGATGATTTTAAAACTCGCTTATACTACGCTTGCCAATACCGCAAACATAGTCATCATAGAGAAAAAAGGGGTTATGGATATTGAGGCTCTAAAAACCATGTTGGAAGAGCATGAGTTTCGCGCCCCGAATGAGATAGATATCATAGAGGGGTATGACTTGGTTATGGCAAAAAAGATGCATATGTGGGGCAACGGGTTGTAATTTTATCTTTTTGAGTTTTTACTAACTTTTTTGGTATACTATTGGTATGAAATTTGAATATGATGAGAACAAATCAGACACAAACGAGCAAAAGCACGGAATCAATTTTGATGATGCGCAGCAGTTGTGGAGTGATGAAAATTTACTAGAAGTAGCTTTAAATTTTCCAGATGAGCCCCGCTTTATCTGTATCGGAAAAATAGGGAAAAAACATTTCTCAGCTATTATAACTTATCGAGCGGATGTAATTCGTATCATATCTATTAGAAGATCACGCAAAGAGGAGATAACACATTATGAAAACAGCTAAAGAGTTTGATAAAGCATTTGAAAGCGGTGAGGATTTATCAGAGTTTATTGATTACTCAAAAAGTCGCAGACCAAACTTAGAGCAAAAAAGGGTTAATTTAGATTTGCCTTTATGGATGATAGAGAGACTTGACCAAGAAGCTCGCCGTTTAGGCGTGGCAAGACAAGCGATTATGAAGATGTTTTTAGCCCAGCATCTTGAAAAAGTAGGATGAATTATAAAATAGGACGAAATTTAAGTGTTTAATGACTCCCTCCACGAGATGGTTTTAAGCGAAGACGGAAGTTATACAGCCTACTCAAAAGAGTACGGCGAGCACTACCACTCCACAAAAGACGGTGCGCTTTTTGAGTCGCTAGTTAAACATGTATATCCCGCGTTTGCCTTAAAAGAAAATCAAGACGAGATAAACATTTTAGATATCTGTTTCGGTCTTGGTTTTAACACTCTTTCGACAATTCATTATCATAAAAAAAACACTCTTGCTTCAAAACTAAATATCTTCTCTCCGGAACTTGATTCATCCTTGGTGAAATCACTGTGGAGTTTTACCTATCCAAAAGAGTTTGATGAGTTTAGACATATTATTTTGTGCTTAGCAGAAGAGGGAATTTACAGCGATGAAAATCTACATGTAGAAATTTTTCTCGGAGATGCGAGAGAGTACGTGAGAGGGCTTGCGCCAAAAAAGTTCGACATAGTATATCAAGACGCTTTCTCTCCCGCTTCAAACCCTGCTTTGTGGACAAAAGAGTACTTTGGCGAGATAAAAAACATCCTAAAAGATGACGGAGTTTTGACGACATACTCGATAGCGCTTGCCACGAGATTGGCACTTTATGAGAACGGTTTTAACATCTACATAAACAGCGGAGAGGGCTTTAGAGATGCCACCGTAGCCTCTTTGGGAGAGCTTGATAAATTTTTACATGTAGATATGAAACATAAAATTTTATGCAACCCCGAGGCAAGAGCGCTCAGGGATTAGGTCTTAAACTTGCCAAGCTGAGTTTTTAGCGTCTGGCTTATCGTGTAGAGCTCGTTTGAGTTCGTAGAGATGTTAAGCGCATTGTCTCTGTTTTTGTTGACGATTATGTCGATGGATGAGATGTTGTTTAAAATCAACTCCGCTTTTTGTTGGACATCCTGCGTGCTTTGAAGCGAAGATGTAGCCAAATCGGCAGTTGAAGTGATAATCTCTTTTGTCTGCTGCAGTTTTTCTCTCATTATCTCCGAGGCATCGCTCAGCGTTTTTGTTTTTTCTACGTTTTGGTTCATCTGATTGCTTGCGTCTGAGATGGATTGTGTGATTACGCTGATGGTCGCATGAATCTCGCTTATCCCTTTTTGCGTGCTCTCAGCAAGTTTTCTTACTTCATCCGCAACTACGGCAAATCCACGCCCGTGCTCTCCGGCGCGCGCTGCTTCGATCGCGGCGTTTAGGGCGAGAAGGTTTGTCTTGTCCGCAATATCCTCTATGATGCCAAGAACGTCGCTTATCTTTTTTGCATCGTTTGTAAGCTGGTTTAGCTGTGAGGCAATATCCTCCTCAATCTGCGCATTTTTTTGAATCTTCTCGACAATCTCTATAACGTTGCTTTGCAGTTCTTGGAGGTTGTTCTCTGCTCTTGCCGTAACCTCCTGTGTTTTTTGCACGTTTTGCGTTGTGGATTGAAGCTTCTCTTTCATCTCATCGCTCATATTTTTTGTAGCATGAACAAGCTCGAACTCATGCGCTGAGCCTTCACTAATCGAAGATGCGCTCCCTTTCATGGCTTGAGCAGAGTTGCTGTTTAAGTCTGATGAGTTTTTCGCTTCGTTTAGCGCATTTTGAACCTCGCCAAGAAGCTTCGTAAATGCTCTTGAGACTTCTCCAAGCTCGTCGTTTTTCTTATAGCATAGGCTGTTGTTGGATAAATCAAGCGTTTTGAGTGTTGAGACGATGCCCTCTCTTATGGCAGAGATACCGCTTTTTATGAACCAGTAGAGTCTGAAATTTAGCAGCACCGAGACTATAATAAAAAATAGTATCAAAATCAAAATATCGTAAAATGTTTTCTCAAGTGTTAATGAGGTTTTGTTATAGATGCTTTTTATTTTAGTGTTGACTTTTTGCTTAATGATATTGAACTCTTTGTTGATAATAGCACTTGAGAGTGCCCATTCGTTGGATGCTATTTTTGCCAAAGTCGCCTTGTCCTCTTTGTTGTAGGCTTTTTCTATCTCGTCCAAAACAGCTGTCGAATTTTTATACTCCAAGATAATTGTGTCAAATGAGTTTTTTATATTTTCATCTTTGTAAAAGGTGCTTTTTGTAACATTTTCTATTACCTGTTGCAAATTTTTTCTTGTTTGAACAAGTGCGATTCTAGCACCCTCAAAAGCCACGATTCCCGTCAGCGCATTTGAGATATTGTTTTGAATGGAGTTAAAGTCATTGATGGCGTTAAAAAGCTCGTTTTGCGGTTTGAAGTTATCCTCGTATATGGTTTGGAGGGCATGCTCTCCACCGCGCGATGCGTTTAGCGAGAAGTATCCCAAAACGCTCATGCTGATGCCCACCACAAAGATATTACTAAGAAGTTTTTTTGATATAAGAAGATTGTCTTTGTTGACAAGCACTTTAAAGATAAAAAAGAGCGCAACGATGATTAAAACTGCAATGGACGACATAATAGCTATATATTGAGACTGATTTTCTTTTGCTTCTTGAACTTCTTCTTCGATGACAACATGTACGCCTTCGATTTTTTGTCCATCCGCCTTCCATTTTGCTATTCCATCCTGCAGCCAGTAAACATTTTTATACCCCTCTCCTACGCTTACTACCGCCGCTTTGTAGGACTTCCAACACTTTATGCCGTTGCAATAAAATATAAGTTTGGCATCTTTGTTTTGCGGGAGTCTCGATTTTTGATATGTGTCGTTGCTGTTATCAAACTCGGGAAATTTATTCTCTTCACCGCCCTTGTCGTCGTAGTAGGCGGATATTGCGCCCTCTATTCTCTCAATCGCAAACTCCGGAACCTTTCTGGTGTCCACGAAGACAGCACCTTCATTTTTTAAGGAGAGGGCTGTTTTTGTATCAACAACTTTAACGCCGTATTTTGAAGCAGTGGCTGCATCGGGCGTGTCGGCTTTAGCAAAGGCGCTGGAGGCAAGGAGTGTAGAGAGAAGCAGAAAGATTTTTAAAAGAAACATCTATAAAACCCTGATAAGTTGATTTTTATCCTGTAGTATATCAAAAAGTGATAACATAGTTACAAAAGTGGTTCATGTTTTGTCAGTTTTTAATATCTCGCAGAGATAGAGTCTACTTCATCCCAGCTTAGAGTGTTTTTTTTGTGTGAGATGATATGTGCGACATATCTTGCAAACATATCGGTTTCGATATTGACATGAGAGCCTTTTTTATAGTTTTTAAAGAGCGTCTCTTTCATGGTGTGCGGGATTATTGTAAGTCTAAAACTATCCTCAAATACATCGTTAATTGTCAAGCTCACGCCGTCAACGGTTATGGAGCCTTTTGGTATGATAAAAGGGATAAATTTTTTATCTACATGTATAAAAATATCAAAAGAGTTACCGCTGTTTTTTATCTCTTTTATCTCGCC
This sequence comes from Sulfurimonas sp., assembly GCA_041652055.1. Taxonomy (GTDB): domain Bacteria; phylum Campylobacterota; class Campylobacteria; order Campylobacterales; family Sulfurimonadaceae; genus Sulfurimonas. The sequence continues at coordinate 84,841 of JBAZIE010000007.1, read as the reverse complement.
TATACAGTCGATGTGACCTTGAACGATGTGCCCCTCAAATCTATCTCCCATCATCATGGCGGGTTCGATGTGAACCTCGTTTTTAAAGTTCTCCATCGCTAAGACTTTTCGGCTCTCAGGAGACAGCTCAACGCTAAAACCATCTTTTTCTACTTTAATTACCGTAAGACAGGCACCGTTGATCGCTATAGAGTCGCCAAGCTTTGCTTTGTGTTTTGCTCGGATGCTAAGCGTGCTTCCTGAGAGACTTTTAACATGTCCGATTTCTCGTATTAATCCTGTAAACAACTCATCTCCTTCTCTGCCATTTTATGGCAAGCTTTAGTGCCTAAGCGGCTAGCGTAGCCAAGCGGGACTTGTTCCGATTGGCGTAAAATAATTAAAAAACGATTTTGCCCTCGTCTTGAAGACCTTTTATAATCTCTTTCGCCTTCACATGCCCTTTGTAGGCTGCTTTTCGGCATAAATCAAGTGCTTTGTCATGATCCTGTTCGCATCCAATTCCTTGGTCGTATAGCATTCCTAAGTTGTAAAGCCCCTCAGCCAGTCCACCCTCGGCAGCCCTGCTAAAACAGACAAAACATCTTCTCTCATCCATAGTAACGCCATGACCCTCTTTGTACAAAACACCGAGATTGTTAAATGACTCTAAGTGTCCACGTTTCGCTCCCTCTTCATACCAAAAGGCAGCCTCTGAGTAGTTTTGCAGACAGCCCAAGCCTCGCTCAAGCATAAGCGCTACCTCATACATGGCAGGCGGAACCTCTCTAACAGCCGCTTCCATAAAAAGCTCATGAGCCTTAAACTGGTCGTGTAACACACCGTTAAGCCCGTTCATATATAAAATTGCCAGATTAAAAAGTGCATATGGCTGTTTGAGCTCTGCGGCTCTTTCGTAAAATTCAAGAGCTTTTGCTTCGTCTTTTTGGCACCCCTGCGCATTTTGGTACATGTAGCCCAAAGATGTCATAGCATCAGCATCGCCGCTGTTTGCAAGCTCCGTATAGAGTGTAAGGGCTGTTTTAAAATCTTTGTTGTTATACGCTTCGTGTGCTTTTTTTATCATTCGCTTAAACCATATTTATAATATATTGTTCAAATGATACTCAAAAATGATAAAATTCGCTTTAATAAATAGTGTCTTTTAACTAAGGACTTCTTTGCGCTCATTCTCAAAACTCCATCCTTGGAGTTTTTCCGAGGCTAAAAATCAAAATTCATCCTTGAATTTTTAGAATTTTTAGAACCGCTTAAGAAGGTACTTAGTTTTTAAAATAAGCGGAGAATATATGAATTATGATGTAATAGTAGTCGGCGGCGGACATGCCGGAGTTGAAGCCTCTCTCTCATGCGCAAGAATGGGAGCTAAAACCCTCCTTATATCTATGCTTGCCGAAAATGTAGGCGCAACAAGCTGTAATCCGGCAATAGGTGGCTTGGCAAAGGGGCATCTTGTTCGCGAGATAGACGCGCTAGGCGGAGAGATGGCTCTTATAACTGACGAAGCAGGCATACAGTTTCGCATACTAAATGAGACAAAAGGTCCTGCAGTGCGCGGCAGTCGTGCGCAGATAGATATGGACAGATACCGCGTTATTGCTAGAAACAAAGTTCTAACTACTCCAAACCTTGATTTGGTTCAAGAGATGGCAGAGTCGCTTATCATAGAAGATGGCGAGGTAAAGGGTGTTAAAACAAACCTCCTAAATGAGTATAAAGCTAAAAAAGTTGTCATTACAAGCGGTACGTTTTTGCGAGGCGTTATACATGTAGGCGAGATAAAGCAAGTCGGCGGAAGATTCGGCGAGCAGAGCAGCGAGGGGCTTAGCCGCTCACTTCGGGAGTGCGGTTTAGAGATGGGCAGATTAAAAACAGGAACATGTGCGAGGATAGACGCCTCTTCTGTTGATTTTTCCGTTATGGAGATACAAGACGGCGATAAGACTCCAAGCCCTTTTAGCTTCAGAACACCGCGCAAAGAGTTTGGAAAAACTAAAAAACAGATTCCATGTTTTATAGCATATACAAACCAAAATACTCACGATATTATAGAGAGCAACTTCTACCGTGCACCGCTTTTTACTGGACAAATCGAGGGAACGGGACCGAGATACTGCCCAAGCATAGAGGACAAGATAAACCGTTTTCGCGACAAAGAGCGCCATCATCTCTTTTTGGAACCGCAAACGATGGAGGCAACAGAGTACTACATAAACGGCATGAGTACCTCTTTGCCGCCTGACGTTCAGCAAGATATGATTCACTCTGTAAAAGGGATGCAAAACGCGAAAATAGTCCGCTACGGATATGCTATCGAGTATGATTTCGTAGACCCAAGAGAGCTGAAGCACTCGCTTGAGACTAAAAAGATAAAAGGTTTATATCTTGCCGGACAGATTAACGGAACAACCGGTTATGAAGAGGCGGCGGCACAAGGGCTTATGGCAGGAATAAACGCGACACTGAGTATTCAAAACAAAGAACCATTAGTTCTTCGCCGTGATGAGGCTTACATCGGTGTTTTGATAGATGATTTGGTTACAAAAGGGACAAAAGAGCCTTATAGAATGTTTACTTCCCGCGCAGAGTACAGACTTCTTTTGCGTGAAGAGTCGGCAGACACAAGACTTAGTCGTTACGGACATGAGATAGGTCTTATTAGCGATGAGTTGTATGAGAGTGTAAAACTAAAAGATGAGCAGATTCAAGAGGGGGCAAAACTCCTAAATGAGACAATTTTTACGCCAAACAAAGAGTTTATAGCATTTTTAGAGTCTATCGGTGAAGACAAAATAAGCGATACCATAACCGCTCAACAACTTGTTGCAAGAAAAAGCTTTGATGTGGAGAAGATGGTAAAAATTGTTCCCGAATTAGCCAAATATGACCCTTATATACTAGAAGAGATTTTGGTAGAGGGGAAATACGCACGCTACGTTTTAAAACAGAGCGAAGAGATACAAAAGATGAAAAAGTATCTTAAAATCGAGATACCTGAGAGTTTTGACTTTAGAAAAGTCAGCGGGCTAAGCAGAGAGATAGTTGAAAAACTGGAGGGCTTTAATCCCCCTACGCTTCAAGCCGCTTCACAAATTAGCGGAATAACGCCTGCAGCGATAGAGATTTTACACATATATATAAAAATAGACCAGAGAAAAAGATAAATTTTAAGGCGCCTGATGAAAATATACTACTACGCACAAACCGGACACCGTGTCGGACTTGACAGATTTAGACGCGCATGCACGATAATCCGCGCTTTGGGAGATGTTGATATCACGCTTCTTTGTTCAGACTTTAGAATTGCAAACGAAGCAAGACATTTCGGAGTAGAGAAGGCGGTCGGCATAGACGTAGTTAGAAATATCCCTAAAATTGCAAATCATGGAGATAAACTTATATTTGATTCGGATGAGGCAAACCCGATAATGCTTCAGGATATGCGAAACTACTTCTCAACTTTTATCCGTCTGAGCGATGATAAAAATGACTCCAAAGCAGAGGGTGAGCTTTTAATATCTCCATATCTCAGTGGCGATGGCATTTGCAACGCTATTGCGGTTGATGACAAATATTTTGCCAAAGAGGAAAAAACAATCAAACTTTCTTACTTTTTCGGCGATGATGATTATGAGAAAGATTTGGAGAAAAATTTATCATTTGTAGAAGATTTGAGTCCTGATTTGTTGCTCGGATTTTACTATTTTTTAGATTACGAAGATTTTTTGAGAAAAAGGTTTAAAAGACATCATGAATTTGAAGAGTATGATGAGGTAATCAAAAAATCTCAAATTCTTATAACAGCATCGCCTCAAGCCGTTTTTGAAAATCTTGCAGCGGGCTCAAAGCCCATATATGTGCAAAGAGATGAGTATAGAAGAGATTTTTTAGAGCTGTTTAAGAGCTTAAATGTGCCAATCGTTAAAAATTATGATAAAGCACACCTTATTGATATTATAAGCTCAATAAATAACAATAACTATTCCGAAATGGAACACTCTGCCAAAAAAATAGCAAATTTTATAAAAGAAAACTTAATTTTATAATTAATTAAAAGTAATTTAGTATATAATCAGCGTTTAATTTTATAAGAAAGAGAGCGAACATGCATAACAGTAGCCGTAGAGGTTTTATGGGTAAAGCATTTGGCGCCGTAGCAGGTGTAGGCGCGGTTGGTTCATTGATTGCAATGAAAAAAACTTGGGACCCGCTTCCAAGCGTTAAAGCTGCGGGCTTTACTACTCTTGATATGACAATATATCCAGAGGGTGAGTTAATAACGGAAAAATGGAGAGGAAAGCCGATTTTTGTTTTGAAAAAAACTGCGGCAATGATTGCAAAACAGACTGAGAGTCAAAAAGCAAGAGATGTCGTTGTCGGCGATTCTCACTTTATGCTTGCTATCGGCTTATGTACACACCTAGGCTGTATCCCGAGCTATAATGCTGCTGAAGAGTCATTTCTTTGTGCATGTCATGGCGGTATGTTTAACTGGGCAGGCGAAGTAACAAAAGTTCCGCCTCCACGCGCATTTGACATTCCTCCGTTTAAAATTGAGGGTACCAAACTTGTTCTAGGTGAAGTTGGTCCAGAATACAAAGCTATGAAAGATAGCGGCATAACGCTTTAAGGAGGGGGAATTATGGCACATTTTACAAAAGCAACTAGTGTTAAAGATTGGTTAAACCAACGTTTAGCAGTTGAAAAAGTTGAAAAAGTTATGGCATCCGAGTATTGGATTCCGAAAAACATTAACTTCTTGTGGGCGATGGGTATGGTTCTTGCAATCACATTCGCACTGCTATTAGTTTCAGGAATCTTCTTGTTGATGTATTATCAACCGGATGTTAAAGACGCGTTTTACAGTGTAAACTACACTATTATGAGAGATGTTGATTACGGTTGGTTATGGAGACATGTTCACGGTGTAGCTGCATCTGTTGTTTTCTTAATTATCTATATCCACATGTTTACAGGTATCTACTACGGTTCTTATAAAAAGGGTCGTGAGATGATTTGGATCTCAGGGATGCTTCTCTTTGTTACGTTTTCTGCTGAAGCGTTTAGCGGATATATGCTTCCATGGGGACAGATGAGCTACTGGGCTGGTATGGTTATTACTAATATCTTTAGTCTTGGTGGATTACATTTAGATGGCTTAGTTGAGTGGATTCGCGGGGATTACGTTCCTGCACAAGCATTCTTAACTCGTTTCTTTATGCTTCACGTACTTCTTTTGCCATTGGCTATTATGGGACTTATCGGGCTTCACTTTGCAGCTCTTCGTATTCCTCACGTTAATAACCAAGACGGGGAAGAGATTGATTTTGACGCTGAGAGCAAAAAATATTTGGCTGGCGACAAAGCTGGTTCAAAAGTTATGCGTTTTGCTAATGACTTTATGTCTAAAGATTTAATGGTTGTGGGTATCTACTTGATATTCTTCTTCTATCTTGTTTTCTTTAACTACGGTTTTGCGCTTGATCCTGTAAACTTTGACCCTGCTGATGGACTTAAAACTCCTGCGCACATCTACCCTGAGTGGTACTTCTTGTGGTCTTATGAGATTTTACGTCCGTTCTCTGTAAATATCGGTCTAATAGCGTTTGGTTTTGCACAGGTTATCTTTATGTTGCTTCCATGGTTAGACAGAAGTCCAAATGCTATTCCTGCAAGCCGCCGTGGTGCATTTAGCATCTGGTTCTGGTTACTGCTTATTGATATGATTGTATTAACAGCTATGGGTAAATTGCCTCCAGAGGGTATATTTAGCACAATCGGTTTGGTTGCTGCACTTGCGTTTATCGTCTTGTGGATAGCTCTTCCGTTTATAACTATGAACGAAAAAAAAGTATAAGGAGAATAGGATGAAAAATAAAGAACCTTTAATATTGGTTGTTGTTGTTGCTTTTACTCTCCTAACGTACTGGTTAGTTGAGCCATATGCGCACTCTGTAATGCACAAGCATGTAGAGAGCCAAAACTTTGCCTATGCGGATTTAGCGCCTGTTACAAAAACAGGTGACGCTGCAAATGGTAAAGCATTAGTAATGGGTGCTGGTGCTTGTACTGGTTGTCACTCAATCACAAAAGATGGCGTTGCTGCTGGAATGGACGCTGTAACTGCTGCTCAGAGTTATGGTGTTAATCCACCAGATTTGAGCAATGCCGGTGTTGTTTATGATGCTAAATTTTTGGCAGACCTAATCAAAAACCCTGCGCATGCACTAAAAGTTGAGCATAAATTTGATGCGGCTAAAGGTCAGATGCACCCGATGGTTCCTTTCTTTGGTGCCGGCGGAGACATGGAGCAAGAAGTTGCTGATATGGTTGCATATCTACAGTCAATTGCTGTAAAAGCTGATGAGCTTACTCCTAGAATGGCATTTGAAGAGGCTTGTGGAAGATGTCACTCAATGAAGTATGAGAACTGGACTCAGCTTGGAACTAAGCCTGAGTTTAAGTTTGAAAAAGAGTCTTTGGCATACGATATCAAAGTGTTAGAGTATCAAGAAGCGCTTACTAAATATATGGGTAAACTGCCTCCTGACCTTTCAATGTATATCCGTTCAAGAAACGAGCACTTCTTAAGCACGTTTATAGAAGACCCGCAGGCTCACTTAGCTGGTACTGCGATGCCAAGAACAGGTGTTACTGCTGATGCTGCTCATAAAGTTATAGAGCACATGGCTGATGCGGGCGATACGAAAAGACATGAGAGAGAGTCGGTCGGTAAAATGGTAATGATTTATATTATTATTTTTGCTATCTTTGCTCTTTTATGGAAAAAACAGGTGTGGAGAGATCTACACTAAAACAGTATGAGCCGCTGTTAAAAGCTCAACTCTCTTTCTAAATCCTTGGAGTTTTCCAAGGATTTTAATCCACTTAAATTATCAAATAAACTCGAAAAAATTCATTGGCTCTTAAGATATATAACGATAAACTTTCCAAATACGTCGTTATATCTATTTATATATAACGCAACATAAAGGGCAAGAGTGGATGTTTTAAAAAAGATAGTTTTTGTATTTTTTATATTGGGAGCCACCAATCACATCTCTGCCGAGAGCATAACACTATTTGGGGCTTCTGATTTGAGATTTGCGCTCGATGAAGCAAAAGAGCTTTTTTTAAAAGATAGAAAAAATGATAAGATAGAGGCAATTTACGGCTCATCTGGAAAAGGGATGCATCAGATACAAAACGGTGCACCTTATCATCTATTTTTTAGCGCAAATGAGAGTTATGTAGAGAAGCTTTATGCGAGCGGACATGTAACAAAACCATCAAAGTTATATGCAGTTGGGAGGGTGGTGCTCTGGTCAAAAAATAAAAACTTTAATCCTAAGAATGGATTTGAAAACCTAAGAGCGCCTTGGGTAAAAAAAATTGCCATTGCCAACCCTTCTCACGCTCCTTACGGCGAAAAAGCAAAAGAAGCGCTAGAGAATTTTGGAGTATATAACGAGATAAAAGCTAAACTTGTTTTAGGTGAAAATATCTCTCAAACTGCACAGTTTATTGAGAGTGGAGCGGCTGATATCGGCATAATTGCTCTCTCTCTTGCTCTCGCTCCAGCTATATCAAAAGGAAAAAATCCAGACTACTATTTGATAGAGAGTAAGCTTCACAAACCGCTACTTCAGGGCTACTCAATAACAAAATATGCCGCGCAGAGCCTCTTAGCTAGAGAGTTTTATGATTTTATGGGCTCAAGAGAGGCAAAAGAGATTTTAAAAAAATATGGATTTGAAGTAAAATGAATATCTTAGAGGGCAAAATAGTATCCATAAAAAAAGTTGATGAGTTTGTCTCGCTAAATATAGAGGTAAAAGATAAAATTTTTTCTGCCGTAGTTTTGGATAGCGACACACTCTCATGGATGCAAATAGGGAAAAGCGCAAATATTATTTTTAAAGAGATGGAGGTTATGATAGCCACCGTTTCATCAAAAATAAGTGCCAGAAACGCCTTTGTCTCAAAGATAAAAGAGATAGAGATAGGAGAGCTATTTGCAAATGTTGTTTTTGATTTTGATGGCGAAGAGATTAGCTCCGTAATCACAAAACAGTCATGCGAAGAGCTTGGATGTGCAGAGGGCGGCGAGTTTATCTGGTTTGTGAAATCAAATGAAGTAACCATTCAAAAGGGAGGCAAAAGTGGAAGATAGTTTTTTTCAAACTATGAAGCTGACATTTGAGTTGGCTGCATTCACAACTTTGATACTCCTTTTTATAGGCATTCCCATCGCCTACTTCCTCTCACAGACAAAGAGTGCTTTTAAGCCTGCAATAGAGGCGATAGTCTCTTTGCCGCTGGTTCTTCCGCCATCTGTTTTGGGATTTTATCTTCTGCTTGCGTTTAGTCCAAAAAACAGCTTTGGAGAGTGGCTTGAGACAAATTTTGACTTAAGACTCGTCTTTAGCTTTGAGGGGCTTGTTGTAGCTTCGGTTATCTTCAGCCTTCCGTTTATGGTTCATCCAATCCAGAGCGGTTTAAGCGCACTGCCAAAAAACTTCTCACATGCCGCTTATACTCTTGGCAAAAGTAAAATCAACACCCTCTTTTTTGTTTTACTTCCAAATATCCGCTCTTCGCTCTTAACCGGTATAGTCATCTCTTTTGCCCACACTATTGGCGAGTTCGGCGTAGTTCTGATGATGGGCGGTAATATTGCGGGAGAGACAAGAGTGGCAAGTATAGCCATCTATGACGAGGTTGAAGCGCTTAATTACGCTACCGCAAATCAATATGCCATGACGCTTTTTATCATCTCGTTTGCCATCTTGCTTCTGGTTTACGCGATTAACAGACACTTTATGCACTCAGGTATCAGATGATAAAACTAAATTTCAGCAAAAAGCTCCTCGGCGCAGAGGGCACATTTAACTTAACCATAAACGAAGAGATACCAAAAGAGAAGCTCTCAATCCTCTTTGGAAAGAGCGGGGCGGGGAAAAGTACGATTTTGAGGATTTTGGCAGGTCTTACAAAACCTGAGAGCGGAGAGATAACGGTTGATGGCGAAGTGTGGTTTAGCAGTGCAAAAAAGATAGATTTGCCTCCACAAAAAAGAAGCATAGGTTTTGTGTTTCAGGATTATGCACTCTTTCCAAATATGACTATTTTAGGAAATCTCTTATATGCGCTAGATGACAAAAGCGATAAAAAACTGGTCGATGAGATTTTAGAGCTAACCGAGCTGAGGGAGCTAAAAGATCTGAAACCGCAGCTTCTCTCAGGCGGACAGCAGCAGCGTGTGGCGGTCGCAAGAGCGTTGGTGCGAAAACCTAAGATTTTGCTTCTTGATGAACCACTCTCTGCACTTGATTTTGCGATGCGTGCAAAACTACAGGATGAATTTTTAAATATTCAGCACAAACTTAAAACCACCACCCTGCTAGTAACTCATGATATATCCGAGGTTTATAAGCTGGGAGATTTTGTCTATGAGTTGCAAAATGGCAAGATTTCGCAAAAAGGCGCTCCGAGCGATATTTTTGGCGGAGTGGGGATAAGTGGAAAGTTTAAATTTAACGGCGAAATAGTTGCTATTACAAAAAGCGACATTTTGTACATAGTAAGCGTTTTGGTTGATAACGAGGTTGTAAAAGCGGTAGCCGGCAAAAAAGAGGTGCAAAATTTAAAAGTCGGCTCAAGAGTTGTTCTCTCAAGCAAGGCGTTTAATCCGCTGATTATTTCAGCGCACCCATAAGGCTAACTCTTCTTGGTCACAACAAGAGTGCCGCATATCAAATCATGCAGTGCTTTTTTATCTCTTCTGTAAAATGGGAGAAAAAGCCCCAAAAGTGTTGTTGCAGTAAATAAAAATGTAAAAAATCTCCAAAGAGCTCTGAAAAATCCAATAAACTCACCGCTTTTATCATCTACAACTTTAATCTCATAAGCTTTTTTTCCGGGGGTTTGTCCAAACTTGCTTAAAAGTATTGCGTAAATAAGACCATAAAGAGTTACGCCAATAAATGGTGCCAGTTGTGATGACTGAAAATCATCTTTGCCACTCATAACAACATAGGCGATTATATAAAGTATGGGAGCGTATATCATAAAGATATCAGTTATAAAAGCTTTTATTCTTTTGGCATAAGGTGCATAGATATATTTAGGATGGGTTTTTATCTCTGCTGGTTTGGTGTTTTTTTTAATGTTTCTAAATCTCATGGTGCCATTATAACAGATAAAAAAAGTATTTTATAGCCACTAAAATATAAAATAGCACTTAATTTGCACAAATAACAACAATAAGTAAATAAATTGACGATAAAAGCCAAAATTTAAACTTAATTTAAAAATTGCGGATGTAGAATATGCCAAGTCCTAATAAATCGTATAATTAGAAGTGATACATAAGTGATTAAATTATCACTTATGTATCACTTCATTGTAGGTGATTAAGAGACAAAACAGGAGAATTAAATGAGAAAAATGATAAAAATGTCTATGGCTGCGGTCATGACGGTGGGGATAAGTTCAGTTTCTGTGCAAGCAGAAGGGGTTGATATTCTTAGTAATATCAAAGCAGACGGGCAGATTAGAGCTCGTTATGAAATGGTTGACAAGGATAACACAACACCAAATGCAAACGCTTTTACTAACCGTTTAGCTATCGGTGTGGGTGCTGACTTGCTTGGAACTGACTGGCTGTCTGCTTATGCTCAGATGACTGATGTTCGTGCACTAAATAATAACTATAATGATGGCTACGCAGGCAATGGTGTTGAGAATCATCAAATTGTAGCTGATTCTGAGCAGACTCGTTTAACTCAAGCGTATGTTGATGTAAAGATGGGTAAAACAAAGCTTCGTATGGGACGCCAAGTAATTAATCTTGACAACCAAAGATTTGTAGGTGCGGTTGACTGGAGACAGATGCCTCAAACTTTTGATGCGTACACTCTTACAGACAGTACTATCGAAAATTTAAATCTATTTGCATCTTATGCAACTCAAGTTAACACTATTGCTTATGATGGTACAACAGACACAAGAACTGTTCTTTTAAACGGTTCATATAAAGTTATGGATGAGCTTAAGGTTACTGCTTATGGATATTTAATCGGTACCACACATGATACTTATGGTATGTCATTAACTGGTAGTGCTAAAGTTTCAGGTGACGTTAAGGTTGATTACCGTGCAGAGTATGCAACGCAGACAGATCCGTCTATGGAAAATTCTGGAACAAATGCAGATTTAGTGAGTGTAGATGCTGACTATATGAACTTCATGGTAGACGCGGATATAATGGGCGTTTTGGGTGGTCTTCAGTATGAGGTGTTAAGTGGGATAAGCGGTGCTGGCGATACGGCATTTAGTACTCCACTAGCTACACTACATGCACACAACGGATACGGAGATGTGTTCTTAACTACGCCGGCTGATGGTCTTGTAGATATGGCAGCTACACTTGGATATAAGTCAAAAGAGTTAGGTGTGCTAAAAGCTACATACCATGATTTCTCTAGTGATGTAGGAAGTACTGATTACGGAACTGAGCTTGACGTTGTTTATACAAGAGCTATCCCAGGCGTTAATAACCTAGCAGGTATGCTAAAAGTTGTTGATTATGATGCGGATGCATACAGCATAGATATGACAAAATTTGTTGCAATGCTAGACTACAAATTCGCTACAAAATAACTAAACACTCAAGCCACACCTTAGCGTGGCTTGAAACCTCTTCATCATTTAACCTACTTTTTACCTCCAAAAGATATAATACAACTTAACTTATATATATTATTACTATTCCAATCTTATGTTGGAGTGTCAGGAAAAGCAATTATGCTCATAGACAGCTACCATAGAGTAGTCGATTATCTTCGCATCTCGGTTACGGAGCGCTGCAACTTCAGATGTCAGTACTGTATGCCTGAAAAGCCCTTCTCATGGGTGCCAAAAGAGAATCTGCTTACATTTGAAGAGCTTTTTCTCTTTGTAAAAGTATCAATTGATGAGGGGATAAAAAAGATTCGCATAACAGGCGGAGAACCGCTTTTGCGCGAAGACCTTGATAAATTTATAAAGATGATATATGACTACGCTCCAGATATCGACCTTGCTATGACTACAAATGCCTTTTTATTAAAATCAACCGCACAAAAATTAAAAGATGCAGGTCTAAAACGTCTAAATGTAAGCATAGATACTTTAAAGCCCGAAGTTGCTCAGGCTATTGCAGGTAAGGATGTTTTGGCAAACGTTTTAGAGGGTGTTGAGGAAGCAAGAGCAGTCGGGCTAAAAGTAAAAGTAAATATGGTTCCTATGAAAAATATGAACGCTAACGAGATAATAGACGTCTTGGAGTACTGCAAAGAGCGTGACATGTCGATTCGCTTCATTGAATATATGGAGAACCGTTTTGCCTCTAAAGATATCAGCGGTGTTAAATCGGACGAGCTACTCTCAATACTGAGAGAGCATTACGAATTTGATGACGAGGGGTATGATGGCGCTTCGCCTTCACGTTACTATAAAATGAAAGACGGTTATAGATTTGGAATTATCGAGCCTTACGGAGATGACTTTTGTAAGCAGTGCAATCGTATCCGTCTAACCGCCGAAGGACAGCTTATCCCATGTCTTTATTTTGATGAGGCTCTAAGCATTGGCAAAGCCATAAAAGAGGGCGATATAGCTGGTGCTGCCGAAGTTTTAAGGGAAGTTGTGAAAAATAAACCTGAAAAAAACCGTTGGGGTGGAGAAGATAGCGAAGTCTCATCCCGCGCTTTTTATGAGACGGGCGGTTGATGATATATTTAGTTGAACATTTTTACTCCATTCAAGGTGAGGGGCGATACACAGGCACACCATCGCTTTTTTTCCGCTTTGGCGGTTGCAATATGAAGTGTGAGGGGTTTGGCTGCCTGGAGAGCGCGCCAGATGGAGCTAAAGTTTTGGGATGCGATACCGTCTATGCGGTAAACAAAGAGCACTTCTTGCAAAACTGGATACCTATAAAAAGCGCACAAGAACTTTTGAATGTTTTAAATCTTTATGATTTGCCTCTTGGAGTGGATATAGTAATGACAGGCGGAGAGCCGTTAGTATACGCAAGCGAGCATATTTTTGTAGAGTTTTTAGAGGCACTACACGCAGATGGGCACAGGATTACCTTTGAGACAAACGGCTCTTTAAATGTAGATTTTGAGCGATACCCTATCTATAAAGAGTGCATTTTTGCCCTCTCGGTAAAGCTCTCAAACTCAAATGAGCCTTTTAACAAAAGAGTAAAGGGCGAGATAATAAGCTCGATTGCCCTAAACGCAAAAGAGGCTTTTTTTAAATTCTCAATCGATGCCGATTCCATAACGGCTGGACTTGAAGATGAGATTTTAGAGATAATCTCATACGCGCCAAAAACTGGGGTTTACTGTATGCCTCTAGGTGGGACAAAAGAAGAAGTTGAAGCAAACACAGAGCCGCTTATAGAGTTTTGCAAGGTAAAAGGGTACAATTTCAGCGATAGACTTCATATTAGAATATGGAATCAAAACAGAGGTGTCTGATGATAATAAGAAAACTTTTTAAATTTGAAAATGCACATGTTGTAAGAGGGTGTTCAACAATAAAGTGCAGAAGTTCTATTCACGGGCACTCCTACAAGGTGGAGCTGCTTTTTGAGTCAAATTTTTTAGATAACGGACAGATGGTCTATGATTTTGGGCTTATGAAGCAGAATATGAAAGATATAATTGAGTGTTTTGACCATGCTATTGCTATTTGGAGCGGTGATGAGGCAGAATACATAGAAGATATGAAAAAACACTCGCAAAGATGGGTGCTTCTTCCACTGTCTCCCTCCGCAGAGCAGTTTTCACGCATATTTTTTCTCCTTATTGACAAGCTTCTATCACTAACTACGACCATAAACGGAGAGAAAGAGGTAAGGCTTCACAGCGTAATAGTTCATGAAACAGATACGGGCTACGCACAAGCTTTTAGGGATGATGCCTACTCCAAAAATATGGGCATTATTAATTTAAATGAGATAATTTTTAGCGATGAAATACAAAACAGCTGGCAAGATGGCAAACTGTTTGATAAGATAAAAAATAGCAAAAACTTTGTAAATCCAAAGAGTGTTTAAACTTTTATTTAGTAATTAAGTTACTCTTCTCTTTAGAATTAAAACTAAATCTTGTTGCTAATATCTTAACACTACTCCCTTTTTTTAGCAGCTCACAGCTCTCATCTACTATGATGTAGGCATTTGAGGCAGCAAGTGGCGATATCATTCCGGGAGAAAATTTCTCATAAGGTGTGAATGACGCGCCGTCAAAAAATCCTGGAACAAGTGTTCTTCTGCCCCCTTTTATAACATATTCGTTTGCCATTTTCGTCTCAATCGGGGCTATATATTTTGCCTCATCTCCGCTAAGGCAGAGAATAATGCTCTGGGCAAATAGTTCAAAATTGAGTGCCGCGGCAAGTGGATTTCCCGGCAGATTTAAAACCAAAGTATCTTTAATGCGTCCAAATGTTGTAGGTTTTCCCGGTTTAATCTCTACATGATCAAAAAATATATCACAGCCAAAAGCTCCAAACGCCTCTTTTGTAAAGTCGGCATCGCCGACACTTACTCCGCCGGATGTTATTATCAAGTCACTCTCAAGCGCGCTTTTGATATGCTCTTTTATATCTTCAAGCGAATCCCCCGCTGTTCCGATAAAATCAACTTCGCAGCCGAGCTCTTTAGCTCTTGCATAAAAAGTGGGGCTGTTTGTGTTGTAGAGTTGATGCGCACTTACACTCTCAAAGTGCATCTTAAGCTCGTTTCCTGAGGCAAAAATCGCAACACGAGGTTTTTTATAAACTTTGATATGGCTTCTTCCCTGTGAAGCTAAAAGCGTAATCTGGTGAGCGTCAAGTCTTTGCCCTTTTTTTAGAAGTGTTGATCCGCTTTTAATATCCTCTCCGCATAGACGGATATGTTTGGAAAGTTTTAGATTTGCGGGAAGCCTCGCCCACTCGTGGCGCGCTGTTACATCCTCTATGGGAACAATGCACTCACACCCTTTTGGCACTTTTGCCCCAGTCATTATTTTTATGGCAAAACCGTCTTTTAACTCTTTGCTTGAGTCATCTCCGGCAAAAATAGTATGCTCAACCCTTACCTCACTGTCGGCATCCTTCATCTTTACCGCATACCCATCCATGGCAGAGTTGTCAAACGGCGGTAGATTATGAGTTGCTACGATATCTTCTGCTATAACATACCCCAAAGCTTGTTCCAGCGGTAATATTTTGAGTGATTTTGGAGCAGCGTTTTGGTAAATATATTTAAGTGCTTCTTCTATGGTAACAGCCATCTAACGCCTTTTGTTAAAAAATTATAATAATTATAGTAAAATTTCACCATGAATGAAATGTATGATATGAGTATTGTAACACACAACTGGGGTGTTATGTCGGTTTTGGGAGTAATTTTTATAAATATTTTTATGCTTTTTGGTATAAAAAATTTAGCAAAATACACAAGAGCGGTCTCTTTATTTACACCAATTGTTGGAACGACTATCGGTATAGTTATTTTTACAGGCGTGGTAATGATGGCGGCTAAACATCTAGAGTTTACCTTAGAAAATATTGTTATGATAATTTTTGCAATAATCCTGATTTATTTAGAGGTTAAACGCTCTTTGAGGTTAAAACATCTCAACAAAAAAGAGCAATACGCATTTGAGAGTTATAAATCCTACGCGCTAAAAATCTTTTTTTTAGAGATTTCGGTAATCCTTAGTATCTCTTTATGGATGTGGTTTTGATATATATATTTGATGATGAGGCAGGCTCAGAGACTCTACATGTAAGAGGCGATTTGCACAAATACTTGATTAAAGTCCGTCGCCACAAAGAGGGCGATGAGCTAAGTTTTAGAGCAAGAAAAAATATAGAAGTTTTGCACAGATATAAGCTTGAGAGCGTTGAGCCAAGAAGCGCTACGCTTTCTTTGATATCTTCAAAAGTTGAAGAGGTTAAGAGCAAAAAAAATCTACATGTAGGCTGGTGCATTGTAGATGCAAACTCCATAGAAAAGGTGCTTCCATCGCTTTGCGAAGTGGGTGTGGAGAAGATATCTTTCATCTCTTGTGAGCGAAGCCAGAAAAACTTTAAACTCGATTTTAAGAGATTTGAGAGAATATTGGAAGCTTCAATGCAGCAGTGCGGAAGAAGCACCTACATCGAATTTGATACATGTAAAAATATCAAAGAGTTTATAGAGAGATATCCTGATACAAAAGTGTTTGATTTTTGTGATGAAACTTTGAGCGATTATGGAAGTATAGAAACAATTTTAGTTGGCTGTGAGGGCGGTTTCTCTCCAAAAGAGAAGGAAATTCTATCCTCGTTAGAGAGATTTAGACTTGATACGCCGATGGTGTTGCGTTCGGAGAGTGCTGTTCTTGCCATAGCTAGTAAAATACTGCTTTAAGATAATTTTAGATAGAATTCGTTTCGTAAAAAATCCGCCCCCATACGGATTTAAAAAATATATAGATATTCGCACACTACCGAGTATCAAAAGGCAAAAAAATGAAAAAAGATATACACCCAAAATTAGTAGCTTGTACAGTAACATGTTCATGTGGAAACAGCTTCGTAACAGAGAGCCAAAAAGATGAGATGAGAATAGACATCTGTAATGAGTGTCACCCATTTTTCACAGGTTCTGAGAGAATGGTAGATACTGCGGGAAGAATTGACAAATTCAACAAACGTTACGCTAAAAAATAGGCAAGAGACTTTTTGCTTACTCTTGTTCCAACTCCCATTGGAAACATAGGCGACATATCGCTTAGAGCTATCGAAGCTCTAGGTGAAGCCGATACGCTTCTTTGCGAAGACACCCGCGTTACAAAAAAACTTATCCAGATACTTAAAGAGCGTTACGATTCAGCTTTTAAGTCTGAGCAAAATTTCATCCCACTTCATTCTCATAATGAAAAAGAGTTTATCCAAAATCTCACTCCTGCATTTTTTGAACAAAATATTATCTATGTAAGTGATGCAGGAATGCCGGGAATCAGCGACCCTGGACAAGCGCTTGTGAAATATGCTCAGGATAACGGTATTAAGTATGATGTCTTACCTGGGGCAAATGCGCTTCTTACCGCGTTTGTGGCAAGCGGATTTGTTGATACAAAGATGCTTTTTTGGGGATTTTTGCCACATAAAGGCAAAGATAGGGCAGCTTCGCTTCAAGGAGCTCTTGGCAGCGGATATACGACTGTTTTATATGAATCTCCGCACAGACTTGATAAGCTCTTAGATGAGCTCTCACATGAGGAGCCCTCACGCAAAATATTTTTGGCAAAAGAGCTTACCAAGCGCTACCAAAACTACTATTTTGGAACTGCTGATGAGATTAAGAAAAAAATTGATGCCAACATCAGGGGTGAGTGGGTTGTGGTTATCAGCGCATCAGAGGCGCAAAACAGCTCTGCGATAAGCCAGAATGACATCTTAGAACTTGATTTGCCAAAAAAAGTTCAGGCAAAACTCATCAGCAAAATTACTGGCGAAAATACAAAAGCCTGTTATGAGAGACTCTTAAAGCTTTAGATGTACTACTTTTTAATTTTTTAGGATAAAATGCTCAAATGTTAATTTATGCAAAACAACCAATAAACTATATTATAAAAAATCATCCGCAAAAGATAAGAACTCTCTATCTTGCAAAAGAGATAGATAAAAAAGAGTATTCTCATCTTATGAAGATGGGTTTCGAGATAAAAAGAATCCCCTCGGATGCAGCGGGAAAAATGTGCAAAAATGCCTCTCATCAGGGGATTTTGGCAGAAGTTGAAGAGTATAAGCTCCATGATTATAAAACATTTTTAAATTATGAGTTTGTTCTTGTGCTCTCAGGACTTACGGATGTAGGAAATATCGGCGCAATCATCAGAACGGCTTATGCGCTTGGAGTTGAAGGAGTTATCGCCTGCGGAGTAAAATCGCTTCCACTTGAGGCAATTACAAGAACAAGTACGGGTGCTCTTTTTGATATGCCTTTTGCGATAGAGACAAATATCCATGATGTGATGAACGACCTTAAAATGTCTGGATTTACAACTTATGGTGCGGATATGGGCGGCAAAGATATAAGAGATGTGAAAGTAAAGCAAAAAAGAGCGCTGTTTTTGGGTAACGAGGGAGATGGGCTTACTCCAAGAGTCAGCTCAAAACTTGATGAGATAGTAAGTATAAAAATGTCACATGAGTTTGACTCTTTAAATGTCGGCGTAGCAGGAGCAATTTTGATGGATAGGATGAGAATATGAGCAGTGGTTTTGATAAGTTAAAAAGTATAGGCACTCAAAAAATTCATGAGGCGACGCACATAGCAAGAGCACATGTAAAATCGATATTGGAAGAAAATTTTGAAGATATGAGCAGTGTTCAATTCAATGGCTTTATTTCAATACTTGAGAGAGAGTACTCGGTTGATTTGAGCGACTTGAAAAAGAGAGCTAAAGAGTATTTCCAGAGCAACGCTTCGTCTGTAAAAAAAGAAAAAGCAGCTCATGTTTTTCTTGCGCATAAGAAAAAGAAAAAGTTGACTGCTATCTATATGATTTTAGGTGTTGCACTGGTTGTGCTGTTTTTCATCTTTACGGCAACACCATCGCAAGAAGAGGCTCCAAGGGTTGATAATATCGCCATAGAGAGCGCAAAGAGCACATTGCCTATAGTAGAGATTGAACAAAACGAGACAGTTGCAGATGTAAACACTACATTAGAGGCAAATGCCACATCAACACAAGCAGTAGAAGCAGAGGCTGTAGCTTCGCAAGTAGCACCTGAAGCTCCGGCTGCTCAGCCTCTCTCTTTTAAAATTTTGCCAAAAACAAGGGTGTGGCTTGGCTATATCGATGTGGCAGAGCAGAAAAAATATCAGAAAACATTCTCTGATGAGCTCTCTTTAGACCCTACAAAAGAGTGGTTGCTTGCTTTTGGTCATGGGAATATAATGGTTGATATAAACGGAGTGACAACAAAGTTTACAACCCCAAGAAACATAAGATTTTTGTACAAAAACGCAGAGCTAAAAGAGATAAGTATTGAAGAGTTTAAGAGTTTAAATAACGGTAATGGTAATGTATGGTAAAAGTACTCCTTCTCTCTCTATTTTTTGCATCTTTTTTAAATGCACAGGATTTGGTGATTGAAAAAATCAGAACGCTTATAAATCCAAATACATTTGCCAAAGACAGAGCCTACATAGATGTTATCTTCTCTCCACGAGAGGATTTTTATACAAAAGAGGGAAGAGTTGATGCGATAAAGGTTATAAAAACGCTTAAAGACAACGGCATTTTAAATCTTTTTTTTAAAAAACCTCGCGATATAGATATAAGCTTTAAGACGAAGGGCGAGCCTCTCTTTTTTATAAAAATAATGGGCGACTCTTTGCAAAATATCGGTTACTACAGATATGTGACAAAGGAGTCAAGCTTTGAGGGTGATGAGTTTGTATGGAAAATAAATCTTACCTCAGAGTATGCCGCAGACCCGATAATTTTATCTGGGGAACTCCAAAAGAACAACTGCAAGATTGTTGACGTTATAAGAGAAAATGAGACGGATTGGACCTATGTTATAGATATGAAAAAAGCCAAGCTAGACGTCAGCGAACTAGAGGGCGGAGTCGAGTTTAGGCTTAAGAGATCTCTGTATGCTTACTGGCTTGACGTATCAAAAGTGAGCACCGTTGAGATACAAAGTTCGGCTAGAAACGACTGGTACCCATACATCGCATTTTACGATAAATCTCTAAAACTTCTAAGAGTTATGAAGATAGATACAAAAAAATCAAACATATTTCTTGATATGAAGGAAGACACACATT
The DNA here is from genome assembly GCA_041652055.1 of Sulfurimonas sp. Lineage (GTDB taxonomy): Bacteria > Campylobacterota > Campylobacteria > Campylobacterales > Sulfurimonadaceae > Sulfurimonas. Next base: position 64,965 of record JBAZIE010000007.1, on the reverse strand, counting down.
ACATTAAAATTTCTGACATATATACGCTAAAAAATATTAAAGATGATTTGGTTTTAAAACCGACAGCCAAAAAAAATTAAGCACACCATAAACTAAATTATCAAAAATTTTCGATAGAATGTCGTTAATTATTTGAGTAGGAAAATTCATGTTTGATGAGATACAGTTTGATAGAATGAAACGGTTGCCGAAGTACGTTTTTGCTGAGGTAAATGAGCTTAAAATGGCTGAACGCAGAGCCGGCGTTGACGTTATTGATTTTTCTATGGGGAATCCTGATGGAGATACTCCTGAACATATCAGAGAAAAGCTTATCGAGTCTGCACAAAAGACAAAAACTCACGGATACTCAGTTTCAAAAGGTATTCCGAAGCTTCTTGTCGCAATTGCTGATTGGTACAAAAGAAGATACGGGTGTGATTTAGACCCTTCAACTGAGTGTGTCGCTACAATGGGTTCAAAAGAGGGTTACGCTCACTTGGCATATGCCATAACAAACCCAGGTGATGTTGCTATCGTTCCGGACCCTACTTATCCTATTCATGAGTACTCTTTCATCCTAGCTGGTGGAAATGTTGCAAAATTCGGAATCGAGTTTGATGAAGATTACAAGCTTAATGAAGACAAATTTTTTGAAGATTTGGAGAGAGTTTTTAAAGAGAGCTCGCCAAAACCTAAGTATGTTCTGGTCAACTTTCCTCATAACCCGACAACGGCAACTGTAACTCAGGACTTTTATGTCCGCCTTGTTGCAATGGCAAAAGAGAAGAGATTTTATGTTATCAGCGATATAGCTTATGGCGATATCACTTTTGATGGCTATGTAACGCCTTCTATTATGAGCGTTCCAGGTGCAAAAGATGTTGCAGTTGAGAGTTTCACACTCTCTAAGAGCTACAATATGGCGGGCTGGCGTGTAGGTTTCTTCGTTGGAAACAAAAAGCTCATCGGTGCGCTTCAAAAGATAAAATCGTGGTTGGATTACGGTATGTTTACGCCTATCCAAGTTGCAGCGACTATCGCTCTTAACGGTGATCAGCAGTGTGTAAAAGATATAACCGAAAAATATAACCACCGCCAAGAGGTTCTACTTGACGCGTTTGATAGAGCTGGATGGCACATCAAAAAAAATCAGGCGAGTATGTTTGTTTGGGCAAAAATTCCTGATTATTGTGTGCATTTAGGTTCGTTAGAGTTCTCTAAAAAACTTCTTAAAGAGGCAGGTGTTGCAGTTGCCCCAGGAATCGGTTTTGGAGTTTATGGCGATGAGTATGTTCGTATTGCACTTATTGAAAACGATAACCGTATCCGTCAGGCGGCACGTAATATCAAAGAGTTTTTAAAACAATTTCAAGACGAAAAAAAATAAGATGATAAAAGTAGGAATAATCGGCGTAGGCACCGTTGGAACGAGTGTTATAAATATCTTAAAAGAGAACGCCGATGTTATCTCAGCTCGTGCGGGTGTTGATATAGTAGTAAAGAGCGGTGTCGTTAAAAACCTAAAAAAAGACAGAAGCTCTTTGGGAATTAAAATAACCGACAACGTAGATGATATCTTGAATGATGAAGAGATAGATATCGTTGTAGAGCTTATGGGTGGCGTAGAAGAGCCGTTCGAGGTTGTCAAACGTGCTCTAAGAAACGGCAAAGCGGTTGTTACTGCAAACAAAGCACTTTTGGCATATCACCGCTACGAGCTTCAGGAGATTGCACAAGATATCGCTTTTGAGTATGAGGCGAGCGTTGCGGGCGGAATCCCAATCATCAACGCCCTTCGTGATGGACTCTCGGCAAATCATATAGAGTCTATCAAGGGCATTATGAACGGTACATGTAACTACATGTTGACCAAAATGACAAACGAGGGTATCGCGTATGAAGATATCCTAAAAGAGGCACAGGAACTAGGTTATGCAGAGGCTGACCCTACGTTTGACGTCGGCGGATATGATGCGGCTCACAAGCTTCTTATCCTTGCAAGCATCGCTTATGGGATTGATGCAAAACCAGAGGATATTTTAATAGAGGGGATACAAAATATTTCCAGAGACGATATCGCTTTTGCAAAAGAGTTTGGGTATGTTATCAAACTTCTGGGAATTGCTAAAAAAGATAAAACAGAAGTTGAGCTGAGAGTTCACGCAAGTCTAATCAAAAAAGATGAAATGATAGCAAAAATTGACGGTGTCATGAACGGCATTAGCGTAGTCGGCGACAAAGTAGGAGAGACTCTCTACTATGGAGCAGGTGCCGGCGGAGATGCGACTGCAAGCGCTGTTGTTGCAAATATAATTGACATTGCAAGAAGCGGAAAAAGCAAGCCGATGCTTGGTTTTGACAGACCGATGGAAGGAAAACTTACTCTTAAGGCTGCCGGAAACATAGAGTCAAAATATTACCTTCGCATCAACGTCTCAGACAAAATAGGCGTTTTGGCAAAAATTACCAAGATATTTGAAGAGAACAGCATATCCATTGAGGCAATTCTTCAAAGGCAATCATCCAAGGACAGCGCAAACCTTCTTATCTCTACGCATAAAGCTTACGAGCATGACATACAAAATCTTATCTCCTCCATCGAGAAGCTTGAGTTTGTAAACCTTAAACCTGTCATGATTAGGATAGTTTAAAAAGCGTTGAAAATCCTAATAACAGGGGCTAGCAGCGGCATAGGTGAAGCTCTCTCAAGACTTTATGCCAATAAAGAGAACGAACTCTATCTGCTTGCCAGAAGAGAAGATAGACTTCAAAAACTCCAAGCTGAGCTCTCTCCACTTGTAAAAAAAGTAGATATTATTGTCTGCGATGTGACTGATTTTGAGACTCTGCAACGTAAGATGAGAGAGCTGCCAGATGTAGATATGGTTATCTTAAATGCCGGAATTTCGCTCGGTCACTCACTAGAAATCACTCCCTTTGCAGAGTTCAAAAGACTCTATGATGTCAATGTCCTCTCAAACCACGCCATACTTGAAGTGCTTCTTCCTAAATTTTTAGAAAAAAAGAGCGGCAAAATCGTATTTATCTCCTCTTTGGCATCTCTTTTTTCAATGCCTAGCTCAAAAGTTTACAGTTCATCAAAAAGAGCGCTTAATGCCTATGCCGAGGGGTTAAGATACAAGTACGAGCCGCACGGTATTAAGGTTATAAATATCCTTCCGGGTTTTATAAAAAGCGAGTTGACCGATAAAAACAAATTTTATATGCCTTTTTTGCTAGACACCATAAGCGGTGCAAAAGCCATCAAAAAAGCGATAGACAGAGATAAAAAATTCTATGCATTTCCTACAAGGTTCTACTTTTTTATTACCATCTTTAGGGCACTTCCGCCATTTTTAAAACAAAAAATTATAAAAACCCTCTTTCGTTAATGTTAAATAGATAAAATTTGCCTCAAATACTATGTGAAAGTTAAAGATGGAAAATACTCAAACAATAGATAGCGTCTGTACTTATTGCGGCGTAGGGTGCGATATAGCGGCAGAGGTAAAAGATAACAAGATTCAAAAAATCTTTGCACACAAAGACGGCGTAGTTTCACAGGGAAAGCTCTGCATAAAAGGGAAGTACGGATTTGACTTTGTTGACTCAAAAGAGCGACTTAGAATTCCAAGAATCAAGAAGAGTTTTTTAGAGAAAAATCCTACCATCAAAGAGGCAATCGCATCATCTTTAAGAGAGTTTGACGATATCTGGTACGAGAGTGATTTAGAGAGCGTTACGACCGCTGCAGCGATGAAACTTCAAGAGATTCAGGCTAAATACGGGCGCAAAAGCATAGCATCTATCGGCGGGGCAAGAACCTCGTGCGAGAGTGTTTATCTCTTTCAAAAATTTACCCGCCACACGCTAAACTCCCCGCATGTTGACAACTGTGCGAGAGTTTGTCACTCTCCAAGCCTAAAAGGGATGCGTACCACCATCGGAGAGGGAGCCGCAACAAATCCATACAACGACATCTATAACTGCGAATTTATGATAGTAATCGGCTCAAACACAACCGAAGCACACCCCATTATCGCTAACCGTATAGTAGATATGGCAAGCAAGCATGACAATATGGCTGTTTTTGACGTAAGAGATATAAAACTAAACAAGTTTGCAAAATATAAGGCGATTATTCCGCATGAGGCAAATCTGCTTGTTTTAAATATGCTTGCATATGTCATTATCAGCGAGGAGCTTTATGATGAGAGCTTTATTGCAGAGAGAACAAAAGGCTTCGCCGAGTTTAAAGAGAAGATATTAAACGACCCGTACGCAAATCCCAAATTTTTTGAGCAAATAGAGGGTTATGAGTACCTAAGCAAGATGATTCCAAAGGTGGCAAGAGAGTACGCGCTTAAAAAATCTATGATTTTTTGGGGTCTTGGAATTACCGAACATACAGACGGCTCTTACGCGGTTATGGCGATAACACACTTAGCACTTATGACGGGCAATGTAGGAAAGAGCGGCGCGGGGCTTATGCCTCTGCGCGGACAGAACAATGTTCAAGGTGCATGCGATATGGGGATGCTTCCTTATTTTGCTCCCGACTACCAAGAGCCAAAAGAGATTGGTTTAATGACACCGCAACTTGTTGATGAGATGCTTGAGGGGCGCGTAAAGGCTGTTTTAAACATCGGTGAAGACTTAACGCATATTCATCCAAATTTAAACAAGATAGAGCGAGCGCTCCAAAATCTGGAACTGATTATGGTTCAGGAGCTTTTTGTAACGGATATTACGGCAAAAGCAGACATAATAGTAGGCGTAAAATCGGCTTATGAGAAGACGGGTGTTTATGTAAATGCTATGAGAAGATTGCACCTCTCACAACCGCTGGTACAATCAGACTTGCCAGATGACTGGGAAGTTTTACAGCTTCTTGACAATAAGATGGGCGGAGAGAGCGCTTATAAAAACTCAAACGAGATTTGGGATGAGGTGCGAGAGGTGGCATATCGCCGTTTTAGCGGGGCTAGCTATATTCGTTTGCAGCGTCACAGAAAAAGAGGGCTTCAGTGGCCTGTTCATACGGAAGATACGCCGATACTTCATCAGCTGGATTTTAGAACAGAGGATGGTTTGGGAGAGTTTCATTACCACCAATACAAGCTTCGCAATATGATAAAAGAGATTGTAGAGAAAAAACTATCAGGCTACTATCTAACAACCGGTAGAACGATGGCAATGTACAACAATGCGGCTCAGACGAAGCAGACGCCAAGTTTGATGGAGAGATACGATGAAGACCTGCTTTTGGCTTATGAGGGCGATGCGCACGATTTTACAAGCGAGAGAGTGATTCTTAAAACAGAGTTTGGGCAGACCAAGCCTCTTAAGATTAAGCTTACGGATAAAGTGCAGCCGAAAACTCTGTTTGTAACCTTCCATCATGCTGATTCTAGGGTAAATGCGCTATTTGGCGATGAGAGCGATGAGCTTATTTTAACGGCAGCTTTTAAATCCGTAAAAGTTGAAGTTATCAACTGCTGATAGGTTTTTTTTGAGCAGAGCAAAAGGAGATGAAGCCGAAGAGAGAGCCTGCGTGTATCTTGTTGAACACGGCTTTGCCATTTTGGAGAGAAACTTTTACTCGCGTTTTGGAGAGGTTGATATCATAGCGTTTAAAGAGGGTGTTTTGCACTTTGTAGAGGTTAAAAGCGGCATCGATTATGAGAGCGCTGTGCAAAATATAACAAAGAGAAAATTATCAAGAGTTATAAAAACAGCCGATGTATATATGAAAAAAAATAATATTAGCGTTGATTTTTCTATTGACGCTTTGATTGTTATACAAAAAGAGATAGAGTTTTTAGAGAATATAACGCTTTAGATATTTAAAAGAGAATAAAAAATAAAGGAAGCATATGGAAGCAAAAATATTTTTTGGCTCAAGCGAGGCGACAACACAGAACCTTGCAAAAAGAGTAAATCCTTATAACGGTGAGATAGCCTCTTACTCTGCGATTTGTAGTGCAGATGATGCAAAAAAAGCGCTTCTCATTGCAAAAGAGGCGGCAAAAGAGGCGCGAAAAAGCACCATCGCGCAGAGATGCAGCTGGCTCTTGGATGTTGCGCAAAAGCTAAAGGAAAATAGAGAGGATTTGGCAAAAACCATAACCGATGAGGTAGGAAAGCCTATTACATTTTCCAGAATAGAGGTTGACAGATGCATCGAAACAGTTACCCTCTCGGCTGAGACTATGCGAAGTATGCACGGAGAGACTATAAACAGTGACGCGTTTGCCTCAGGAAAGAAGACAATGGCTTTTTTTAGCAGAGTTCCATCAGGTGTTATCGTGGCAATCACTCCTTTTAACTTTCCACTCAATTTAATAGCGCACAAACTAGCACCAGCACTTGTAGCAGGCAACGCTGTGGTACTCAAGCCTACTCCAGAAGCACCACTTACGGCTTACAAGTTTGCAAAACTCTTTATTGATAGTAAATATGCGATAAAAGATGCGCTAAGCGTTGTTTACGGCGATGCAGATGTCGGAGGCGCACTCGTCTCAAGTGACATTCCACGCGTAATTAGTTTTACCGGAAGTGTGGCAGTCGGGAGCATAATTGCAAAAAGCGCAGGCATAAAAAAGGTATCGTTAGAACTTGGCGGCAATGCTGCGACATTTATAGACAGCAGTGCAGATTTGGATTTGGCAGCGGCAAGATGCGCCATAGGCGCGTTTGTAAACTCAGGTCAGGTCTGCATATCACTTCAGCGTATCTACGTTCATGCGGACATATATGAGGAGTTTGCTTCCAAGATGGCTTACGAGAGCAAAAAGCTTGTTGTCGGCTCGCCTTACAATGACGATACTTTTATGGGACCTTTGGTAAACGATGAAGCGTGTAAAAGAGCTATGAACTGGGTGCAAAGTGCCATAAACGAGGGTGCTACTCCCATACTTTCTCCGCGCGTAGATGGGAGGATGTTTTACCCTTGCGTTATGGCCGATGTTAGAGAAGATATGGCTATTGTGTGCGAAGAGGTTTTTGCGCCTATCGTCTCTTTGATAAAAGTTGAGAGTTTTGAGGAGGCATTGTCTCTTATGAACAACTCTCCATACGGACTGCAGTTTTCAATCTTTACAAACAATCTTAAGCTTGCTCAGTATGCTATTTCAGAGCTTGATGCAGGCGGAGTGGTTATAAACGACATGCCGACACTCAGGTTTGATATCCAGCCATACGGCGGCGTAAAGCTGAGCGGAGTGGGACGCGAAGGACCTCGTTTTGCTATAGAAGAGATGACGGAGATAAAGAGTGTAGTGATTTGTTAATGGTTGCAAAACAGCAGCCAAAATTAGAAACAAAGATGTTACAAAATTACTAAAAAACCAAAATATTTTTTTTGTTTTTTTAACCTAAAGAGTTAAAAAAATAGCGCTAAAATCAAAATCAAAAAGATAGTGGGAAAGAGTGCACTACCCATAATTTAGGTCATAATAGAACCTTTTTGCACGAATAAAATTGTCTCTAAAATATTTAAGAAGATAGAGAGATAGTTAAAAATAAAATATGACATATCTCTATTAAAATTAGAAAAAGTTATGTTATAATCGGCAACTATCAAAAAAAGAGGTCTGAAGATGAAGAAATTAGTGTCTAGTTTAGCCGTTTTGTCAATATTTGTCTCTACTGTTTTAGCCCAGGATATAAGTGCCGAAAATGGCAAGCAAATCTTTGAATCAAAAGGTTGTGCTGTTTGTCATAAAGACAATATGGATACAATCGGGCCATCGCTTGCTACAATAGCAAGAACGTATCTTGGTAGAGAGATAGAGCTTATCTCTTATCTTAGAGGGCAGAGTCCCGCTATTGTTGATCCTGCTCGCGCATCTGTTATGAACCCGCAACTTGTAAAAATCAGAACGCTTTTTGATCCTGATATGCAAGCGCTTGCGACATACATGGTTTCTGCAAATGACAGACCGCAGTAAATTAAAATTATATATTTGAAAAAAGGGAGAAAAAAATGAAGCAGAGTCATTTTTTTATAATAAACGCGTTTGCTGCACTCATGTTTGCGTGCAGCACCGCATCTGCTCAGGCTGTAGCAACTGATGTACCTCTTACGGAGGCTCAGAAGTTTTACGGCACTGAGCTAAAATCATCAACAAAAGTTGTGCATCCGCCTTATGCGTGGGGTGATTGTACAGTTTGCCATAAAGACGCTAAAGGGGAAGGCGGTCTTGTAATGGATCCACCGGAGCTCTGTGCCATGTGTCACGAGCCAAAAGATGGTAAAAAGTTTATCCACGGTCCGGTTGCTGCAGGTGCATGTACAACATGTCATAATCCGCATGAGTCGGAGAATGCAAAGCTTTTGGTTGCTTCAAGCATAAATGAGCTTTGTGTCTCTTGCCACCAAGACAAAGATGAGTTTTTGCGTAAAACTACGCATATCCATCCGCCTGTAAAAGATCAGTGTACAAACTGTCATGATCCGCATACTGAGAACCATTTGTTCCAGCTAAAGGGTGACGGCAAAAAAGATTTGTGTGTTATGTGTCACGTCGACAAAGAGGTTTGGACAAGTACGGTAACCGATAAGCACGGCGCACTTGATAGACCTAGAAAGTGTCTTGAGTGCCATGACCCGCATGGTTCTGAAAATCCGAAGTTCCTGATAAAAGATACTTCAAAAGAGTTATGTTTGACATGTCACAGTCAGTCGGTTACAACGGATGAGACAGGTGAGAAACTCGCGGACATAGGAAAACATCTTGACAACAACCCTGATTGGCATGGGCCTATTCTTTGGGGCGATTGCGCGGCATGTCACAATCCGCACGGCTCAAACAACCTAAGAATGTTAAACAAACCGTTCCCGAGAACTTTCTATGAAGCGTTTGATGAGGATAACTATATCTGCTTCCAATGCCATGAGAAAGAGAAGATAATGGATGCAAATACGACAACGGCTACAAACTTTAGAAACGGTTCTAACAATATGCACTTTGTTCACGTCAACAAAGAAAAAGGGCGTTCATGCCGTGCGTGTCACGATTTTCACGGTACAAAAGAGTACCCGCACCACTTAAGAGCAAAGACACAGTTCGGTAAGATTAACTTCCCGATTCGCTTTATTGAGACGGAAAACGGCGGTTCTTGTGCACCTGCTTGTCACGCTCGCCGTCACTACGACAAAGTAACGCCAAAAGTAAACCTTAAGTAGGTGAGCTTGAAGCTGCACACTACACTTCTCTTTTTGCTCTTTGCTGCGATAAGCGGCAGTGCGCAGGAGAGCACCCCCTCTTTTAAAATCATCCAGCCAGAAGATAAAAGCCGTTATGTAGGCGAGAGTTCTACTTTTGTAATGGATGCCAAATTTGAAGAGGTTGACACCATTGTTATAACTCAAGATAACAACAAAACAACTACGCTAAATCTAAAACCAAAAAAAGATACACACTGCAAGACCATTGAACTCTCTCCCGGACAAAACAGAGTAAGCGTCAAGGCATATAAGGATGGTAAAGAAGTAAGTAGGCAAGAGAGAGACATCTACTTTTTATCGGAGCTTTTTGAGGGAGTTGATGAAGATAGTGCCGAAGAGTACAAGCTTAGATTTTTTCATCAGGATGCGAAAGAGGGCAAGTGTGCCTCTTGTCATGATATGAAGTCAAATATCCCTACAAATAATGAAGCGCTTGAAGATGTGACAAAAACTACATGTTACAAATGCCACAGCGGTATGATAAACACTAAAAACACACACGCCCCTGCCGCAAACTGGCTCTGCCTTGATTGTCATGATGGAAAATTCGGCGAATACAACATGCAGGACAAAGGTGCTTCAAAGTATCTTGTAGCAGACCCCGTTGCTAAAACATGCTCAAGTTGCCACGATACGGTGGATGGCTGGCAAAACAGCAAGTTTGGACACGGTCCAGTAAATGATGGAAGATGCGAGAGATGTCATAACCCTCACGGATCTGATAACGAGTTCTTCCTTAGAAAATCTATTTGGGATTTGTGCACGACATGCCATGCTGAAAAAGCTAATGGGCAACACGTTATACCCCAGATAGGGTTTGGAAGCCGCACGGAGAGCGGCGGACATCCTACAAGAGGAAGAAAAGATCCGGTACGTCCTGGACGTGAGCTAACATGCAGCGGCTGTCATGACCCGCATGGTTCGGCGGGAGTATTTTTGCTTCGTATGAAGGGCACTATGACTTATGGTGTATGCCAAAGATGCCATAAGAAGTAAATAAACGGTTAGAGACGTCACAAAAATATCAAAATGTTTCCAGTTAGTAATAAATATGTTACGAAAAGTAACTTAACCTCAGTCAATTGCTATTTTGTTTGTCTTTTAATTATACTTTATTAAGAATTTGTTATACTGAGATTAGAAATAGTATTAGAAAAATTTATATACTATTGGGGGAGGAACAAAATGATTAGTAATAAAATAAAGCTAATGATAGCGGCTTCAATTTTTGGTGCTTCGACTGCCTTTGCGGGTGCGTGGAGCTTAACTGGTACGATTTCTGGTAGCCCGCATGATTTGTCGGCGATGCAGGGAACTGACGATAATGGGGAAGTGTGTGTTTATTGTCACACGCCTCACGCGGCAAATACCGCCTTTACCGGTGCTCCGCTTTGGAATAAAAGCGCGGCGGCACTTTCTGTATATACAATGTACGGTGCTACGGCTACGAACACGGCTGGTACAACGATAGCGGGAACGGCAACAGACGCTACGCCTGCTAGTCCGTCACTTGCATGTTTAAGTTGTCATGATGGTGCAAGTGCGATAGACTCTATCGTAAATGCTCCGGGATCTGGAATGGGAGAGCTTGCCGCAGGAACTACTGATATTGCTAGTTTAACTACGACATATGGCGGTAACATCGGTGGTACGGTGGTAGATGATGGAGCTACGACGACTGGTTCAACAACAACGAGTACGACAACGGGTAACGTAAACCTGTCTAACGACCACCCGGTTTCTATCACATATACTGCCGGTACAGCGAGTCTTGTTGCAACAACAACTGCTTTGACTGACTGGGTAGGGGCGACAACTGTTGCAAATCTGCTTCGTAGCGGCAAAGTTGAGTGTGGAAGCTGTCATGATCCGCATAACGGTTACGCAACTCAAGGTACGGATGTTGAGGTTAACTTCCTTCGTAAGACAAATGCAGCCAGTGCTCTTTGTTTAGGATGTCACGCTAAATAGTAAAATAGGCGGAGAGGGGAATCTTCCTCGTCCCCGCTCCTTTTCTCATTATACTTTCTTTGTTATAATGTTTTATATTATATCAAAGTCGGAGTCTCTTTATGAAAACCATCTTTCTTACTTTTCAAATCATAACATTGCTTTTTTTTCAAGCCTGCGCTACAAAAGAGGTTGTTGAAGTTGAGCCAACCATTATCATTCCGCCATATCCAGATGAGCCTAGGATAGTCTATTTGGCGACGTACAGAGGGGGCATGAAAGAGGAGAAGGTAAACGCACTAGATGCTTTTTTAGGGGAGACACAAAGTACAAAAAAAATGTCAAACATAGTTAAACCTTATGGAGTGGGTTTGCAAGATGGCAAGGTATACGTAGCCGATACAGGAACAAGTACGCTATTTGTAATCGATGAGAAAACAAAAGAGGCGGAGTTCGTGGGAAACGGTACTGAGGGAAGGCTTGCTTCTCCAATCGGTGTTGCATTTGATAGAGACAAGAATGTATATGTTAGCGATTACCGTCAAAAAACAGTAAATGCATATAACTCACAGGGTGTTTTAATCTCTGCTATAGGAAGCAGATTAGCGTTTGCACACCCTGCCGGAATAGCAATAGATAAAAGCCAAAATCGTCTTTATGTTGTAGATACAAAAGGGCATCATTTTAAGGCTTATGACGTGGCTACTAAAAAACATCTCTTTACTATCGGCAAAAGGGGTGTGGAGGATGGAGAGTTTAACTTTCCTACAAATATCGCTGTTGATCAGAGAAACGGAAATATCGTAGTGGTTGATACGCAAAATTTCCGTGTGCAGATTTTTGACAAAGATGGCAAGTTTATAACTAAATTTGGCAATGTAGGCAATAAACCAGGAACATTTGCAAGACCAAAGGGTGTGGCAGTTGACAGCGATGGCAATATCTATGTTGCGGATACGGCATTTAACAATGTTCAGGTTTTTAGCGAATATGGAAAAGACCTGCTTCTGTTTTTCGGGAGTGCCGGATTTGGCCCAGTGCAGTTTCGTCTTATAGCAGGGATGTACATTGATGAAGATGATAAACTGGTTATCTCGGATGGCTTTAGCGGAAGGATTCAGACTTTTCAGTATGTGAGCGAGAAGTGGAAGCAAAAAAATCCGCAAAAGTATATTGAGCTTAAGACGCTTAAGGCAGATATGCCTACAGAGAAAGAAAAAGAAACAAAATAGGACCTAGTTTTGAAAAAAATTATATTAATAGCCATTTTAGGCACATTTTTATACGCACAAAAAGTATTGTTACCGGAATCTACCGTTGCGGTTGTTAATGGCATAGCAATTTCGGTAGATGAGAGAGACAAAGAGGTTGGAAAGCTCCTTCCACAGTCCTATTTCCACGCCAATGTTGATGAAGAAAAGTTAAAAGATTTGCAAGAAAAAGCGCTAGAGTCGCTCATAGAAAAAACTATGCTTTATGGTTATGCGCTTTCAAAAAATATAAAAGTCAGTGAGAGTGAAATTGATGAAGTTATGACAAATCTAGCAGGCACACTTGGCTCTAAGAATAAACTAAAAGAGGCCATAACGCGTTTAGGGTTTACGGATGAGAGTTTTAGAAAAGCCGTAAAAAAAGATGAAACATTAAAAAAGTTGTATGTTAAAGAGATAGAGGTAAAACTTAGCGATAAAGAACTTAGAGAGTACTATGATAAAAATATATATAAATTTAAAGAGCCCGAGAAGATTAGGGCGAGTCTTATTTATGTTAAAAACGACCCGAGTGACCCAAATGGAAAAGAAAAATCAAAAAAGAAAATAAAAGAGGCGGAAGAGTTATTAAAAAAAGGTGAAAACTTTGCATATGTAGCTCAAAAATACTCAAATGACCCAAGTCGTGTTATGGGCGGAGATATGGGGTATCTTCATAAGGGGATGCTAGAGCCTGCTGTAGAGGAGAGAGCTTTTTCTATGGACGCAAACACGACAAGCGAAATAATAGAAAAAGATATCGGCTACTTTATAGTAAGAGTTGATGAGAAGAGTCCGGCAAACCAACTTTCGTTTGAAAAAGTAAAAGACAGGCTTAAAAAAGAGCTTCAAGAGAAGGAAGAGGGGAAGCGAAAAGAGGATTTGCTTGATAGACTAAAGAAAAATTCGGTGATTGTGAAATAGTGCATTATGCAAAAAAAAACTCTATTTCACTTTTGCTTATCTGCTATGTGTTCAACACTCTTGCAAGCAGAGGGGAATATAGATAGAGGTTTTTACGGTAGTCTTGACTTTTTGTATCAACAAGATGATTATACAATGTCCTCAAGCAATACGGTAGAAGAGAAGTTTATAAAAGAGCTCAATCTTGGATACGGCGGTAATATTTATAGCTCCCTTTTGCTTGAGTACACGGTAGAGGGCGCTCTTAGGTTTGAAGATAGAGAAACTACAACACAAGATGATACGGTAAAGGAAAAAACCGAAGCAGTTGATTACAAAACAAAGTTTGATTTTATAAAAAAGACAAAGTTTCCATTTAGCGTTTATGCAAACAAATCCGAGAGGCCTGTTAATACCGTTTATAGCGCATATACAGAAAGTTATATAAATGAAAGTAAGAACGAGGGAGTAACAGGAAAGATTAATTTCTCTCCGTACATTGTTACATACGGAGCAACTACAACAAAAAATATAACAGAATCTCAAAAGAGCATTCAAAATTCACAAACTACAACTTATCAAAGCGCATTTAAATATAACAATAAGATACATGATTTCGGAGCCGATTATTCACATTATATAGAGGAGAACACTCAGCACTATATTACTGACGCCATAAGAAGCTTGGATAGGGAAAGAGACGTGCTTAATCTCTTTTACAGCTGGCTAGGCTCAGAAGATTTGACTCTAAGCAGCGGAGCGAGCTATGAAAAAGACAAATACTTTTCAAGTGAGACTATAAATGCTGATTTTAATACATTTTGGAGGCCAAAAGGGGAGAAATACGATGCTTCACTTTCTATGTACGGCTCAAAGATGGAGCTGGATGATACCGAGGAGAGTGAGGGATATGTTTTTAACACCGTGAATATGAATCAGGCGTTTAACTACAAGCTTACTGAAAATATAAACCTATCAGAGAGCGCAATGTTATACATCTATGATGCCGGAAGTGTAAAGGGAACGAGTTCTAGCATAAATCTTTATGGGACTCATAATTACACAAAAACTTTTTTTGAAAATATACCGTTCAATTTAACAACAAGGCTGGGTGTTCAGAAAAATGACTCTAGCAGTAAATCAACTACGGATATTAACAATACGACAACCTCAAGCAGTATTGAGAAATACTCTTTAAATTTAGCCGCAAGAGCAAAAAGAGAGTTCCCCTCAATAAAGTCAACTTTAAATGCTAGCAGCGGTTACTATAATTCAATCGGCTCAAATGGCGAGGAAGATCAGAGGTATGATTTTGGACTCTATTTCTTATCAAGGTTATTTAGCATCGTTAACAATAATCTAAGTGCGAGATATTTTCAATCAGAGAGAATATCTGTCTCTATAATTGATGAAGAAAAAACAAAAAGTGAATATACGGAAACTAGAATAATGGATACTATAGATTTTAATTTTAATCTTGGAATTAGGGGTAAAATAGGATTTAAGGTTGGAGCCGAATATACAAACAGAGAAAACAATGGAGAAGTTACAAGTGATGTCAGTCCAAGAGGAGAGATTAATATGAATTATCGCCTGTTTACAAGGTGGCAGTTTGCCGCTTCTGCGAGGGTAAGTGAGATGTACAATACTATTGAGAACTCTGGAAATGCAAATTTAACTTTTAGAGCGGGTAAAACTACTTTTTTAATGGGATATCAGTATAATAAGAGTGAGATTGAGAGCGTGCTTACTACACTCAATAACGAGCGCTCGATTTTTAAAGTACAATTTACGAGAACATTTTAAAGGGAGAAGAGGATGAAAAAATTTATATATATATTAATATTTTTTGTAAGCAGCAGTTTTTTATATGCCAAAGAGGTAAGGAAGCTTGTATGGCCTCCTCCGCCTGATGAGGCAAGGATAGAGTATGTTGTTTCTATAAAAGATTATAAAGATTTGGGGATTGAAAAAGGGTTTTTTTCAAAAGCTTTTGATTTTTTATTTGGAGAAGAGGATAGACCGCTTCACTCTCCTTTTGGAACACATGCCGATGGAGATAGAATTTACGTAACAGATATAGCTTACAAAGAAGTTTATGTTTTTGATAAAAAAAAGAACAAGGTTATTACCATAAAGGGCTCCAAAAAAGAGGAATTTATATACCCAATAGATATAGTAACCGATAAAAGTGGAAATATCTATGTATCTGATTCGGTGGGGGCAAAAGTTTTTGTATTTGATACGGATGGGGATTTTAGTTACAATATCTCATTTAAAGAGCTTCAAAGACCGGTTGGACTTGCCGTGAGTGCCGATGGGCAAAAACTTTACATAGTTGATGCGCTCTCAAGCCAGATACATGTAACTACGTTAAAGGGTAAATATCTTGGTATTATCGGCAAAAAGGGCAACGGTGATGTGGAGTTTAATAGACCAACGTTTATGGATGTGGGGAGTGATGGAAAACTTTATGTCTCAGACTCCATGAATCATCGCGTGCAGATACTTGATAAAGAGGGCAAGTTTATAAGCAAATTTGGTCAGCTTGGGCAGGAGATAGGAAGTTTTGGAAGTCCAAGGGGGATTTCTGTAGATAGTGAGGGTAACATCTATGTAAGCGATACGATGTTTAACAATATGCAGATATTTAACCAAAACGGCGAGCTTTTGATGGTTTTGGGCAGATATGGAGATAAAAAAGGCGAATTTTCACTCCCTGAAGATATATCTATAACCGCAAATGATGAGATATATATGACTGATGTAAACAATAAGCGCCTTCAGGTTTTTAAACTTATTAAAAGAGCACAGACGAGGAGTTTAAGATGAAAAAAGTTAAATATATTCTCTTTTTTCTTGTCGGCTTAGTTGCAGCTACCGGATTGATTGCTTCGATAGTCAATACAAAACACAATCTATCTATTACCGGTACAGGAACAACAAAAGCAACAGGCGAAGCAGAGATATGCGTTTTTTGTCACATACCGCACTTTGCACAGGAGGTCGGAAAACCGCTTTGGAACAGAAGTATGCCGACAACCGACTATGTTATGTATGACAGTGATTACCTAAGAAGGATGGGTTACCCATCCATCGCTGCAGATCTTGGTTCGGCAAATGACACTCCCGGAGCGCTCTCTCGCCAATGTTTAAGCTGTCATGACGGGACAATAGCTGTCGGTGCAGTATCTAAGCTGAGACGTCAACATGACCCCGCTGCAATAGACATGGTAGGCGTTGATCTTGATGGGACTATTATAGACACTTCTACTGCATTTATTGGGACGGATTTATCACATCATCACCCTGTGGGTGCCGTATATGATCCTACGATAAGCAAGGCATTTGGCGTTGGGACAAGGACATCAGAGTTAAAAGCCACTCCTGATGCTCCTATCAAGCTTTTTGAGTATGCGGGTTATACTGGAAAATATGTAGAGTGTTCATCTTGTCATGACCCCCATAAAGATAACAGTAAGTTTTTGCACTATGACGGCGGAGCCAACCATGCGGCAAATTTTGTGGGCACATGTACATCTTGCCATGAAAAAACATCTTGGAGCGGAAGTGTGCATCAGCTGCCCCCAGGCACACCTACATATACGGATGCGGAATTGATTGCCAGATATGGAACCGGTGCAGTCGGAGAGCTTGGATGTGCAAACTGTCATGTGCCTCATAACGGACAGGGTGTTGGCTACTTAAATAGACAAGTGCTAGAGCAGACATGTTTTCAAGGTGCTGCTTCGACTGAAGGCG
This sequence comes from Sulfurimonas sp., assembly GCA_041652055.1. GTDB lineage: Bacteria > Campylobacterota > Campylobacteria > Campylobacterales > Sulfurimonadaceae > Sulfurimonas. Next base: position 47,886 of record JBAZIE010000007.1, on the reverse strand, counting down.
GCGCGGCTTGTCACGGTGTAGGCGGTGCAAAAGATATAAAATCGATTTTAAGCAGAACATATACCCATCCGGTTTTGGCAGAGGATAATCTCCCTGGAACACAGCATACAAATCTTGATGCACTTTATGGAACAGGCAACCTTGACCCACTTGCCATCAAGGGGATGGCTTGGTCAGAAAATAAACATGCGGTATGTATGGATTGTCACAATCCTCACCGCGCACAGGCCGGAACGCATATAGTTGATGGATCATGGTATGGAGCTCCTGGAGCGTCGACAAATCTTGTCTCAAACGTTCTTCAGGGTGTTCCGGGGATTGAGCCTACATGGCCGACAGAGTGGACTCAGCCGACAACGTTTACAACGATGGAGTCTTCTGAGAAGGAGTATCAGATATGCTTTAAATGCCACTCATATTGGGGGATAGGTGTTGCAGTAAACGGTATCAATACCGGTGGATATGTTTCTCCTAGTGACTTGGTTACGCCGCTTACAGATGTTGCGTGGGAGATGAACATCAACAACAAATCTGGTCACCCAGTCGTTATAAATCAGCTAGCGCGTACCGGAAGTTATGCGCCTAAAGAGTTGGACACTACGCAGTTGTGGACGCCGTGGAAGGAAAACCCGGGACTAAATACCATGTACTGCTCTGATTGCCATGGTGCGGACAACGAACTTTTAGGCGACCCAAAAGGTCCGCATGGTTCAAACCTAAAGTATATTTTAAAAGGGGAAAATCAGTACTGGCCGACTAAGCCTGACGGCGTAACGCTATATACTATGGATGATTTAGGGCAAGATGGTACTGTGGATGTAACGCTTGATGATACGGGATTATTTTGTAAAAATTGCCATGATCCTGAGCGTCCGCATACAGACTGGTGGAACAAGATGGCAGGTAGAGGATTTCAGTGTGTAGAGTGCCATGTTGCAGTTCCGCATGGTTCACCTCTCTCAAGATTATATGGATACAGTACTTTTCCTGCTCCATATAATTACGGCGGAAATAAGCTTGCGACTGCAGGCGGGTATCGTAAAAATGCATATACTCTTGTAGATGCAGCAGATGTTTATTCAACGCATGCAGGCGGTAACGGATGTCATGGAGATAATGCCGGCGGATATGACGCTAACTTGATGCCGTAGAGGAAAGAGAATAATGAGAATATTAATACTATTTTTTCTTTTGGCTCCGCTCTATTTCGCAATGGCTAACGTGGATGATGACAAGCGTATAAAAGATGTACTTTTAAAGTACAACTACGGGATTATAAAGATGACTAAAAGCGGTAATACGAAGCTTTTAAAAGATATGCTTCCGCAGGATTTATATTTCAAAGTGATGGTCTGGGCGGATTCTTGGAAGTTTAGCAACCTTGCAATGGTTGCACAGATAAACGACCTTAGATTTTCTCCGATTGCTTATAACGAGAACAATGCAACGATTAGGACTTTGGAGAATTGGACCTATGCCTATGCTGATTTGGTAAAGAGAGATTATGCGCTTGAACCAACGACGATTTTTTACAAAATGAAATATACGCTCAAAAAACATCACGGGCAGTGGATAATAATCGCCGTTGAAAATCTTCAAGAGGAGACTTTTATAAAGCCAAACACACATGAGCCAAAAGTAGAGCAAAAAAAAGAGAAGCCGCTGGAAGATACCTCCGCGCAAAACATAAAAAGCAAAATTGAAACTCATTAACCGTGGCGTAGCAACTCTGTGTTAAACTAATTTTTTTATCAATTCAAGGAATAAGTATGGGTTATATAAGTAAGGTGTGGTCGTTTTTGATTTCTATGAAATTAATGATTGTTTTGATTCTGATATTTGGCGCAGCAAGCGGTGTTGGAACGTTTATTGAGAACGATTACGGAGTCAATACTTCATGGGCTGTCGTTTATGCCAGCAGGTGGTTTGAAGTGGTTCAGGTGTTGCTTGGGATAAGCATTGTGGGAAATATTTTCCGCTATAAGATGATTCAAAAAAAGAAGATTCCCGTTCTTATCTTTCATGTCGGATTTTTAGTTATCTTGCTTGGTGCGGGCATAACGCGTTACTGGGGATATGAGGGCGTTATGAGTATCCGTGAGGGTGCTGCGCAAAACAGTATGCTCTCTTCGGACGCTTTTTTGCAGATAGAGGCAAAAAAAGGAGACAAAGAGTTTATAAAACATGAAGTGGTTTATGTCTCAGAACTTGGAGGCAGAAATTTTAGCGAGTCCTTGGATATTGATGGAAAAGAGCTTAGCGTTTCCTATAAAGGCTTTATAGGCAAAGCTCTAAAGACGGTAGTCGAAGATCCAAACGGAAAGCCTATTGCAGGACTTGTCATCATGACACCGCAAGGGCCTGAGAGATACTCGATAAGTAGCGGAGAAGATTTTGATGTCGGTCCTCTTGCTGTCTATTTTGACAAAAACGTACAGGCGCATAAGCCCGCACTCTACATTATGAGTGGTGCAAACGGCATAACTTTTGTATCCAACGTTGATGTAAGTTGGACGAAGATGAGCGACCAATCGCAGGGAGTTTATCAGGCTGGAGTGGAGTATCCATTTGAGGCTGGTCAGCTGCTAAACATCAGAGGCGTTCAGGTGGTTTCCAAAGAGGTTTACAGCAAAGGTCTTGTCAAAGTAGTTGATGCGAACGAGTATGCAAAGAGTGCAAAACAGAACCTAAAGATGGATGAAAATCCGCTCTCCGCGCTTATTGTGGATGTTGAGTACAACGGAGAGAAGCGCGAAGTTACACTTATGGGCAAGGGTAAACGTTACCAAGGTTTTACAGAAGTTCTTGCTCTTAATGACGGTACGGAACTAACACTAGAGTGGGGTGCAAAGATATTGGAGCTTCCGTTTGCTCTTAAACTTAATGATTTTGTAATGTTGAAATATCCTGGGTCTATGAGCCCGTCATCTTATGAGAGTTACGTGACTTTGTTGGATGAGAAAAATGGCGTAAAAGAGGATTATAAAATATTTATGAACAATGTTCTTGACTATGGCGGATTTCTCTTTTTTCAGTCATCATACGACAAGGATGAGAAGGGAACAGTTCTATCCGTCAACCACGACCCAGGAAAATGGCCTACATATTTGGGATATCTGATGCTTGCAATCGGCATGGTTTTAAATGTTCTAAATCCAAACAGCTATTTTGGAAAACTAGCACGCACGAAGTATGAGTACAAAGCAGGTGTGATGGCGGCTATAGTGATGAGTGTCGCGCTTTTTGGCTCACAGCCGCTTTTTGCTTCAACGGCTACAGCAGATGGCATTAAACATGTTAGCCCCGAGCACGCAAGCCACTATGGAACTTTGCTTGTTCAGAGTCGTGACGGTAGGATTAAGCCGCTTGACACATTGGCGATGGAGTACCTAAACAAGATTACCGGCAAAACCGCTATGTTTGGGCTAAACCATAACCAGATTATTCTTGGTATGGCATCAAACCCAGAAGCGTGGAAACAGATTGAGATGATTAAAGTAGCACACCCTAAGCTAAAAGAGATGTTTAAAATGGGCGCAGAGCAGAAATTTATCGCTTTTAGCAGCGCCTTTGACAATCACGGTAACTACATCTTGGGGCCATTGGCTGAGGAGGCTATGAGAGCGCGTCCTGCAGAGAGAGGCACTTATGAAAAAGAGCTTATCAAGCTTGATGAGAGGGTAAATGTCGCATATATGGTCTTTTCAGGCCGTTTTATGACTGTGTTTCCGCTAGAGGGAGATCCAAACAATAAGTGGTACTATCCTGAAGAGGCGCTTCAGAGTTTTCCTTCAACCCCATACAATGATGTTCTAGGACTTCTTAGAAGTAATGCAATGGGGCTCTCAAAAGGTCTGCAAAGCGGTGATTGGAGTGAAGCAGATAAGGCAATCGATGATATTAAAGCGTATCAAGAAAAAATAAATCCGCAACTTGTAGCAGAGGATATTCACATAAAAGCGGAGCTTCTCTATAATAAGTTAAACATTTTTGAGCGCCTTTACCCTATATATCTCTTTTCAGGGCTTATTTTACTTGTACTTATATTTGTTCGTTTGGCAAAGTCAAAATTAAACTTGGCAACGACTATGCGGGCAATTCTTATCATATTTGCAGTTGCGTTTATCATCCATACGTTTGCACTTGGACTTAGATGGTATGTGGCAGGGCATGCGCCTTGGAGTAACGGATATGAAGCGATGCTCTACATCTCTTGGAGTATTATCTTAGCGGGTATTTTATTTGCAAGGTCTTCAGAGCTTGCTGTTGCAACGACAGGGCTTTTTGCCGGAATTACGCTTTTTGTGGCACATCTAAGCTGGCTTGATCCGCAGATAACTACGATGGTGCCTGTTTTAAAATCAAACTGGCTGACGGTTCACGTATCTGTTATCACTGCTAGTTACGGCTTTTTGGGACTTAGTACCCTTCTTGGTTTTATATCGCTCATCTTTTACGTTATGCTTGGAAACGAGAAAAAGCGTGAACAGATAAGCGTAAATATACTGGAATCCACTAGAATCAGCGAAATGTCGATGATTGTCGGTTTGTCGCTTTTAACGCTTGGCAACTTTATCGGCGGTGTTTGGGCGAATGAGTCTTGGGGACGCTACTGGGGATGGGACCCAAAAGAGACATGGACGATAGTCACGATTGCCGTTTATGTTTTTGCAACGCATATGCGTTTTGTACCGATGCTCAAATCAAACTTTACATACCAAGTCGTGTCGGTGGTATCGTACTCTTCGGTTATCATGACATACTTTGGGGTTAACTACTATCTCTCTGGTATGCACTCGTACGCATCTGGAGACCCAGTTCCGGTACCTGAGTGGATATACTATGTGATATCGATAATAGCAGTTTTGGTTATCGTTGCATCGTTTAACCGTGATAAGCTCATTAACGTAAAGCCGATGGTAGAGAAGAAAAAATAAATTCGTTGAGGAGGTTTTTTATGAAGAGATGGTTTATTGCGCTGGCAACAGCCATTTTTATAAGCGGGTGTTCTACACTAGAGGTGCAGGTGGATTATGACGAGAAACATAATTTTTCTGCTCTCTCATCATTTGCGGTTGTATATAAAAATAAAGAGGACGGCAGAGACTTTGATAGGGATAGAATAAGCAGGCTAGTTAGTGCTTATATGAAGGATAAAGGTTATGAAAACGTAGAGAAAAGCGCTGCGGACTTTTATGTGACGATGCACCTTAATGTTGAGCAAAAGTCCCAAATTGAGACAAACTATGAGACCATAGGTCTAAGACCCTCTCCATACACATATTTGGGCTTTGAGAGACCATACCCTCTGCGCCCTGCAGGCATGCTTGCAATGGAGCCTGATGTAAGAGTGACGACTAGAACGAACGAGTATGAAGAGGGCAGGCTTGTTTTGGAAATTTTAGATGTTAAAGAGAATAGGGTTGTTTGGCAGGGAATAGCAAGAGATAGACTCTCTAATGACTACACGCAACAAGAGAAGAGTGAGTATCTAAATAAAGTTATAGCTGAGCTTTTTAAGGATTTCCCTACAAGGAAGTAAGAGCGACGAGACCCTGAATCGTACCCAAAGGGCACACGAGTTCAGGGTGACGTAATTTATAATTTAGTGAATTTAGTCTCTTCAATAAGAACCGGAAAGTTGTAACCGTATCCCAAATCTATATCAGTTTTTACGGTTCCCGTTGCCGTAACAGTGTCTCCCACTTGAACTGTTGAGTTTGCAGCAGTAGCGATAATATCATCCGTTCCTGCAGCACCTGAGCCGTCTTGAAGGTGAACCCAATCTTTGCCCATAATATTTTTAGAAACTTTTACAACTTTAGCATTTATTTTTACGCTTTTATCTTTAAGCGTAGCTTTTTTCGTGTAAATCTCTTCTATGGTGTATCCACTTGCGTTTTTAGCTACTTTTACCTCGTTTGCAATCGGCTGAAGCGTTAGCTCTTTGTCGTGGTTGCAATTTGCATGCGCGTCCGCTCCAGCGGTTGTCGGCTGTGCAGATGTAGCAGAAGCCTGCGCTCCGCCTGCAGGAACAATAGCAGTTACAAATACAATCTGGTCAAACGTTTTGTTGAGTGATTTACTTGTAAAGTCTTTCATAACCATCTGCTCGATAAATGAGACTGAACTTCCGACACTAAGAGTTGTCTGCGGTCCTGCTATCCAGTAAACGTTTCCGTTCTCATCAACCTTTGCGTAGGTGTATCCGCCGCCGTTCATCGTCTCTAACACTTTTCCAAAATATGGAGTGTTTGAGATTGCCGAGCCGTTAGCTTCTGCGCTTGCTTGTTCAGTAGCTGCCGGAGCTGTTGTGGCAGGTACGCCGTACATGCTCTGAGGAGCCGCACTGCTTTGCTCTTGCGTCTTTTGTGTTGTAGAGTTTTGCTCTTGATCTTTTGGTTTGTCACTACATCCGCACATAACTAAGAGTGCGGCAACGCCGATTGATAACGAGATTTTATTCATTTATTTTCCTTTAAGATTTTTTGGTGTTCTTCATATCTTTTTTTTGCTGCATCAAAAGTTTCATTAGGGTTTTTACTTGTTCTGAAATACTCCTCCATAAACTTGTTGTAATCAACCTGTTCTTGAGTTATTTTATTAGCCTTTTCTTCAGCACTCTTTTGCTCCTCCGTCTTTACCGGGGGCAGGGACTCGATAAGTATAGCCACCGCATTCATCTGTGCATCAGTAAGCTTTGTAGCCTGACCTTGCATCATCTCTCCGCGACCGTAAGTGCTTCTTGTGCCGGCTTTATACTCTTTTAAATCTTTGACAATCTCCACGGCGCTCATCCCTGCAATAGGTCTGCTCACGCCCATTGATCTTTTTTGACCTTTTTCTCCATGACAGATGCCGCACTTCTCAAAAATCTCTTTGGTTGTCATATCTTTTGTAAGTTTTGGCTTTGCCGCCTCTTCAGCTACCGGTGGAAGCGAGGAGATATATTTTGCGAGTTCATTGATGTTCTCATCTGAGAGTTTTCCCGCTTGTCCGTGCATCATACTTCCAAGACCGTAAGTATCTCTTTTTTTAGCTTTATACTCTTGGAGTATTTTTGTAATCTCTTTTGTATCCATTCCTGCAATGCTTTTTGTTAGTCCTTGAGAGTGTCTCTCACCTTTTTTGCCGTGGCACGCAGCGCACTTCTCAAACAACGGCGTAGCCGACATGATTGTAACTGCGCTAAGTATAATAAATAGACTTTTTTTCATTTTCTACTCCTGTGGAAGAGTTGCTTCTTGGGGAACTGCATTCCACTGCTCTTCGTCTAAAATTAGTTTTGCTTCTGATTTTCCGTTTAGGTAGGCATCTTTTAAAAGATCTTCAGCCTCTTTTTTATCCTTTTGGACACCATCTCCCTCAAGGTACATCTTGCCTAGCAGATACTGAGCTTCCCCACAACTCTGCATCGCAGACTTGCTTAGGTACTCTTTTGCTTTTTCTATATCTTTTTGAACACCAAGACCATTTTTGTACATGTAGCCGACTTTATTTTGTGCCAGCGGGTAACCGGCATCCGCAACCTGCTTATATAGAGGAAACGCTTTCTTATAATCTTTCTCAACACCGTCTCCGCCGTAGTAGAGGTCTGCTAGATGAAGTGCAGATTTTTGGTCTCCGCTCTTAGCTGCTTTAGAAAACAGAGCAATTGCTTCTGAGTCGCTTTGCGCTACGCCTTCACCTTTATGGTACATAAGAGCAAGGTTGTACATCGCTTTAACGTGACCTTGGTTTGCAGCCTTGCGGTACATGTTAGCAGCCATTACATAATCTTTAGTTGTAACCATCCCTTGATAGTACATCCCGCCAAGCGCAAATTGACTATTTGCTTCACCCTTTTCAGCCTTTACTTTAACTGCCATAAACGCCTGCTTATTCATATCCATTTTTTCTGCGGCATTTGCAAAACCGGCAAAAAAGAGACACTGCACAAAAATAACAAATAACACTTTTTTCATCATCAACCCTTTGGTAATATATATCACAATAGCGGATTATTATATCAGCAGTTATCATATTTAATTCTTAAATAAAGGCTATTTTTTTTGATTTTTATATAATTTGTAATTATATTTCAAGGCATAAAAAATCACAAAAAAATCACATTCAAGCAAAAATAAAGCTTTTGTTAATTATTTAGTTTAAATTAATAAAAAAAGTTTAATAATACTGATTAAGGAAAATAAAATGGAAGAAAACAAGGTGATAAACAAAGAGAAAAAAAAGTACTCTTTTGGGGTATGGGTTATTGTCGGCATGGTTGTTGTGGGCGTTGTTATTGGAATGGCGACGTCATTTCTTACGGTTATTGCGGTTAAACATACATCGGACGTTAATTTTTGCGGTGCATGTCACTCAATGAAACCGATGGCGACGGCTTACAGAAATGATATCCACGGAGGATACGGCGAGAGCGGGGTTATGGCAACGTGTGCTGATTGTCATCTTCCGCATGAGTCAACTGCGGGATATTTGGTTCAAAAAATAAGAACGGGACTGTGGGACGTCTGGGTTGAAACTACGCATGACACCTCAAAGATAGATTGGCATGAGAAACGCGAAGAGAGACGCAACTGGGTATATGACTCTGCATGTCTGCATTGTCACGAAAATCTTCTGCTTGGAACTAGACCAAATAAAAAAGCATTTACTGCACATAAAGCTTATTTTGCTAAAAAATTGGTTGTTAGCGGTGATGATGGCAAAAAAGAGAGTGCAAAGTGTGTTGATTGCCATAAACATGTAGGTCATTATCAGTTGGAAAAACACCTGCCTAGCGCACCGGATGAAGAGACGAGTGATGAACAAAGTTCGGGACATTAGGGGCTTATGATGGAAAAAAAGTATATTAAACTAGCAATCATAGCCGGAGCCGCAATTGTATTTGTGATTCTGTTTATAAGCGTTGGAGCTCTAGAGAAGCTTGGGCGTTTGGGAACGGTTGGCGCAAATATCGCCACTAGCCTCTCTAATGCGACACACGGGGACCCAAGGTCGCTGGAGCAGATGAGTGTAGAGTACATAGAGGCAAATACGGGCTGCACCGATACCGTGGATGAAAAAGAGCTGCCAAAGGCGTTAAGGCCGTTTAAAAAATATGGACATCCACCTTTTAATATGGGCTCTTGCGCCATTTGTCACGCTCCAAAGCGCTCAAAGCCTGCTGCAATAATAACGCACACTGTCTCTGAACTCTGCTACAAGTGTCACGAGCCTGAGTCGAAAATAAACGAAGAGTTGGCTGCACTTGACTGCAACAAGTGTCACAGTCCACATCATGCGGATAGAAAAAAACTTCTTCGCGACACAGTTACCGAAGAGAAGTGTCCCGTCGGTAACTTTGTAGAGTAAAGGTTAGAAAATTGAAAAAAATTATCTCAAAGCTGCTTGGAGCGTTGGTTCTTGTAGGGATTTTCGCATATCTGTTTGAGAGCTACAGCGTAGGCGAGAAGCTTGGACGTTTAGTTGTCGTTATGGGCAACATAGCAGAGTCTATGAAAAATGCAAAGCATGCCTATGAGGATGCAGACCTAACAATCAGTGAAGAAGAGCTAAGAGATATCAATATTTCAAAAATTTCAAAAGAGATAAAGAGCTCAATTGACAAGAGAAAAGAGCAAAAAGCTTCCAAAGCTCCTAGCCAAATAAAGCTTGACGAGGTAAGAGCGGAAGAGGCTCCGCACCACAACAAAACTGAGGCGAGAGAGGCAAAAATTGTCAAGCTTGAAGATTTGCCCGAGAAGTTCAAACCGCTTAAAAAGTATCTACATGAGCCTTTTAAAATGGGAGCTTGCCAGATTTGCCATGATACCAACAGTAAAAAGCCCGGCGCTCTCGTTCAAAAAGAGATTAAAGATGTATGTTACGAGTGCCATAAAACGCGCTACACAAAAGAGTTTGACCACGCACCTGTCAAAGATGGAAAATGTACAGACTGCCACGACCCGCATCAGTCAAACGGAAGAATACTTCTGAAAGCTGACTCGGTAAATGAGCTCTGTATGAAGTGTCATGACAGAAAAAGCACATTTGGCGCAAAAGCAAAAAAACTCTTTGTCGATATGAGTTTGGACGTTAAACATAAGCCGATTGTCGAGAAGAGCTGTTTGGAGTGTCATGATGCGCATACGGCGGATCATAAATCGCTTCTTTATATGGATGCGAAGATGGATTTGTGTCTTGATTGCCACGATGAGACAAAAGAGAATATAACGCACGCGAAGTTTAAACATGGCGGCGTAAATACGAGTCAAAAACGCTGTTTAGAGTGTCATGACCCGCATGCGACAAAACATAAGATGCTGCTAAAAAATGATGAGGTTTCAACTTGTCTGAAGTGCCACGATAAAGAGGTTAAGTCCGATGAGGACGGCGGAATGCTAATGAACATGAAAAAGCATCTAGATGAGAATAAAAACTGGCACAAACCGATAAAAGATACAAAAAAAGGCGGCGGCTGTTCTGCATGTCATGAACCCCACGGCTCCGAGAACTTTAGCATTTTAAGAAAATCTTTTACCAAAAACTTTTACGCGGAGCTTGAGAACAAAGATTTCTTCTGTTTCAAATGTCACAGCGAGAAGAAAATAACCAAAAAGATTATAACTTCAGATGAGCATAATATTACCTCGTTTAGAGACGGTGAGGTCAATCTGCATCATCTGCATGTAAATGATAGAAAAGGTCGTTCATGCAGAGCGTGCCACGATGAACACGCGTCTAAGCATAATCATCTCATCCGCGATTATACAGACTTTAACGGGGTTAAATTCCCGCTTAGATTTGTTGAAACTCCAGAGGGTGGCTCTTGTGCTCCGGCTTGCCACAAAGAGTTTGCATATGACCGCGTAAATCCAAAAGGCATAGGCAAGTGAAACTTTTGCCTATAAGAGCCGCTCTGCTTTTTTGTCTAAGCGCTTTTGGGTTATTTGCTCAAAGTGAAGTTTTGGAAGTGCTAACTCCTGCAGATAACACTCTTCAGAGCGAATTGACTCTCAACATAGTTTTAAAACCGGATAAAAAGAGCATTGATAACATTAAAATAATTACGCCAATAGAGCGGATAAACTTGGGAGTAGAGAGCAAAAAAGAGACGGAGTGCAAAAATATTTCACTTAGACTAGGTGAAAACAGAGTCGCTATACAAGCCTACAAAAACGGTGTTTTGGTTGATGAAAAAATAAGGGATATTTACGTCTCATCAGAGCTATATCATCAGTTTAGATATCCGCCGCAAAAATATGCCAAAAACTACTTCCATAATGAGGCAAACGAGAAGATTTGCTCAAAATGCCACGACATGAGCGTTAATGAGGTTGTGGGCGTAGCATTTGAAGATATTACAAAATCAAACTGTTACGCGTGTCACAAAAATATAAATAGAGAGAAATATGCACATGCTCCATCGGCAAACTGGCTCTGTACAAGCTGCCACAAAGAGAGTAAAAAGAGTATATCAAAATACTTGACAAAAGAGCCGACCGATGCATCATGTTTTGAGTGCCATAAGGAGAATGAGGAGCTTTGGAGGAGTGCGAAATATCGCCATGAGCCTCTTGATTCTGGGCATTGCGACAAATGTCACAATCCGCACTCAGGTCCGTACAGTATGTTTATCCGCAAAGAGGTAAATCAGATATGTCTGGGGTGTCACAAGGATAAAAATATAGAGATGATGCAGAGCCAAAATTCGGCATGTGCGGGCATTGGCGATGGAGGTTTATGCATAGAGTGTCACACTCCCCACGCATCAAACCGTCCGTTTTTTCTAAAAAAAAGCTTTGATGAGGTGAAAAAATGAGAATATTTGCAACTCTTTTTCTGCTGTTTTTTTTGCATGAGGCGGAGGCGTTTAACATCGTAAATCCTTATGATGGAGAGATAAAAGAGGAGAGTATAGCCTCGGTGGTTGTCGAAGCGGATTTTGCCATCGTTGATACACTTGTTATATCAAGTGAGGCAAATGAGACATTTACTCTTTTGGTAAATCCAAAACGCTCGCACTACTGCAAAAGCGTAAATCTTCACTTTGGGCAAAACAGCCTTAAAGTGGTCGGGTATAAAGATGGTGCTGTTGTAAAAGAGGAGATAAAAGAGCTTTTTTTAACGTCAAAAGTCGATAAAGAGTATAGGTATCCGCCGCAAAAATACGCCAAAAACTACTTCCATAATGAGGTAAACGAGAAGGTTTGCTTAAAATGCCACGATATGAGCGTCAATGAGGTACAGGGAGTGGCATTTGAAGATATTACAAAATCAAACTGTTATGGGTGCCACAAAAATATAAACAAAGAGAAGCACTCCCACGCTCCATCCGTCAACTGGCTCTGTACATCATGCCACAACGGCAAAGTCGGTATATTTAACCAAGCAGAGCTGAGTAGGACAAAATACAGCGTTCCAGACCCTATCGGAGATGTTTGCCTCTCATGCCATAAAAAGCATCAAGAGCAGTGGAGCCAAAAGCGGTTTCATCATGAGCCAGCGGAGTCGGGACGCTGTAACAAGTGCCACAATTCACACTCTTCACAAAGCGAATTTTACTTAAGAAAGCCGGCGTGGGAGCTCTGTACAACCTGCCATAAAGATAAAATCGAGGGGATGCATGTCGTTAAAACATTTGGACAAAAACCGCATCCGACACATGGCGTAAAAGACCCATCAAGAAGTGGCAAGGAGCTTAGCTGCACAAGTTGTCACGATCCGCATGTCTCAAATGCGCCCTCTCTTTTGCATGGCGAAACCGTAATGGGGCTCTGTTCTCGCTGTCACAAAAAGTAGGCGAACGCTAAGTTAAAGATTTTAAGACTATATTTTGGGTATAATCGCACAATTTTATAGCAAGAGACTGACGTATGGATATTAGAGAAGAGTTTTTACGATTTTTTGAGTCAAAAAACCACGCAAGAGTTGCGAGTGCGCCCTTGGTGCCAGATGATGCAACGCTGCTTTTTAACAATGCCGGCATGGTGCCTTTTAAGTCGATTTTTACGGGCGAAGTGCCTGTTCCACAAAATCCGCGTGCAACTTCATGTCAGACATGTATTCGCGCAGGCGGAAAGCATAACGACCTTGAAAATGTCGGTTACACTGCAAGACACCACACTTTCTTTGAGATGTTGGGCAACTTTAGTTTTGGCAACTACTTCAAAGAGGATGCAATCGACTATGCTTGGGAGTTTATAACAGAGGTTATGAAATTTCCAAAAGAGAAACTTTGGGTGACCGTCCATGAGAGTGACGACGAGGCTGAACTTCTTTGGCAAAAACATGTAAGCCTTGAGCGCATTATGCGTCTGGGCGACAAAGATAACTTCTGGCAGATGGGTGATACTGGACCATGCGGACCATGTAGCGAAATCTTTTTTGACCAAGGTGCGGATAATTTCAGCGGTTCAGAAGACTATATGGGCGGAGACGGCGATCGATTTTTAGAGATTTGGAATCTGGTATTTATGCAGTACGAGAGAAGTGCGGATGGCAAATTAACCCCTCTTCCAAAACCCTCTATCGACACGGGTATGGGGCTAGAGAGAGTTGTTGCCATCAGCGAGGGCGTTACAAGCAACTACTCATCATCTCTTTTTATGCCGATTATCAAAAAAGTTGAAGAACTTATAGGCAAAGAGTATATTTATGCATCAGGTGCATCTTATCGCGTTATTGCAGACCACATAAGAACGGTGCTTTTCTTGCTTGCTCAGGGCGTAAACTTCTCAAACGAGGGGCGTGGTTATGTTCTTCGCCGTATCTTAAGAAGAGCTGTAAGACATGGATATCTTTTAGGTTTTAGCGAACCGTTTATGCACAAGCTTGTAGATACGGTTGTAGCGATTATGGGCAAAGAGTATGACTATTTGGCGGCAAAATCAAATGTCGTGAAAGAGCAGATAGAGCTTGAAGAGGCGAGATTTTTCAAAACTATCGCTTCGGGAATCGAGCTTTTCAATGCTGAGCTTGAAAATACAAAAGAAGTCTTCAGCGGCGAGGTTGCTTTTAAACTTTATGACACTTTTGGTTTTCCGCTTGACTTGACTGAAGATATGCTAAGAGAGAAAGATTTAAAACTGGACTCTGCTAAATTTGAAGAGCTGATGAGCGAGCAGCGCACTCGTGCAAAAGCTGCTTGGAAAGGGAGCGGAGACGATGCGGTTCATGGAGACTTTAAAGAGCTTTTAGAGAAGTTTGGCGAAAACAGTTTTGTGGGCTATGAGAGTACGAAACATAAAAGCAAGGTTTTAGCACTTTTGGATGAGAGCTACCATCATGCGGAGAAACTCTCAGCAGGTACAAACGGCTGGGTATTTTTGGATGTTACTCCCCTTTATGCTCAAAGCGGCGGACAGCGTGGAGATAGCGGAGAGCTTGCAGGTGTTGCAAAAGTACATGACACTAAAAAATTCTTTGGACTGAACTTATCACAAATCTCGGTAGAAAAAGAGCTAAAAGTCGGTGATGAGGTAGAGGCAGTTGTAGATATTTCAAGAGGCGAGATAACAAAACACCACTCCGCAACTCACTTGCTTCATGCAGTTCTTTTTGATGTTTTGGGAGACCATATCTCTCAGGCAGGCTCTTTGGTGGAAGCGGACAGGCTTAGATTTGACTTCTCTCATCCAAAAGCACTCTCTCATGCAGAATTAGTGGAGATAGAGACAAGAGTAAATTATGAGATTATGCGTGGCATAGGCGGTAAAACAGAGGTTATGAGCATTGAAGCGGCTAAAAAGTCGGGTGCGAAAGCTCAGTTTGGCGAAAAGTACGGCGATGAAGTTAGAGTGGTTAGTTTTGGCGATGTCAGCGTAGAGTTCTGCGGCGGTGTGCATGTGGATAATACGGCGGTTATCGGTTCGTTTATCATCACAAAAGAGAGCGGTGTAAGTGCGGGCGTGAGACGCATAGAGGCAGTTTGCGGACATGCGGCGTATCAGCACTTTGCAGAGCAGAGAGTGCTAATCAAAGAGATAGAAACAGAGGTTAAAAACCTTGATGTTATGGCTGGCATAAGCAGACTTAAATCCAACATAACAGAGCTGAAAAAAGAGCTTCAAGATGCTCAAAACAGTATAAAAACGGAGATAGAAGCTGAACTTATCAACGGTGTAAGCGTTGTTGTAGATGAACTTGGCACGGGCGATATCAAAGAGAAGATAGATGAGCTTAAAAACCAAAACGAGAAGCTTTGCGCAATCCTATTTCAGGTAAAAGATGACAAGGTGTTGATGGCAGCGGGTGTTAAAAATGCGGACGCAAAAGCAGGGGAGTGGATTAAGCATATAGCTCCTCTTCTTGGCGGCGGCGGCGGCGGAAGAGCGGATTTTGCTCAAGCAGGCGGAAAAGATATCACTAAACTCGCAGATGCAAAAGTTGAAGCGATGAAATATATAACAGAGGTTCTCTCTTAATGCAGGAGATTTTCTTGGAAAATAGGACCTTTATAGTTTTTCTGCATGTGATAAGTGCGGTTGTCTGGGTTGGCGGTATGATTGCTATGCGTTACGCGGCTCACCACTCCTTCTTGGAGATTGAATCACCACAAAAAAGGCTAGAGCGCATCGCCCACGCGCTTAAGAGACTATTTACGATAGTTATTCCGTTTGTAATTATTTTGATTGTTACAGCGGTTTTTATGATAAAAGGGTATGGTCTTAGCCAGAGTGATTTTAGTCGGTTTTCTCACGCAAAAGAGGGCATCTGGAGCGTTATGTTTATAAACTTGATTGTTATGATTTTAAGAAGAAACAGAGGCGAGAGACTATTAAATGAGGGCAATATGGTCGGTGCAAAAAACCAGATTGAACTTATCGGAAAAGTTATGGTTCCTTTAAATATTATTCTTGGCATAACAGCTATATTTCTAGGAACTTACCTCTCAAGCAGCCTCTAATGATAAGACTTGCCTCCTCTTCGCCTACACGTGCACAGCTTCTTAAGAGTGCTGGCATCGCGTTTATCCAAGAGAGTGTTGATTTTGACGAGGATAGTGTAGTTGCAACCTCTCCAAAAAACTTTGTCTATCTTGCCACGATTGGAAAGTTTGAAGCCAATTTAAGAGCTTTTGGATTTGATGAGTATCCGCTTTTGGTTGCCGATACCGTAGTTAGCGCACATGGAAAAATACTCAGAAAAGCAAAGAGCGCTGAGGATGCAAGAGATATTTTGCTCTCACAAAGCGGCAGTGTTGTTAGCATAATTACATGTATGATTTTTCAGTCAAAAAAAATGAAGATTATCGACATCTCCAAAACGGACTATATCTTTGGAGAGTTTGATGCGGATGATATAGAAAATTATCTCTCAAGCGGCGAGTGGAGCGGAAAAGCGGGAGCATGCATGGTTGAGGGATTTTGCAAAAAGTACATCAAAGAGGTAAAAGGCTTCGAGAGCACGGCGATGGGGCTAAATACCGATTTGCTAAAGAGATATCTTTAAAACAAAGAAAATTATTGCTAAAATAGAGCAAAAAGGATTTATATTTTAAAAACCAATAGATTATTTATAGTCGGAATTGTTGTTATAGCCGCACTGCTTCTATCTGCATGGCTCTATGTTGATTTTATTGAGGAGTCTAAGCGTTTAAGTCCAAAATCAAACGAAGATACGGATTTTTTTATATACAAGTGGTTTAGTATAGCTCTCACGGGTGCGATAGCGGTTGCTCTGTTTTTTGGAAAATTTGTTCATGATAAAATCCAAAAGCAGAAGATGTACTACAAAAACATCATAGATTCATCCTCAAACATTGTTGTAGTGGTAGATAAAAACAGTATCATAGAGGTTAATAAGACATTTTTTAAATATTTTTATAATTACAAAACACTTGAAGAGTTTAAAAAAGAGCATAAATCGATATCTGATTTTTTTGTGGAGGAAGAGGGATATGTTTGTAAAAGTATAGACTCTCTAAATTGGCTTGAGTGTGTGTTAAAAAACCCTAAAAATAGTCAGGTTAAAATAAGTTATGATGATAAGCTCTACTATTTTAGTGTGGGAGTATCCCTTATTTCCGCAAGTGATGGCGAGTACAGCGCTATTTTTTCGGATATAACAAAAGAGAAGCTTTATCAAAAAGAGTTAGAGTACACAAATATTACAGATCCCCTTACAAAGATAAAAAACAGATACTACTACAGTGTGCAGATTAAAAGAGAGACGGCCAACGCAAATCGCTATTTTTATCCGCTCTCTCTTGTCGTTTTTGACATTGACCACTTTAAAAAGATAAATGATAGTTGCGGTCATGATGTAGGCGACAATGTTTTAGTGGAATATACAAGACTTATAACTTCACATCTAAGAGACAGTGATATATTTTGCAGAATCGGAGGAGAAGAGTTTGTTTTTATTCTTCCTTATGTAAGCAAAGCAGATGCATATAAATTAGCCGATAAAGTTAAAGCAAAAGTGCAAGAGCATAAAAAAATTTTTGCGATAACCATGAGTTTTGGGGTAACAGAGTATATAAAAGGCGAGGATTTGGAACTGACGTTTAAAAGAGCAGACAAAGCGCTTTATGAGGCAAAAAACGGCGGCAGAAACAGGGTTGTGGTAAGATAGATGTACTATGCGAGGGAATTAGAGAGTCTAAAAAAATCTAAAAGATACAGAAGTAGAGAGATTGTTGATTATACTATTTTAGATTTTGCTTCAAATGATTATCTGGGGCTATCCCACAATAAAGAGCTTCACAACGCTACATGCAAAACACTCTCAAACATGCCGCTTCACAGCTCAAAAGCTTCTCTTTTGGTAAATGGATACCATCAGATACACAGAGATTTTGAGCAGGCACTTTGTGAGGCAAACGGTTTTGACGAGGGTGTGATACTCGGGAGCGGATTTAATGCAAATATTGCGCTTATCGAAGCTCTTGTAAGACGAGGCGATGTGCTCTTTATGGATGAGAAGTACCATGCTTCAGGAGTTTTGGCGTCAAATATAAAGAGTGTAAATGTTGAATTTTTTGCCCATAACAATATGGATGAGTTGAAAAAATTGCTTAAAAAAACAGAAGCAAAGAGAAAGATTATCGCAGTTGAGGGCATCTACTCGATGGACGGTGACTTGGTTCATAAAGATATATTTGAGATTGCGGATGGGCATGACGCTATTTTAATAGTTGACGAGGCGCACAGCAGTGGAGTTATAGGGAAAAACCTTATGGGTATTTTTGACCACTATAACATTCCCATAAAACCAAACTACATAAAGATGGGAACGCTCGGCAAAGCGTATGGGAGTTTCGGCGCTTTTATTTTGGCTTCTGAGCATATTATAGAGTATCTGATAAACCGTGCAAAACCAATTATCTACGCCACTTCTCTATCTCTTTATGACACTCTTTTGGCACATAATGCACTGAAGTACATGTTAAATAACCGTGAGCTTTTAAAGAGCGAGATTAAAAAGCGTCAAGAGATAGTTTATGAGGAGCTTGGCATAAAAATAGAGGGTCTCATTGCTCCTATTCTTATAAACGACAATAAAAAAGTCATAGAGATTCGCGATGAGCTTAAAAATCTCGGGTTTGCGGTTGGCGCCATCAGACAGCCCACCGTAGAGCGCGCTATCATACGCCTTATCGCAAGAGTAGGCGAGAGTTGCGAAAGCTTAAGAGAGTTGTGTATAAATTTGGCTAAAATAAAAAAATGAATATCTCAAAACTGCGAATAACGATTGACGAGAAGTGTCTGGTTGATATCGGGTTTAATATCCCCTCTTCGCTAGCGCTTGTCGGGCAGAGCGGAAGCGGCAAAAGCTTGAGTATTAAGGCTCTTCTTGGAATGTTGCCAAGCAGTATGAAGTTGGAGCTGGAGTATGAAAACAGTTTTGAGTTGGTAGCTGGGAAAAGTTTGGCTTTTGTTCCTCAAAATCCCTTTACCGCGCTCTCTCCTCTTACAAAAATCAAGAAGCAATTTTTTGTAGAGTTGCCAAAAGTTGAGAAGCTCTTCTCCCAAGTCGGGCTGGATATGGAGCTCTTGGAGAGGTTCCCGCCGGAACTCTCAGGCGGTCAGCTTCAGCGTGTTGTAATTGCGATGGCGCTAAGCTGCGAGCCTGAGCTTATTTTGCTTGATGAGCCGACAACGGCGCTTGATCCAAAAACAAGGGTTATGATACTAGAACTTTTAAAAGAGTTACAAAGAGAGTTTGGCTTTAAGATACTTTTTGTGACGCACGATATGAGTTCTGCTAAAATTTTATGTGAAGATATCTGCGTTATAAAAGAGGGCAAAGTCGTTGAAGAGGGGAAGATGGAGGATATACTCCATAACCCAAAACAAGAATACACAAAGATTTTAATAGATGCAAATTTTGCAAACAGGAATTTTAGAATATGAGAATTGTTAGAAATTTATTTTTTACTCTGCTGCTGCTTGGAGTATTGTCTCCTTTTGCGCTTGTTGGCTACTATTTTACTCAAGAGGAGTATAACATTGACACTCTAGTTGAGTATAACCCGCCGGTAACTACAAGAATTTATGATAAAAATGGCGAGAAGATTGCAAACATTTTTGAGGGCGAACATAGATACTATGCACCCTTTGATGAGATTCCGCCAAGGATTATTGAAGCGCTTTTGGCAATAGAAGATACTACTTTTTTTGAACATCCCGGTATAAATGTCGATGCAATATTTAGGGCTCTCATAAAAGATGTTCAAGCAAGAAAAATGGTTGAGGGTGCCAGCACGATTACGCAACAGCTTGTTAAAAACAGACTCTTAACTAGAGAGAAGAAGATATCAAGAAAAATAAAAGAGCTTATATACGCGCTAAAAGTAGAGAGTATTCTCACAAAAGAGCAGATACTTGAGCGTTATCTTAACGAGATATATTTCGGCCACGGATATTACGGGATAAAGACAGCAGCAGACGGATATTTTCATAAAAATTTAGCCGAGCTGACTCTAAAAGAGATGGCATTGCTCGTAGGTTTGCCAAAGGCGCCAAGTACATTTGCTCCTACAAAAAACTATGAGATATCAATGGGCAGGGCTAACCGCGTACTTTCAAGAATGCACGCTCTTGGCTGGATAGACGATGAAACGCACAGCGCCTCTTTGCTTGAGAACCCAAAAGTATATGATGATACGCTGACGCAAAACAGCGCTCCATTTATTGTAGATGAGGTAGCAAGAAAAGTTGTAGAGCTTGGCATAAAAGATATGAAAACCGGCGGATATGAGATATATACGACAATAGATATGGGACTTCAGGAGGCGGGAGAAAAATCGCTAAAATATGCCTACGACACATCTATTGCAAGGATGAGAGCAAACATCGGCGACAGAAATGACTCGATGATAAATCCGAAACTTTTAAATGGTGCACTTATCTCGATTGAGTCAAAAACTGGAGACATTTTAGCTCTTGTGGGAAGCGTTGATTATAAAAAGAGCTCATATAACAGAGCAACGCAGGGCCGCCGTCAGCCAGGTTCGGCGTTTAAGCCGTTTATCTATCAGGTTGCGGTTGATTTGGGCTACTCTGGGGCAACAGAGCTTGTGGATATCTCAAGAACCTATACTTATGAAAAAGACGGCGAAGAGCAGAAGTGGCAGCCGAAAAATTATGAGAAGAACTACAAGGGCATACTGAGTCTAAGAGAAGCGCTTGTGCACTCAAGAAACCTTGCTACCATCAATCTTGTAAACGATATAGGACTCTCACAGCTTCAAAAAGAACTTAAAAAGTTCGGTATCGCAAATCTTCCGCCCGACTTATCGATAGCTCTTGGAAGTATCACGCTCTCGCCTCTTCAGCTCGCAAAATACTACACCTCTTTTGCAAACGGCGGTATTCAGGTTGAGCCACAGCTTATCCGCTATATAGAAAAAGGTAGCAAAATTGTTTATGAGAAAAAAGAGCAGAGTCGCTTTATAACTGAGCCTACACAGGCCTATATAATGACTACGATATTAAAAGATGTTGTAGAGAGAGGAACAGGAAGGTCTGCAAAGGTAAAAGGGATAGATATTGCAGGCAAAACCGGAACTACAAATAATAATATGGACGGCTGGTTTGCAGGATATTCGCCAACCGTTGAGACGATTGTATGGTTTGGAAATGACGATAACTCGCCGATGCATAGAGTTGAGACGGGTGGTAGAATCGCAGGACCAGCTTTTGCGATGTATTATGATAGCCTTTTAAAGCTCTACCCTCAGATTCAGAGAAAATTTGAAAAACCAGAGGGAATAATTGAGGTTGACATGGGTGGTGAAAAAGAGTATTTTAGCAATATCTCAAAACCTCCGCGCGCAGATACGGAAGTCAAAGCCGAAGAGGAGCTTCTTTTTTAGAAGTTGTATCCAATGCGAAGCGTAAGTGCGCTGTCGCTTGCACTGTTACTCAAGCCGTGTGAGTAGCTAAAAGTCGTAAACCAGTTTGCGTCTATTGCGTAAAAAACGTAAAAAGAGAGAGTCTCTATCTCCTCTGTATCTTTGTAGATGCTGTTACTTGCTGTATAGTAGCTGCTTACATAGAGGTCATTAAGTGCGTAAAATCCAGCACCTCCGCTGTATGAGTGCGTATCTTGATATGTTACTATCCCCAAAATATCATTATCGTTAACCATAGTGTAGCTGTAGTTTCCAAATAGGTTTATTTTTTTCAACATGTAGCTAAAACTTGCACTTGTAACTACGTCCATATTGTTGTTGTCAAGTTCGGTGTCGTAAGTTGGAAGAAGAACCCCGCTCCCAATTCTCAAAGTCAGTTCGTTTGATGGAGAGAGTTTGTAATATACCCCTATAAATGAATCATTTAGCCCGCTTTCTTCATCAGAGTCGTAGTATGAAGTGCTGGCTTGGAAAGAGAAGTTTTGGTAGTAGTAATCTATTTGCAAACTTTGCGTAAGAGTGCCTGAGTTTCTAACCGTGACATAATCTGCCTCGGATAGACCTATGCCGTATATAATACTGAAGTGGTGTTCGTTACCTAGTACTTTTATAGTGCATCCTTCTATATCAACTAGCTCGTTAAATGAAGTGTTTGGGCATTTGTCAATGGCATCCTTAACGCCGTCCATATCGTAGTCGCTATAAGCCAAGAGAAGCGACGCTGCCATTATGATAAAAAGCGCTTTTTTAAACATTTGTGTCCTTTTGCCGCACTCGTCAGTACTGCATTTTTTATTTTTCGTATGGTGTTACTTGTTCATAAATCTATTTGGAGTGCCGCTTGCATCAGGTGTAATGTTTGGGTTTTGCTGGATAAACTGAGAACCCACCTGATTTTGATTCATTCTTTGATTTTCTTGTCTCTCTCCAACTTCATCCATCTGATTTACACCGGCTCTCTCTCTGATTATCTCTTTGGACCGCATCTGTTTGTTTTCAATATCCATTCTTGATTGAAACTGCTTGATAGTCTCTTCTCTCTCTTCTTGGCTAAGAGTGGATAGAGTTGTTTTAAACTCATTCATAAGTATGACTCTCTCTTGCGGAGTTGCACTCTTCAAAGCCTCAATTTGGGCATCTATATCGACTTCTGCGAAGAGAGAGCTCAAGCTTCCAAACAGCAATAAAACTGCACTTAACTTAACTGTTTTCATTTTTTAATCCTTATGTTTTAATAGTAAAAGTATCGCATAAATACGTTAGCACTTCATTAGCAGAAGATTAGCGATGTGGTGCTTCAGGATTGAAATAATTTATACTAAAGAAAATTGATAGTAAAATCAAATATGAGCAAGATTATTTTAATAGTTTTTATATTTATGTTGGATTTAGCAGCTGATGAGGCGCATGAGATAATAAAAAAACTTGATGAAAACTTCAGAGGCAAAAATATCTATATGAAGTTAAACATGAAGATAGTCTCTATGGGGCATGAACGTGTTATGAAGATGCAGAGTTATTCGCAGGGAACAAAAAAGAGCTTTGTAAAAATTATATATCCTCCAAAAGATGAAGGAATCACCTTTTTGAGTCTGGATAGAGAGATGTGGCAGTATGTTCCAAAGATAGAGAGAATCATAAAAATACCGCCCTCCATGATGCTTCAAAAATGGATGGGAAGCGATATAACAAACGATGATATGGTAAAACAGAGTTCGATTGTAGAGGATTATGAGCCAAAAATCATTAAAAGAGAGGGCAGTGTAGTAACAATTGAACTTACGCCAAAAGAGAATGCTCCCGTGGTCTGGGGAAAAATCACTCTTAATATAGACACTACGACCTACACATCTCACAAAGATATATTTTACGATGAAGAGGGTAAAGAGGTAAGATATTTTATCTATAAAGATGTAAAAAAGGTCGGCAATTACTATATCCCGACCTACTGGAGGGTACAATCAAGCGATACTGAGGGCAGGTACACGGAGATGATTTTAGAAGAGGTCGAGTATGATACGAAAATATCAGAAGAGTACTTTACAAAAAGCGCCTTGAAGAGATTTTCAAAGTAGGATGAGCAGAAATGTTTAAACTTGCATTTAAAAACATTCTCTTTTACAAAGGACGCTCCATCGCAACGGCTGTTTTGACATTTGTATCGACGATGCTTTTTATACTCTATATATCTCTGCAAGACGGTTCACATAACTCCATGCTTGAAAATTCGCTAAAAATCTATACAGGCGCTATAGAGATTTATCGTAAAGATTATCGTGATATCGGCGGCAACGAATATCTTATACAAGACGTTAAAGCCATTACGGATAAACTTGAAAAAATAGATGCTATTGAGGAGTACAGTCCAAGGTATGAGACATACGGTCTGCTCTCAAACAAGGAGTACTCAGCTGCCTCTATGGTAGCGGGGATAGAGCCAAACAAGGAGAAGCTTTTAAGCTCTCTTGAGTCGGCGCTTATAGAGGGTTCTTTTTTGGACGAGGGCTCTGCAAACTGTATTTACATTGGCGCAGAACTGCTTAAAAAACTAAAGCTAGGCATCGGCGATGAGGTTGCTTTTATCGGGAGTGCAAGTGACGGCTCTTTTGCGGCTGATATGTTTAAGGTATGCGGAGTATTTAAAACAGGCTCGTTTGAGTTTGATTCAAGTACCTCGTTTGTTGCAAGAAGTTATTTTGATGAGTTGATGAATGCAAAAAACAGAGCTTCTTATATAACTCTAAAGCTGAAAAATATAGAGGATGCAGACAAGGTAAATGAGCAAATCATCTCAATGCTTGATGATGAAAATCTGGAGTCTCTTACATGGAAGACGCTTATGAAGAGCATGGTTGAGATTATGGAAATTGATGCAGTTTTTGGGTATATCTCCCTCTCTTTGTTTATGGTTGTAATCTTTTTTGTGATTATGATTTACGGTTTTGTAAATGTCAGCTCTCGCATAAAAGAGTTTGGTGTTTTGCGTTGTATAGGGCTTTCAAAAAGAAACATTTTCTTGCTTCTTTTTTATGAAATTGCTCTGCTTTCTATCTTTGCAACTCTTTTGGCAACGCCGATTGCCGCTTATATCTGTTACTATTATAATATAAATCCTATCGTTATAGATGGGATTGCCGACATGTACAAGGATTACGGAATCGTCTCAGATGAGATACCATTTGATTATAATCTATTTACTATCGGTTGGAATGTCGGAGTTATCTATCTGCTGAATTTTTTGAGCATTTTGTACCCTTACATGTACATAAACTCATTTAGACCGATTGAGGCGACAAGACATGTATAAGCTCATACTAAAACTGGCGTGGAAAAACTCATTTTTAAGACGTTCCCGAACGCTTCTAGTTATCATTATGATTGCGGTGAGCATGAGCATGATGCTTGCTATAGAAGGTATTTACGACGGCATGGTCGAGAACATGGTAGACAAGAACAAAAGAAGTGATAGCGGGGATATCAGCATCTTTGCAAAAGAGTATAGAATAAACAAAGATTTAGCATATATGATAAAAAATGCAGATGAGATAAAAGCACAAATAGAGAATATGCAAGGCGCCCAAGCGGTTGTTTTAAGAGTAAAAGCAGAAGGGCTTCTCTCAACTGCGAGAAAATCATCGTTTGCATCCGTTGTCGGCATAGATTTACAAGCGGAGGAGCGTTTTGGAAAGTTTAGCGAGTTTTTGAAAGAGGGCAGTATAGATTTGCAAAAACAGGGTGCTATCGTAGGGATAGAACTTGCAAAAACACTCAAAGTCGGGGTGGGTTCAAAGGTTGTTTTTTCCACACAGGATATAAGAGGAGAGATAAACTCTATAGCGCTTTACGTTAGAGCCATTGTTCAGACAACAAATATCTCCCTTGACAACAGCGCTATTTTCATAGATATCAATCAGCTGCATAAATTTCTAGGAACCGACTCCAAAAATGCTATGCAGATTGCTATCAGAGGTGAAGATAAAGAGCTTTACGGCAAACTTAAGATAGCATTTGCAAATCTTGATGTCAAAAGTTTTTTAGAGTTGCAGCCTATGATAAAACAGATGCAGGATTTGATGATTATATTTAATTCGGTAACATTTCTAATAGTTATGGGAGTCGTATTCATAGGGATTTTCGGCGTCATGTATGTCTCCATATTGGATAGAGTCCGCGAATTTGGAATCATGATAAGCGTGGGGATGCACTACAAATATATAAGACTTCAGATATTTTTAGAGTCTATAGTTATAGGAGTTCTAGGATATCTCAGCGGAGCGGTTTTAGGAGCTGTTTTGCTTACCTATCTTGAGCATTACGGCATAGATTTAAGCGCATTTTCCGATGCTTTAGCGACGTGGGGTTATGAGGCGGTAATATACGCCACCATAAAAGTCTCTTACTTTACAACCACTTTGGGCGCGATTATGGCTGCATCTATATTTAGTGTAATTATCCCGCTAAGAAAGATAAAAAAACTCAATCCCATAGAAGTAATCAAGGCTGAGAAATGATAAAGTTACAAAATGTAAACAAGTACTTTTTTAAGGGCGAACCTAGAGAGGTTCATGCGCTTCGCGATATAAATCTTAGTATAGAAGCGGGAGAGTTTACCCTTTTTGGCGGATCTTCGGGATGCGGCAAAACTACGCTTTTAAATATTATAGGCGCACTTGATAGTTGCGATAGCGGCAAGATATATCTTCAAGACAAAGAGATAGGTTCTTTGGATGAGGAGTCGCGCACGACGCTGAGGCTAAATGAGTTGGGATTTGTTTTTCAGGCATATAACCTTATACCGGTTCTAAATGTCGAGGAAAATATAGGTTTTGTGATGAGACTCCGCGGCTTTAGCGATAAAGAGATAAAGCAAAGAGTTTTGGAAGTAGCAACGCTTCTAGAGATTGACAATAAGCTAAAATCGCTTCCAAATGCTCTAAGCGGAGGGCAGCAGCAAAGAGTCGCAGTCGCGCGCGCGGTCGCGGCAAAACCAAAAATCATCTTAGCAGACGAGCCGACGGCAAATCTTGATTCCAACAACTCCAAAATTCTTATGAACATGATGAGAGAGCTTAACGAAAAAGAGGGGGTTAGTATTCTTTTTGCTTCACATGATGAACTTATTATGGAGAGTGTCAGAAGAATTGTTACGCTAAATGACGGGGCAATAGTGGATGATAATGAAATGTAAAAAATCACTTTTTCTTCTGCTTTTTTTTGGCGGAGTACTCTTTGGAGACGTGAATTACAGAGTGACAAATACGAACATTACAGTTTCTCAAGGTTCAAATATTCACCTGCAAGAGAAGAGACAAGAGTACAATTACAATAGATTTAGGCTCTATTTGGATTATTTACATGAGGGCTATTTTGAAAGCGTAATCGGTGACGTGGTAAACTATTTTGGAGATGCCTACACAGACTCAAATAGTTTCACGTACTTGAAAAATTCCCGCTCAGATACTTTTTTTAGTACGCAGACAAATTTTAAAGATTACGGCAATGGAGCAATGTATGCAAAATTCTATAGAGCTTATGTCGGTTATGAGGATGCAAAAAACAGAGCGGTGGCAGGTCTGCAAAATATCTCCATGGGAGTAGGGCGGATATGGACGCCTACAAATATATTTAACCCAAAAAACAGCTACGCGATAGAACCGGATGAGATTTACGGAGTAAGCGCTCTATCATACGTCAGACACCTAAGCGATACTTCACATGTCACTCTCGTAGCAAGCCAAAACTCAGAAAAAAAGTTTAAGTATAGAGGAGGCTATAAAGGGTACCTCGGTTTTGCCGATGTCGGAGTAAATATTGTCTACTCCGATAAAACAAAGATGTTTGCCTATGAGATAGAGGGTAATCTTGCAGATACGGGCGTAGAGTTAAGAAGTGAAGCGGGATATATAAAAAGTACTCTTTTTAATGTTCTCAATCAAGAGTATGAGCTGGAGTTTTTTCAAGGAATTGTGGGCGCTGAGTACGGTTTTGTAAACGGTATCACATTGGTATTTGAGACGATTTACAGCTCAAAAGATTTTACTTACGAAGAGACGCTTTTAAATCTTAATTCAGATATATTATCAAATCTACTTAATTCAAACTTTTACGGCGGAGTCAGCATTGCTTATACTTTTAACCTCTTTTTAGATGCTTCGCTGCTCTATATAGAGAGTTTCGCAGATAAAAATTCGCGCTTTATATCGCCTAGTTTGAACTATACACTCAATGATTACAACAGTTTTACGCTTGGCGCACAGATATATAACGGCAAGAGTGAAAGTGAATTTGGAGCGTATAAAAACAGCTACTTTTTTAAATGGAGTTTATCGTTTTGATGCCAAAGAAGTTATTTCCTTTGGCGTTCAAATCTAATAAAATGCCCTGTTTAATGCGCAAAAGAGCGCTTTTACAGAAGCCGTAGCTATATCGTTGTCTGCGCCGACACCAAAGCATGAGAGGGTATCTTTTGTCTCTATCTCTATGTAAGCTATAGCTTTTGCAGAGCTTTTGTTTCCAAAAGAGTGTTCAAAATATGAGTTGATAGAAAACTCATTTTTATAGTTTTTCATCAAAGCATCTTTGCATGCATCGACAGGTCCGTTTCCTTCCCCCTCTGCTACAATTTCTATACCCTCATGGAAGTAGGTTAGAGTGCATTTTGAGACGCCTTTTATCGAAGAGACCGTAAAATCTACCAGTGAAATATGCTCTTTTACTTTAAAGTAGTTTTCGTTAAAAATCTCAAACAACTCCTCAGCGGTAAGTTCTTGCCCTTTTTTATCGCTTACGTCTTGAACAAGCTTGCCTACTTCGGGATGCATCGCTTTTGGAAGCTGATAACCGAAGTTTTTCTCTAGTATATATGCAACTCCGCCTTTACCCGATTGCGAATTGATGCGGATAATGCTCTCATAGCTTCTTCCTACATCCTCAGGGTCGATAGGCAAATAAGGAACTTCCCAAAAGACCTCATTGTGAGCTTTTCTGTAAGCCAAACCTTTGTTTATAGCATCTTGATGTGAGCCTGAAAATGCCGTGTAGACAAGTTCTCCGACATAAGGGTGACGCACATGAGTCTCTATCTCCGTGCATCTCTCAACGATTTCTAAGACCTCATTTACATCGCTAAAGTCAAGGTTTGACTCAACACCCTGCGTTGTCATGTTAAGTGCAAGCGTGATGATATCCACATTTCCAGTTCTCTCGCCGTTACACAAAAGTGTTCCCTCGACTCTGTCTGCACCCGCTAAAAGTGCTAACTCCGTTGCAGCTACGCTTGTTCCCCTGTCGTTATGCGTATGCGTTGAGATGATGACATTTTCGCGGTTATGCAAATGTTGGCTCATCCACTCAATCTGGTCGGCGTAAACGTTTGGAGTCGACATCTCTACCGTTGCAGGAAGATTGATAATCACTTTTCTGTTGCTGCCAATTCCCCATCTCGCTGTTACCGCATTGGATATTTCTGCAGCAAACTCAAGTTCGGTTCCCGTAAAACTCTCGGGCGAATACTCTAAAAATATCTCTCCGTCATGTTTTTTCTCATACTTTTTGACCAAATCAACACCCTCTAGTGCAAGAGCGATAATCTCCTCTTTTGATTTTTGAAAAACCATCTTTCTTTGAGCGGTTGACGTTGAGTTGTAAAGATGCACTGTAGCTTTTTTTACGCCTTTAAGCGCTTCAAAGGTTTTAGCTATAAGATGCTCTCTTGCTTGAACTAAGACTTGTATAGTTACGTCATCAGGGATAAGAGACTCATCAACAAGGTGGCGTAAAAAATCAAATTCTACTTTAGAAGCGGATGGAAAGCCGACTTCAATCTCTTTAAATCCGATTTTTAGTAAGAGTGCAAAGAGAGATAGTTTTTTAGTCATGTCCATCGGGTTTATAAGTGCTTGATTGCCGTCACGCAAATCCACACTGCACCATTTTGGAGCTTTTGTTATTGTATTGTCAGGCCATTTTCTTTGAGGCAAATCTATTTTTGAATAGGGGCGATATTTCCCCTGGGGAATATTTTTCATAATATACCTTTAAACTTGAATTTCAATAATGCACTCTTACATACTATTATTGTGAAGCGAATTATAGCAAAATTTGGTTACTTGATTGTTTTAAAAGGGGAGGTAATCCCGCAAAAAAAGCGGGATATAATAAATTTTTTGAGGTTTTTCCACTCTAAAAGGGGCAAGCTTTTTTCTGGAAAAATTGTGTTCTAGCAGCTATAAGTTGTTTTGAACTCATAAGCTGTCGGACGTCTCTCGTCCGGCCAAATTTGTCTCTCGAACATGTAGTGCTGGTAGTCATCTATAAACACATCGGAAAATACAGGTTTTAAGAATGCGTTGTCTGCAATAAGCGCCTCTGTTGCCTCTCTTAAAGTGTGAGGCATTTGAGGGATGCCTTTTTCACGAATCTCATCAAGAGTAAGCTCAAATAGATCCTCATCCATTGGACCGACGGGAACAGTTTTGTTTTTGATACCGTCAAGTCCCGCCATCATCATAACGGCAAATGCAAGGTATGGGCATGCGGTAGAGTCTGGAAATCTCATCTCGATACGAGTAGCTTTTTCGCCTGCACCGTAAGGAATACGGCATGATGCAGAACGGTTTTGCATAGAGTATGTAAGAATTGAAGGTGCTTCAAATCCAGGAATAAGTCTCTTGTATGAGTTAGTTGAGGGGTTTGTAAGTGCCGCAACAGCTTTTGCATGCTTGAAAATACCGCCGACATAGTGAAGAGCCATCTCTGAAAGGTTAGCATAGTTACCTTCTTGATAGAAAAGGTTCTTGCCCTCTTTCCATAGTGATTGGTGAACGTGCATACCGTTTCCGTTGTCTCCAAAAAGAGGCTTTGGCATAAATGTAGCAGTTTTACCGTTTAGGTGTGCGACCATTTTGATAACATATTTTAGTTTTTGTACATTGTCTGCTGCACCGATTATGTCAGAGAAAACGATACCGATTTCGCCTTGACCTTGTGCAACTTCGTGGTGGCCCAAAACAACTTCAAGACCAACTTGTTCAAGCACGTCCATCATCTCCGCTCTTAAATCTACTTGTGTATCAATAGGAGCTACCGGAAAGTAACCACCTTTTACTCCACCGCGGTGACCAGTGTTGTAGCCGTCTTTATAGTTTGTGTTTGAGTTCCACTCACCCTCTTCAGTGTCGATTCTGTATCCAGCTTCGTTCATGTTATCGATAAATCTTACGTCATCAAATACAAAGAACTCATTTTCCGGTCCAAAATATGCAGCGTCAGCTATGCCTAAAGACTCGGCGTGTTTAAGTGTAGCTTTTGCGATTGAACGAGGACATTTTTCATACATCTGACCTTTGTAAATGTCGTAAACATCACAAATAACAATTATAGTAGGGTCAGCCGTGAAAGGATCTAAAAATGCAGTAGGAACATCGGCTTTTAAAAGCATATCCGATTTGTTAATCGGTTGCCATTTGTCTATTGATGAGCCATCAAATGGAAAACCGTTTGTTAAATTCCCTTCATTTACCGCACTTGCTCTATACGTAACATGGTGCCACGTGCCTTTTAAGTCTGTAAATCTCAAATCTACATATTTAACATCATTTTCTTCACAAAAAGTAAAAAATTCTTTTATGTCGTTTACGAATTTTCCCATTTCTCTCTCCCTAAATTTAATAACGTGTAGTATATCCAAAAATATAGTGAAAAAAATGAAAATAGTTGATTAAAATTTAATCAACTATTTAAAGAGTTGTATCTCTCCGCCTCTCTCAGCATACATCATCAAGTTTGCAATATTAACGCTTCTATCACATGACCTCTCTAGCTTTCTAAGTGTACCGAGCACTTTTACATACTCTGTTGAAAACTCTTTTTCATCAATAATTTTATTGAGTATCTCTTTTTCAAGAACAGAAAACAGATCATCGTTCATGCTCTCTTCAACAAGAACTTTTCTGTAGTTATCTTCATGGTTACAATCTTCGCTTTTTGTGAAACACTCTAAGATATATTTTAGGGCATTCACGCTACTTTTGTGAAGAAGTACTATGCTTGGTTTAAACGGCTCTAAATCACATCCGCTTTTTGTATGCTCACTCATTCTTTTAGCGTACTTTTTTGCTCCTTCGCCTATGCTTACGATTTCGTTCGTCATCTTTAAGTAAGCTATTAAAAAGCGAAGCTCTTTTGCCTCAGGTCCAAAAAGAGCGAAAGTTTTGATAATTTCATTATCAATATCATCTCCTTTCATTCCAATTTTATTAAGAATTGTCTCAACCTCTTTGAATTTGGCTACATCAGAGAGTTTAAACGCCTCTAATGAAAGCTCGTCAGCCGCTATAATGTCGCTTAACAGAAGTGATAATTTATCTCTAATTGTATTTATTTTTTCATGATATTTTGATCCCATATTCTTTTCCTTTAATTTATTTCATAAATTTAAGGGAACCTTTTCCCTGATTTGTCCACAAAAGGAACTCGTACCTTTTGTTTCGCTAGCCGCTATGGCACTGAAGCTTGACACATTCGTGCCATATGATTTTATATTTCCACTATTTATCCGCATAAATAATCAACCGAATTTACCTGTAATGTACTCTTCTGTCAGTCTCTCTTTTGGTGTTACAAAAAGCTCTTCGGTGCGTCCCAGTTCTACCAATTCGCCAAGATACATAAACCCTGTATAGTCACTCACACGAGCAGCTTGCTGCATATTATGCGTAACAATAATAATCGAGACTTTATTTCTTAGCTCAACCAGCAACTCTTCAATTCCGGCGGTTGAAATTGGATCAAGTGCGGAAGTCGGCTCGTCAAAGAGTAAAACTTCCGGTTCAACCGCAACAGCTCTAGCGATACATAATCTTTGCTGCTGCCCGCCTGATAGTCCGTTTGCATCATGCTTTAGTCTATCTTTTACCTCATTCCAAATTGCAGCGTCTTGAAGCGCTTTTTCAACCCTGCCTTGGAGTTCAGTTTTGTTTTTGAGTCCCTGAAGTCTAAGTCCATAAGCCACGTTGTCAAATATGCTCATAGGAAAAGCCGTCGGTTTTTGAAAAATCATTCCTATCTGGATTCTGAGTTTTATCAAATCCTCTTTAGGATTTAATATATTTCTTTCTTTAAACAGTATCTCTCCGCTGTATTTGTTTCCCGGATAGAGGTCATGCATACGGTTAAAGCTTCTAAGAAGCGTCGTTTTGCCGCACCCTGATGGTCCTATTAATGCCGTAATGCTGTGTTTTGCTATTGGCATGGTGAGTTTTTTAATGCTTGGCGCATCGGTCCCCGCATACGTAAACTCAAAATTTTTTACTTTTAGTGCGTTTTCTTCGCTTATATCAATGATTGTTGCCATTACTGTTTACCTCTCTTTTTGAGTAAAAATAGTCTTCCTAAAATGTTTAGCGTCAAGATAAACATGCTTAAAATAAACGCCGCCGCCCAGCCAAGCTTTTGCCAATCTTCATACGGACTAGTTGCGTAGTTGTACATCGTAACAGTGAGCGAGGCCATCGGTTGGCTCATGTCGGTATTTAAAAAATTGTCGTTAAACGATGTAAAGAGAAGCGGTGCAGTCTCTCCCGCCACGCGAGCAACAGCAAGAAGTATGCCCGTCAAGATTCCCGCTTTTGCACCGCGATAAACAACTTGTGTAATCACTTTATATTTCGGTGCGCCAAGAGCAAAAGCGGCTTCGCGAAGAGTTGACGGAACCAGCTGCAACATGTCATCGGTTGTTCTTAAAACAATCGGGAGCATAATGATGGTAAGTGCGATAGAACCTGCCCAGCCGCTAAAATGACCTGCCGGTGCCACAACGATTGCATAGACAAAAGCGCCGATTACGATAGAGGGAGCCGACATCATAATGTCAGATACATCTCGGATAATCTCTGCAACTTTTGATTTCAGACCATATTCGCTTAAGTATGTTCCTGCCATAACGCCAAGCGGAACGCCAAAAAGAGTCGCATAGGCAACAAGGATAAGTTGCCCGATAAGAGCGTGCTTAAGACCTCCGTATTCATTTCCGGGAGGTGCTCCTTCGTTTAAGAAAATGGTCATGTTAAGTGCATCTATGCCGTTTGTTATAAGCACGCCAAGTATCCAAAATAAAAAACCTATGCCAACGATAGCAGAGAGTGTGGAGAGAACCATTATAATTTTGTTTGTTACAATTCTTTTTTGAGTATGCGTCATTGTCCAGCCCCTCTTCTACGCAAAAAGTAGAATTTTGATATTGAGATAATTGTAAAACTTACGACAAGAAGTAGAAGCGAAAGCTCAAAGAGAGATGAGTAGTAAAGTCCACTGTCAGCCTCCGCAAACTCATTTGCCAACGTTACAGGAATTGAGGTTGCCGGCTCCGTTAAGTCTGTTGAGATTTTATGAACATTACCCATAACAAACGTAACCGCCATCGTCTCGCCGATTGCACGTCCCAAAGCCAAAATAAACGAGCCTATTATTCCGGCTTTGGCGTAAGGGATAATGACATCTTTGATAACATCCCATTTTGTTCCGCCAAGTGCATATGCAGACTCTTTTAAAATGTCGGGAGTCGTGTTCATAGCATCACGGGTTACTGCCGCCATAAACGGGAGAATCATAATTGAGAGAACTATGCCGGCCGTTAACATGCTAATTCCAATGCCGCCAAAGATGTCGCGAGCAATCGGAACAAAGTAAAAAAGCCCCCACATCCCGTATACAACGGATGGGATTGCGGCTAAAAGTTCTATGGAGACACCCACGGAAGATTTTAGTTTTGCGTGTGCAATTTCACTTAAAAATATAGCGATGCCTATTGCGACCGGAATTGCTAAAATCATAGCCAAAAAAGTGGAAACTACAGAACCGTAAATGGCAGGAAGAGCTCCAAATTTTTCTAAGTTTGGCGCCCACTTATCTTCGGTAATAAAATCAAATCCAAATGCTTCTATGGACTCTAGGGAGTGTTCAAAAAGTATGGTAAAAATCCAAGCGACAAGAAGCAGTATACCAAACGCTATCAATCTTGTCGCGTTGGCAAAAAATTTGTCAATTATGTTATTCAACCGCGTGCTCCAGTAAAAAATTTCGGCATTCTATATTTTTTTGATTACAAAAAGATTACGAAGCGGCTGAAATAGCCGTAAGTGTTTATCAAGTTGATTGTTTATATACTTATACAAATTATAAATACAGAATTTAAAAGGAACATTTATGAAAGAGCAAAGAGAAACAAATAGCGACAGAAGAAAATTAGATAGAGATAGGAGAGAAGAGAGTAAAGACGGCAAAGTACGCGTATGGGTAAAAGAGGAGACGCTTTTATATGAAGAGGAGCTTGAAAAACTCCAAATTGAGCTTCTGAAGTTTCAAAACCATGTTAAAGAGAAGGGATTGAAGGTTTTAATGATTTTTGAGGGTCGAGATGCCGCCGGAAAGGGTGGAGTGATTAAGCGAATCACAGAGCATCTTAACCCAAGGGGTGCTAGAGTGGTGGCACTTCCTAAGCCAAGTGACCAAGAGATGACGCAGTGGTATTTTCAAAGATATGCGCAACATCTGCCAAGTGCCGGAGAGATAGTCCTTTTTGATCGAAGCTGGTACAACAGGGCGATGGTAGAGCCTGTTATGGGTTTTTGTACACAAAGACAGCAGAGTAAATTTCTTAAAGATGCACCGCTTTTTGAGAAGATGCTTGTAGAAGATGATATCAAAATTTTTAAATTTTACTTCTCAGTCACAAAAGAGGAGCAAGCAAGACGATTTACTAAACGAGAGCAAGACCCGCTTAAGCAGTACAAACTCTCTGCTGTTGACCTCAAAGCGCAAGAACTTTGGGATGAGTACGCTTTGGCAAAGTATATGATGCTTAGCGCAACGCACACAGATGTAGCACCGTGGACTGTTATCAAAAGCGATAGCAAGAAAAAGGCAAGGCTTAACACTCTCAAGCACATCTTAAACTTTGTTGAGTACCCGGATAAGATAGGTGCAAGTGAAATAGAAGTCGATAAAGAGGTCGTTATCTTCGGCAGAGATGAGGCAATCGCCATGGAGAGTTACTTTAAGTTTACTTCAGAAGGGGAGTGATTTTTTTAAACTCAACCAACCGATTTTAGAGTTCGCTTGACAAAAACTAGATTGCTTCGTCGCAAGCTTCTTGGCACATGACAGTCATTGCGAACAAAGTGAAGCAATCTAAAAAAAGGCTATAAAAGAAGTCTAGTCAACTCAATTGTTAAGATTGGCAGTCTAAAAGTGAGTTTTTAGATATGCCCTTTATTAATAAAATCTTAAAGAAAAGAAGTTAGTTGTAATGCTGAATATTCCAAGCTGAATATAAAATATCTAGGCCTAGAAATAGTAAAAGTAAATTTAACAGATAAAATAACGTCTTATTGCCTCTTACGGGCATCTATAAATGATATGGTTTGTAATCATCTTGTAATACGGAGCAATTATAATTTCGCAAACATTCAAAAAGGAAAACAAATGTTAAAGAGATTAGCTTTAGCTGCTTTAGTGAGTGCAGCGTCAATTAGTTCTTCGTTCGCATCCGATAAGATAAGCGGGGCGGGTGCAACTTTCCCGGCTCCACTTTATTATGATTGGGCATTTAACTATAAAAAAGAGACGGAGAATCTTGTGAACTACCAGTCAATCGGTTCTGGCGGCGGAATCAAGCAGATTGCTAAAAGAGTAGTTGATTTCGGTGCATCAGATGAGGCGTTAGATACGAAAAAACTCTCAAAAAACAAGCTTTTACAGTTTCCTGCAGTTATTGGCTCAATTGTAGTTGCATTTAATGTAGAGGGGATTGCAGATGAGACCCTAAAACTTAGCAATGAAGTGGTTGCAGATATTTTTGCGGGAAAAATTACTTCATGGAACGACCCAGCTATTATGGCTGATAACAAAGGTCTTAATCTTCCAAACGAAAAGATTACGGTGGTTCATCGTTCTGATGGATCAGGGACTACATACAATTTTACATACTACTTGACAAAGAGTTCTAAAAACTGGAAAGATAATTTTGGAACAGGTAAGGCAGTTGATTGGGCTGTAGGTATTGGCGGAAAAGGGAATGAAGGTGTGACAAGCTTGATTAAGCAGACCCCTTACTCTATAGGTTATATCGAAAATGCATATAAAGAACAAAATAATCTAAGCGCAGCTGTCTTAAAAACTGCAAGCGGCAAATGGGTAAAAGCAACGGAAGAGAACTTTAAAGCGGCTGCAAAATATGCAACTTGGACCGTAAAAGATCATTTTTACTCTGTTTTAGCACTTCAAAAAGGCGACACATCATATCCGGTTGTTGCGGCAACATTTATTCTTCTTCCAAAAGAGAAGCCTGAGATGAATAAAAAAATCTTAGAATTTTTTGACTATGCTTTTAAAAACGGTGACGAGAGCGCTAAGAAATTAGGCTATATTCCTCTTCCGCAAGAGACTAAAGATATGATTAAAGAGTATTGGACAGCCAATATAAAATAGAGGTTAAAATTAAAGGTAGTTTAGTATGATGGGCGGTACGCATTTTAGGAAAGCTTTTTCTCTAATAGAGCTTATGATTGTTATTGTTATTTTGGGATTGTTGGCCGCTATGGTTATGCCAAGTCTTACCGGAAAAGGCGAAGAGGCAAAAAGAAATCTTGTTTGTGTTCAAATGAAGAGCATTTACAACGGCGCTCTTGATATGTTTAAAGTGAATAATAGCATCTATCCCTCTACCGAAGAGGGATTGGAAGCGCTTGTTAAAAATCCGGATGAGGGCAAGTACCCAAATTATGCGCCAAGCGGTTACTTTAAAGATGCAAAGTTGCCAAAAGATTCATGGGGGAATGCTTTCATCTACGTAAATGATGATTCAAAAGTAGAAATTATCTCTCTTGGAGCTGATAAAAAAGAGGGTGGCAAAGATGAGGCCGCCGATATAAAAATGAGTGAGTGCAAGTAGCATATGTTACGCACTAAAACGAACGCGTCCGTTTTAGTGGCAGGGATAGATGTCCCTTGCAACCCCCCTAAAGCTACAAAACGAAGTTTCTTTAGAAAAAACAAGTTTTTCGAGATGTTTTGCGAACGTTTTTGCAAAAGTGCGCAAGGTCAGTTACATGTTAAAAAGTAACCTTTTATGAGAAAGGCTTTCTCTCTTATAGAGCTGCTCATTGTCGTTACCATTATAGGTGTTGTTTACAATATGGCGGTTGGGAGTTTTGAGAAGATTGCAAAGCCTCAAAATGAGAAGGTAACACTTCAAAATCTCAAGAGTTTTTTAACAAAAATTGAGTATGAAAAGCAGATAAAACTACTATGTTTGGGCGACTGTAGCCGTTGCAATCTTTTTGTTGACGGTGCGGTTAATGAGGATTTTGAGAAAGTTTTTGAAGATTTTTTGGACATGAGTGTGCAAGTATATCGTTATGACCCGCTTTTAGGTGTTGTAGAGTATCAACAAGAGCTCTATTTTGACAACAATGGCGTTGAGCAGAGAGTCTGCTTTTCGTACAAGATGGGCAGAGACAGGATTGGGGAGCAAATTGTGGTAAAGTTTAAGGACAAAGTGTATGATTTTTCCCTCCATACCGATAATGTCATGCTTTACAATTCGCTTGGGGAGTTTATAGAATCCAAAGAGAAGCTCTATAACAAGGCTATGAGATGATATATCGTTTTGTAGGCATTGAGGAGGGCGGTAAAAAAGTCAGAGACAAGATAGAAGCCTCCTCTTTTGAAGAAGCAAAAAGCAAGCTCAGAGCAAAAAAAATAATCTATGAAACGCTAAGCGAAGAGTCAAAAGCAATTTTTGAGAACTTTTCATTTAGTCCAAAATATAAAATTCCTCCAAAAGAGCTCTCTTTGCTCTCTCGCGAACTCTCAATGTATATCAGATCGGGAATAAGTATCGTAGCGGCACTAAAAATCATTCAAACACACTATGTGCAAAATAAAAAAATGAAACTCTTTTTGGCGACCCTAAGCACGCATTTGGATGAAGGAAAAGATTTTTATACCGCTCTTGAGACTCAAAGTATCGTGCTTTTGCCTCAATTTTACAAAGAGTCAATTAGGGTAAGTCAAGACAGCGGAATACTTGACGAGGTTCTCTTGGAGTTATCACGCTTTTTAAAGGAGCAGGAGAGAATTCGCAAAGAGATTAAAGGAGCTTTCGCTTATCCCTCTTTTATGATTGTCGTCTCTTTACTTATGATATCCTTTATGCTGGCCTTCGTTGTGCCGCAGATTACGGGCATATTTGAGAGCATGAATCAAGAGCTTCCCGCGCCGACGAAATTTGTTATAGCATTGGGTAATTTTTTCAGCAGTCATTTCAGTACGATTTTATTTGCCCTTGTTGCTCTTAGCGCCATTTTTATGCTCCTTAGGGCAAAAAATGAGAGATTTGCATATTTTATCGATGCGTTTATTTTAAAACTTCCTCTTTTTGGAGAGATAGCGCAAAAAAGCGAACTCGCAAGATTTGCCTACATAGGCTCTCTCCTTGTACGTTCTGGAGTTCCATTTGTACAGACAATTAATCTAAGTGCAAATATTTTAAACAATTTAGTTTTAAAAAAACTTTTTATGCAGGCGTCAAAGATGGTTGTAGAGGGAAAAGAGCTCTCCTCTGCCCTGAATGCGTCATCTATTAAGATTGACT
Organism: Sulfurimonas sp.; assembly: GCA_041652055.1. Classification (GTDB taxonomy): domain Bacteria; phylum Campylobacterota; class Campylobacteria; order Campylobacterales; family Sulfurimonadaceae; genus Sulfurimonas. The sequence continues at coordinate 8,887 of JBAZIE010000007.1, read as the reverse complement.
ATGCATTTATCCAATCCATTGCAGTCGGTGAAGAGACTTCACAACTGCAAAATGTTTTAACAAATGTCTCTGAACTCTATTTTGAAGAAAATAGAGACAAAATAAGCACTCTTTTGACACTCCTTGAACCTTCGCTTATGCTCTTTGTGGGTGGAACTATAGGCTTTATAGTTGCCGCCATGCTTTTGCCTATTTTTTCTATGAGTATAGGGTAGTTCCAAATGAATATGACAAGAAAAAATGCAATCGCGCTTTTAGTAACTATCCTTTTTATTATGGCGATAACTATCGGCATCGGCATTGGTCTTAGTGCCATGAAGAGTGCTTCGCAAGATGTTGAAGATGAGAGATTTATGTTTCAAACGGCGCTTGTTTTGGATGACATTTTGTCTCTTTTAAGCACTTCGCTAGATATAGAAACTCTAAGTGAGGCAGATGCTACCGAGGAGTTTGCTCGTTTTTTGAATCAAACGCAATCGATTCCTTTTGCAATTGAAGACATAAAAGTTTTGGTTAAAATAGGGAGCGCAAGAGAGAGTTTCAATGTAAATTCGCTTCAAGATGCCAACGCAACGCTTTATGTACAAAGAGCAGAACTTTTAAAAGAGTATCTTCAGAGATTTGGAGTCCAAGAGGATTATATTAATTTTTTAAGAGACGGCATGAGTGGAATTAAAGAAGATGCCTCTTACCACACAAGAATGTTTTATGACAAACCCTATTTATACCGAGACTATATCGCATCGCTAGAGCATTTAGGGCAAATTAATGAGGAGTATACACGGCAATACCGTGATACAACTCTAAAAAAAGCAGACTTGGAGCATCTTTTTTCATTTAACAAAGAGAGAGGCACAAAGATAGACCTTAACTATGCAACACAAACTACTTGGATGTTTATGCTCGGTATTGATGAAGAGAGTGCACTTTCTTTGGTGCAAAAATCGAATCTTTACAGAAGTTATGAAGATTTGTCTATAAGTGATGAAAAAAAGATAGTGCTTCAGGAGTTTTTTGAAACAAGTTTTTTTGAACCTTTTGTAGAGGTGCAGGTGTTGATTAATCAGGGTGATAAAAGTGCAAAGATAGTATTTGAGTATGATTTGAAAAATAAAAAAGGATCAAATTTTGTTTACGAAATATAGTAAAAAAATAGAGACGATCTTTTTAGAGTCGTCTTCGGAGTCAAAGAGTATAGAGCAAAATGTTAATATTATTCTTTCCCCCTCATTTTACTGGGTGAAGAAAATTTCTCTGCCTCTAAAGCGAGCACGAGATGTAAAAAAATTGCTTCCTTCTATCTTTGAAGAGATTTTGCCCAGTGGAAATTATAGCTACGCCGTGTATAAAAAAGAGGATTACTTTTTGGCGTTTGCTTATGAAGATAGGGTGATTTTGGAGTTTATTGCTGCAAAAGGAATCTCTGCGGCGCACATTTCAAACATCTGTTTTGCGCAAACATTTTTCGATGAAACAGACTTGCCTCTTCGCATAAACAAGGAGAGAACTTTAGTCATGCAAGACGGTATTGTTTTGATGGTTCCATCCTCTTGGCATATAATCGCAAAAGAGTTTTATATAGATGATAGAACTTTTCCAAAACAGACTATCACTCTTGAAAAATTTAACCATATAGTAGATAAAAAAAATATATATCAAATCGGGTCTCTTTTGATTTTTATTACATTTTTGTTCGGCATGGAGCTTTTTATGTTGCAGCAAAATAGGGATGAAATTTTGGCCGCAAAAGATGGGCTTTTTGCTAAGTATGATCTAAAACCGACAATGATGCAAAATGAGTCTGTGGTTAAGAGGTATAATGCTTTGCATGAGCAGCAGATGAAATTTCGCAGTACAATCGCAACAATTATAAATCTAAAACTGGGGCAAAATGAGAAAATAGAGTCCATAAACTATGAGCAGAGGAGTATCCATGTTCTTTTTGATGGCGTTAAAGAGAGTAGTTTTAAACATATTGCAGAAACTCTAAAGGCAAAAAATATAGAGTATAAGGTTGATTTTAAGGATTCTATGGTAATTTTGGAGGTACAGTTATGAACCGTATACACCCTCTATATATTGCCCCTTTTCTTATTGTTTTTATAGTAATACTTGGAGTGAAAATAAGTCAAGTCAAGGTAGGTTTGCATGAAGCGAAGTCTGAATTTCAAAAGGCTTTAGAAATATCTTATGAGATTTCAAAGCTTAAAGATATTTATGACGACAAAGATAAAACACTCAAATCTTTAAGTGCTATTTTAAAACATTCATCTCTTAAGAGTGTTTCACTTGAGCAAAAAGTTGTTGCAAAGAAAATCTATATCTCTTCAAAAAGTATGCGAAAAAGTAATCTTAATTTTTTAATCTCAAAACTCCTTAACGGCTCTTATACAATAACGGCACTAGAGATAAAAGCAATAAATCAAGAAGAAGCATCTCTTAAGATGGAGATTGCATTATGAAAAAAATAGCTCTTTTCTTGCTTAACATATTTGTTTTTACTGCTCTTATGCTCTATTTATTGCCAAAAGAGAATCTTTATTATCTTTTAGAGCAAAATTTAGAAAAAGAGAGTCTTGTTTTCAATAATGAAAAATTCAAAGATAAAGGATTGCAGTTTGAAGTTAGAGACTCTGTACTTTTTTACAAAGGGATTGAGAGCGCAGAAATCGGTAAAACACGATTTGATTTCTTTCTGCTTTACAATGCAGTTGTGTTTAAAGGGGTAAAAGTCTCAAATATTGCACAGAACTTCATGCCTCCTTATGTCAATCGAGTCGATTTCCGCTACACAATTTTTGATCCGCTTCGCATTAGAGGTAAAGCAAGGGGAGAGTTTGGAGAGGCGGATATATTTTTGCATCTCTTGGAAAAAAAGATTAGAGTGATTTTGTTACCATCGGAAATTATGTTACAAAAGTACAAAAATAGTTTAAAGAAGTTTAAAAAATCTGAGGATGGGGAGTATGTTTATGAGCAAAATATCTAACTCCTTTGTTGTGAAATTTATCATGAGACTTGTTATTCTGTTTGCGGTTGCAAAAAGTGTTTCTCTTATGATTTTATGGTATCTTCCAAAAGAGGGCGTAACGCAAAGCAGCAATAAAAATTATGTGGCGACGTACCAAAAAGTGGATTTTAAAATCATGCTTCAAAATGTAGAAAAAGGAAATATTGCAGCAATTGAAGGCGCGGGCAATAGTAAGGTAAATAAAGGAACTACAATAGCAAATTTGATGCTTAAAGGAATCTACGCAACACAAAAAAAAGGATTTGTTATCGTGACAAAAAAAGCAAATCCTTCACAAGCGGCTATAGTTGCTTTAGGGGAGCGGTATGAAGGGTTTACGTTAAGCTCTATAATAAAACAAAGTGCAATATTTTACAAAAACAACGAGGAGTATGTTTTGGAATTAGAAGCGGTGAATTCAAATGGACAAAGAGTTATAAAAGGAGAAAAAAATGTGGATTCGGAGCATGGAGACAAGGTTGACGTATCTAAAGAAGATATCTCTTTTTATACAAAAAACCCTGAAGAGGTTTGGAAAGAGATCTCGATTACAGAGGTAAAAGATGGCGAAGATATAAAAGGGTTTGAAGTCAAAGAAATAAAAGCAGGCTCAAAGTTTGAATCTCTTGGACTAAAAAAAGGCGATGTAATAGTTAAGGTAAATAATGTAGTTTTAAAATCTTACAAAGATGCTATAGACATATATCAAAATGTAGGTGATATAAGCGGTATATCCTTAGTCGTAATGCGAGATAATCAAGAAGTGGAGTTAGTTTATGAAGTTAATTAGAGGTCTTTTTTTTATAGTGATTTTTGTTGTGAGTTTGTCGGCACGCGAACGTGTGAATATTAATTTTTCAAATCTAGAGATTAATGATTTTATAAAGCTTGTCTCTAAAATTACAAATAAAAATATTTTAATGAATCATAAAATAACCGGGACAGTTGATTTTATCAGCGCAACAGATGTTTATGACGATGAGCTTATGGATATATTGGTTTCTGCGCTGGATTCAAAAGGCTTTAGCATTGTGCAAAAAGGCTCCATGTATGAGATTGTACGCTCAAGCGATATAGCTAACAGCAACGTTGCGGTTGTTGAGCAGGGCAAAAAACTCTCTGGCTCCTTTATGGTAACACAAGTAATCGAAGTCAAAGGTGAAAACGTAGATATCATAGCTACTAAAATCCGATATCTTATCTCTAAAAATGCAAAATTGATGACCGTCAAAGAGAGCAATACTATTCTTGTTACGGATTATCCTAAAAATATTGAAACTATTAAAAAAGTAGTGAATGATATAGACACTAACAAGCAGACGGTTATTGAGATTGTTCCAATTAAATTTGCAGAGAGTAAGAAGTTTCAAGCAAGACTTATAGATGTTGCAAAATCGCTCTTCAATGAGAAAATTGCTTCACAGGAAGTTAAAATAATGCTTGATGAAAATACTAATTCAATTATTATTATGGGAACAAAAGAGAATGTAACTAAAATACAAGAGATAGCAGCTACTTTGGATGTTGAGCCAAATATCAACAATGCGGTGCAGATTTTTGAACTAAAAAACTCAGATGCAAAAACCGTTCTAGAGAGTTTAAATGAGATAATTTCTAAGCAGACATTTGCCGATCCAGCACTAAAACCAAATGTTTCGGCGAATCAAGAGATTAATGCAATTTTGGTTGTCGGCGAAGCAAATGTTATTAAGGGCATAAAGTTTATTATTGATGAGCTAGATAAAGAGAAGTATCAGGTCTATGTAAAAGCAAGGATTGTAGAGATTAATAAAAACAGTGCAAAAAGTCTCGGGATAAAATATGGATTTGCAGCAGGAGATGTCTCTTCAAGCGGTCTTTATGCCATGAGTGCAAACTTTGGCGATGCTACGCTTACAAACAGCGCTGCAGGCAGTGTTTTGGAATACTTAGGCGATATCGGAACAGGGTCAAAAAGTGCTTTTGCTCTTGGGGCAACGCTTGATTTTCTAGAGACAAACGGAGCATCCAAGTCTGTTTCCAACCCCTCTATATTGTGTGTAAACAATCAAGAATCGTCCATCTATGTGGGTAAAACTATCTCTATTACGACAGGAAGCGTTACTTCAAGTGCCACATCTATCCCCGGAACCACAAATAGCTATAAAAGAGAAGATGTCGGCTTGACGCTTAAAATAAAGCCGCGCGTATCTTCTGTTGATAAGGTTACGCTAAATGTAGAAGCAATTTTAGAAAATGTTTTGGATGATGGACAAAATAACACCACGGGGCAGCCTATAACGTCAAAACAAGAGGTAAAAACACAAGCAATTCTGCGCAATGGCGAGGACATTATTATAGGAGGATTGGTGAAGAGTTTTGAGTTGGACTCAAAAACAAAAGTGCCATTACTAGGAGATATCCCATGGATTGGAGAACTGCTTTTTTCATCCACTTCGAAATCTGTCGAAGAGGATAATTTGGTGGTTATTTTAACGCCTTATATTATTAATCAAAGCGAAAAGCTCTCTTTACTGCAACAGGATTTGGGAATTTTGACACAACTTCAAAGGGACTACAACGACGCTATCTTTAAAAAAATTCAAAAAGGTGAGTTGGGTATTCAAGAGGATGTCGCTCAAGAAGTGAAGTAGCCATGGAGTTGTTTCATGATTTAAAATTGGAGACATTTGAACCAACAGAGATTCCAACAGAATTATGTGTAAAAAACTATCTTCTCTTTACGAAAATTGATAATGAAGTTTGCGGAGTTGTATGTGAGCGCTATTTGGTCGAGGCGAGCAATTTTTATACAAAACTTAAAACAGAGTATCCGCTGCGTATGCTTGATGAAGATTCGTACGATAGACTCTTTAACCGCTTTTTGGAACTTCGAACAGATAAAGCCATGGAGAGTATGCAAGAAGATTCGCAAGACGCCCAAGATGATGACATCTCTCTTAATGACTTTTTGCGAACATCTTCGGATATTTTGACAAGCGAAGAATCAGCTCCGATTATCAAGTTTGTAAATGCGCTTTTTTATCAGGCTATCAAAAAAAGAGCCTCTGATATACATATTGAGGTGCAGGAAAAAAGAGGAGAGGTGCGTTTTCGCATCGACGGTATGCTTATAAAAAATGCCGATTTGGAAAAAAAAGTACTCAACCTTATTATTAGCCGTATCAAGGTTATATCCAATCTTGATATTTCAGAAAAAAGAGTTCCACAAGATGGCAGAACACAGATAAAAATAGCCGGTGAAACATTGGACGTGCGTGTTTCGGTGCTTCCTACTTTTTATGGCGAGAGAGTCGTTATGCGGCTTTTAATGCAAAGTTCGCAGATTCCAAAGATTGATGAGCTTGGTTTTAGCAAAGAGCTTATCGGTGATGTTAAAAAACTTCTTCGCTCTTCGCACGGGATGATATTAGTCACGGGTCCTACAGGAAGCGGAAAAACAACCTCTTTGCACTCTTTTTTGCGAGAAGTTGAAGAACCTGAAAAAAATCTAATCACTGTAGAAGACCCGGTAGAGTACAAGTCACAAAATATTGCTCAAATTCAAGTCAATGAAAAAGTGGGGCTTACTTTTGCTTCAGCTCTGCGATCAATTTTGCGTCAAGATCCCGATGTTATCATGATAGGTGAGATTCGCGATGAGGAGACTGCTGCTATTGCCGTACGTGCAGCGCTTACGGGGCATCTTGTTTTCTCAACGCTTCACACAAACTCTGCGGCGGCAACTATTTCAAGACTCTCAGACATGAAAGTGGAGCCATTTTTGATTTCATCTTCACTGCTTGGCATTTTGGCACAAAGGCTTGTCCGTGTTTTATGCAGCGAATGCAAAGAAGAAGATACTTTGGCAGAAGAGTTTGCAACAGATTACAATCTGCCAAGAGCTGCAAAAATCTACAGAGCAAAAGGGTGTCGCTCTTGTAACTACAGCGGTTATGCACATAGACGCTCAATAGGAGAGCTTTTGATTATGGATGATAGTGTGCGGGAAATACTGAAATCTACGACGGATGAGCATGCTATTAAACATGCGCTTGAGGCAAATGGACTACAAACAATCGCAAAACAGCTCTCTTTGATGCTTTTAGAAGGAGAGACTTCTCTTGATGAAGCAATTCGTATCGGTTTGGGACATGCGTAAAAAAATTCAAAGAGACGGTTTTACTCTTTTAGAGGTCATGATAGCGGTCATGATACTCTCGGTTGTGATTATGGCTCTTTTGCAGATGTACGCAAACGGAGCGCATATTTTTAAAAGTGCCGATATGAGAAGTCAAACAAATCAATATATCTCTTTTTTAACCGGTAATGAAAAATATGGTTTACAAAATGATACTTTTTCGCTAGATGCGCTCGTTGAAGAGTTTGAGGTTGAGGATGAGCTAAGAAGAGAGCTAAGAGACATTAAGGTAGAACTTTTGTTTGAGAGTATAAAAAATAGATGGAACAGCTCTAGCACAGAGTCTGGAATGGGAAAAGTTGTTTTAAAAATAAGCAATCCAAGAGGCGATGTTGCGAAAACCTCTTTTTTACGACTTAAAAAACAATGAAAAAAAGTCCAAGAAGTGCTTTTACACTTATAGAGATTATTATAGCAATTACTATTTTATCTATCATGATGCTCTACCTTTATAAAAGCTATGCTTCGCTTAATCTCTCTAATGCATTCTATCAAGAGGAGGCTGCTAAGATTAAAGAGACAAAATTAAAGAAAAAAATTCTCTTTTTAGATTTTTCACTTCTTCTTTTTGACGAGCATGAGATAATTAAAAACAATACAAAAGATGATACTGTTTTTTTGCAGACATCAAACTCTATGCATGGCAGAATCAATCCATACGTTGCTTACACAATTAAAGACTCAAGACTTTATAGGATTGAATCCTATAAAAAAATAACGGCAGAGAATTTTGGTGTCGAGAGAGTGTTGGATATTGATGACTTTGGAGAAGTGCAAAAGTTTAGAGTCTATGAAAATAGCTCAGTCGAACAAGAAAAACTCTATTTTCTGATAGATATAGCTTTTAAAAACGACAGTAATCTTTTACTAAAAGTTCGATCACTTAATGAGTATTAATATGCATGATGTAATTAAAATGTAATCAAAAAGAGACAATAAGGTAATAAACATATCTTACAATTTTGCGAATTTTAGATTTGCTATTTGTAAATTTAATTTAAATTAAAAATAAAAAGAGGGTATGACATGTTAAGAAGTTCAATTGTAGCAATGCTATTGCTAGGAACATCACTTTACGCAACACAGCCAACAGAAGAGAATGTTGCGGAGCTTTATGTAGCGACTTTTGAGAGAGCACCGGACTCTGCGGGATTAGACTATTGGGTAAATTCAGGGCTTGAGCTTGAAGAAATAGCAGATAGTTTTTTTGAACAGCCGGAGACACAAACGAAGTATCCTGAGGGAACAGACAATAGTGCATTTATTACTTCAGTATATGAAAACCTATTTAACAGAGCACCAGATGCTGCAGGTCTTGCGTATTGGGATGGAGAGCTTCAGGCGGGAACTTTTACGAAATCAGAGTTTATTCTTGCTGCTATAAACGGTGCACAAGATAGTGCAGAAGGAAATGACCTTTCTATGATGGCAAATAAAACTGAAGTTGGTTTGGCATTTGCTGATGCAGGATTTAATAGTGTTACAGATGCAGAAAATTATTTGGCAAATGTTACAGATGATGATGCAACAGTGGCTGCTGCACTTGCATCTTTTTATAATAAAGCACCGGTTGCTCATCCAACACGTACACAAGCAGAGCTTGACGCAGCTACTGTACTAAGCGGTGATATTACTTCAAGCATGACACTAGAGAGCGGTACACTTTACAGAATCACTGGCACAACAAAAGTAAAAAA
>JBAZIE010000006.1:0-103504 GCA_041652055.1 Sulfurimonas sp. | reverse complement strand
ATAATTGTATTTTTTTTGGGGTTTAAGAGTACTGAAATAGGGAGTTTTTAAATCTATTTTTATCTTATTTCAAAGAGAGTTTTAGGCACTCTTTGAAATGTTTTTTTGAGGTTCTTTCACAGTCTCTTGGTTATATATCTGCGTGTGTTCTGCTAGTTCATATCGCTCTTCTAATTCTTTGAGTCTTTCATACTCATCGGTTGAGATAACAACGGCTTCAAGTTTGTTGTTTTTGAGTATTCCTATCTTTTCCAACGAGTGTTCTTTGATACTGCCTATGGCACTGCCAATCTGTTTGGTAAAATCAGTAATGGAAAAAAGTTCATTTTGAGCATACTTGACCATTTTATAAATCCTTGTAAATTTACTATTTAATTTCTATGTTGATATTATAGTATATTTTCTATTTTTTATATGATGTTAAAAAAGTGTTTTTAAGATTTACTAGCTTACAATGTCATACAACTGTGCAACAACTGTACAACAAAAAAAAGGATGGAAAAAATGCTTCAAACGCCCTATTTATGGGACTTAAAGGGTATTGGGATACTGGGCTTATTCTCTCTGAGGGTTCACCACATTTTTACACAACCTCCTTAAACACGACACTTTCAGACATTTTTCATAACTAATTCTTATATCAATAACTTTATTCTATCTATTCACTTTTTCAATATTTTTTTACTTTTAGAACAATTTTAGTCGCGGTTTTGTCTCTATAAAAATGTAATCATTCGATGGGAACACCATTTGAGATTGTGAGCAACTCGCCGGTCTAGTTTATCAGATTATGATGATTTTGGTTGCAGATTTGACTCTGCCGTTAACAGACAAACTCCTAAAAAGTAGTTTATCTTTGATATTGACGCTCCAAAAAGGCAAGCCAAGCCTTTGCGCTCTCTTGAGACTTTACATCTCCAAGGGCTTTTTCAAATACCGACTGCGCCTTCTTGCTTTGATGCAACTCATAGTAAGCCCTTCCTAAGAGAAGATATTTTTGTGCTTCATCCTCTTTTGAATCTTTAAGCGATTGTTCAATATTTTGCACAGCACACTCAAAATCTCGTTTGTTCATACAAAGACGTCCTATCTTGTAATAGAGTGCTCCATCCTTGCTTATGCGGGCTCCCTCTTTGTACCAAGAGAGTGCGCGCTGTAGCTCTGCTGCATCAAAAAAGAGATCTCCTAGACGCTCAAACATAGCGCTGCTCTTTTTAACAACTCCCTCTTCTATCTTTTTCTCAAGCACCACTGCGGCTTTGTAAGGGATACCGCTCTCATGCAACAATCCAACAAGCAGAAGCGTCTCGCTCTCTTGCAGATTAAGTGCTGCAACATTAGAGGCGTCTATTGCAGCAAGTGCGCTCTTTTTCTCTCCAAGGGTTGTATAATAAGAGGAGAGTTGCAGCCAATACCTCTTTTCATGCGGTTCTAAAACAAGAAGCTTTTTTATTACACCAACCGCCTCTTGGTTTTCTTGAAGCATATAATGAGCATAGAGCCTCATCTTAAGAAGATCTACGCTGTGAGTTTGTTCATTTTTACAAGCATTATCAAGCGCTTGTAAAGTTTTTTTATACTCTTGTTGCTGCATAAAAATTTTTGCTTTATATATGTAATACTCTTTTTTTGGTTTTTTTGTTATGGCGATAAGTGCATCAAGATAATTAAGTGTTTTTACTGTAGCACCTTGTTCGAGCGTAAGCTGCACAAGATAGAGATAAGCACTCTCAAGCTGCTCCTCGTTAAGAGCATTGTATGTAAGTGACGCTTCAAAAAAATCTATGGCTTGTGTAAAACTCTCTTGCATTGCGTAAAAGTAACCTAAAAAAAATCGAATATAAGCAAGATCTGCAGATTTTTTTATTTTTTTATTCTCCTTTGTACTTAAAAGAAGTTTTTGCGCTTCTTCTATCTTATTTTCATCAATAAGTTTTTGCGCCTTTGAGATAGCGTCATGCGTCTCAATTTGAAGCACAAAGGGCTCTTTTTTCTCTTCGCCAAAGAGTGCAAGAGTCAAAAATAACAAAAGAAAAAACTTCATCTCTTCTCTCCAAGTTTAAAGCTAAGCGTTACTATTCCAACTTGTGCAACGGCTTTGTTTGCAACCATTTTTGGACGAAATTTCCATTTGTTAAGCGCGCGAATAGCCGCCATGTCAAAAGTGCCCTTTGGAATAGACTCCACAATTTGTATATTTGTCACAGAACCACTCTCATCCACCTCAAGGCGTGCTTTGATATGCCCTTCAACACCCATTCTTTTGGCTCGCTTAGGTTGGAGAGGGTTTATCTGCACCATTGGAGTAAGCTCGGCATCAAACTTCATCTCTTGCATACCATTTGGTATCTTTGGCGCTGAGCCAAAAAGCTTTGCCCCGTTTCCTATACCGCTTATATCAGGCATGGCTATTGTTTGAAGTGGCAATGGCGTAACACTGCTCTTGTTACTCTTTGTTGCTTGCGTCGACACTTTTGGAGGCTGCTCTTTTGGTTTTGGTTCAGGTGGGAGCTCTTTTTGTATCTCAGGCGTAAGCCTCTCTTTATGCGGAGCGACAAAATCTATCACCTTATAGAGTTCGTTTGGCACAACACCATCTCCATCATGTCTAATCATGGCATGCATAGAGAAAAAGAGAGCCGTCGTGACCAAAAGCGCCAAAATAAAAGAGCCACCCCAACGAAGAGAACTACTCTGAATCACTCTGCGCCCCTATGGAAATCTTCTCGATGCCTGCTAACTTCACCTGATCCATAACAGAGACTAAAATTCCGGTGTATGCTTTCGTATCTGCGGCAATAACCACGCTTCCCTCAGGCGTATCTGCATGAAGCTTCTCAATAGTTGCACGCAATGCACGAATATCGATGGGTCTTTTATCTATCCAAATTTCACCCTGCTTATTAATAGAGATAATAATGTTAGCTCTTTTATCCACCTTAGCAGTAGCTGCTTGTGGCTTGTTGACCTCTATCCCGGATTCACGCACAAAAGATGTTGTTACAATAAAAAATATAAGCATGATAAAGACGATATCAAGCATAGGCGTCATATCGATGCCGTTTTCATCCTCACTCTCTATCAAAAAATCTTTACTCTTTTGCATCATAAAAACCCCTTGTTTTCTCGTCAAACAAAAGTACTTCTCTTGAGACAATATACTTCACCCTACTATAGACAAAAAGTCCAAGAACCGCAAGCATCATGCCTGCCATCGTGGGTATTGTTGCCATTGAAATACCACTTGCCATCGCTTTTGCGTTTGTTCCAAGAAGACTCATGGAGTCAAAAACGCTTACCATTCCCGTAATCGTTCCCAAAAGACCCAGAAGCGGAAAAAGAACGATGATAACTTTTATGGTAGAGATATTTTTTTGCAACTCCAAATAGAGCATAGAGATTTGAGACTTATTGCTCTGCTTAGCGCTCCAACTCTCACTGCCCTCTTCTTTCATTTTTAAAAACACTCTGTTTGATTGCATCTTGTAAAGAGTTTGAAAGTAGATGATTCGCTCAAATACGAGCATCCAAAAAAAGACACTAAGACAAAAAAGTACGCTAAGAACAACTCCTCCTGCATCAAAAAAAAGCGATAAATCCTCAAAAAAATGCTCCATGCTCATGAAGTTCTCTCTTGATTCATCTCTAAAGTTCTTGCCACAAGTGCACCACTTTGCTGTGTTAAAATAGTGATAATACGACGACTTTTTACCTGTAAAATATTGTGCAAAAACAGAACAGGAATGGCAACTACAAGCCCTAAAACTGTTGTCATAAGTGCTTGAGAGATACCGCCTGCCATCAACTTTGGATCACCCGTTCCAAAAAGTGTTATAGATTGGAATGTCTCAATCATTCCAGTAACCGTACCAAGAAGCCCAAGCAAAGGAGCAACTGCGGCAATGAGCTTGAGCATTGCAAGTCCGGAATTTATGCTTGGAATTTCTCCAAGAACAGCGTTCTCAAGCTTGCTTTGGATAGTTGCAACATCATTTTTCTGATATTTTTCAAAACTACTCAAAATCCGCCCTAAAGGGTTGTTAACATCAGCTATCTTTTTGTGGAGTTGCATTTGGACTCTTCTATCTGTTACAAAAAGCACCACGCCTTTGCCTAAAGCAAAAAGAAGAGCCAAAACTCCAAGAGCCAAAATAACATAACCGATTACACCCGCCTGTTCTATTCGTTGGCTTACAGTTGCCCTCTCTTTGAGCATGCTAAAGAGAACGCCACGTGTTGGATCAATCGTCATGGGAACAACTGAGCCTTTTTGTGCGCTGCTAAAATCTGATATAGAGTCATAAAATCTACTCTCGGGCTGACGCGCAATTGCAACAAAACCTTGAAGAGTCTCATCAAAAATAACAAAACCTTCTGTGTCAAATGCCGTAAAAATTCCCGCTCTTGTTACATGTGAAGCCTCTTCTTCGCCCCCAAGAGTAATTTTTTTTACCTCCATACTCTCAACCTTGCCTGAAGCAACTATCTCCTCAAGATAAATTTGCCACAATCTAGAGAGATCATCGATACTTGGAATAGTGTGTGCAACAGCAAAAGTATCTAAAAAAGCACTGCGACCGACTAATTGTGCCGAAGTCATAGAACCCTGAAGCATAGAAGACAAATCTCTTGCCTCTTGTTGTGCTACCGCAAATAAATCTTTTAGCCCCACAGAGCGCTCTTGAAGCTTTTTGTTAAGTTCTATTGAGCGCTCTTTTTGAATCTCAAACGTCGCTTTTAACTCTTTTGTTCTCTGTTTTTGCAAAGCCAGTTCAGCACGAATCGCCTCAAGCTCTTTTTTGGCTGCTTGAAAATCTTTTTTAAAAATCTCCTCTCGCGCCTTGTCTGTTTTTATTTGATTAGTAGCTGCATTTTGTACGTTTAGAAGCAGATCATCAAGTGAGGAAGCATGAAGCAAAAACACCCATGTAAAGAGGAGAAAAAGCACTCTCATAACGTACCCTTTATGATAGGTAACGTCAAAAAGTCCGGTGCTATCTTTTTTCTTGCCATTTTTATAGCTTTGGCGATATGCTCATTGTAGCTGTTTTCTAATTTCACCCAAGATTTACTTGAGGCATCATAAATGCCGCACTCTTGAAGATCAAGTGTTTGGTAGTAGAGCCCAACTCTGCCAACTCGGATAAAGTCAACATTTTTGCCGCCTAGTTGGGAGCGATACGCCTCAAGCGTTCTAGCATAACCATACTCTATTTTGTAACTCTGAAGTGCCATACGAAACTGTTCACTCAAAGAGATATCGGGATTTGCCATATAACTCTTAAGATTTTCTGCTCTCTTAGTTCTCTCTTCTTGCAAAAAAGGAGTATCGAGTGCAACAAACTTCTCAAAAGTCTCTACCATATCAAAAAGAAGAGGAATAATCTTTTTTTGCGTTGTCTCAATCGTCTGAAGTTGCTCTTGAAGTTTTGGCAACTCCTGTTTTTGCGTATCTACAATCATCTCAAGGCGACGGTTGTAGGTGCGTTGCTCTTCTAACTCTTTTTTGATTTGTTCATACTCTTCAAACATTGTCTCGCTCTGTTTTGCATAAGTGTCTATATTTTGTTGCAAAGCCGCACTTTTTGTATTTGCACTCTCCAATGTATTAAGCACTCCATCTACCTGTGCAAACAACGGCATAAAAAAAACTATCCATGGGAAAAAAAATCGCATCAACATACTCTTAATAAGCCAAATGCAAAGAATCTAGCACTTTTTCCATACGCAATATTTTAAAATTTTGCTTACCTGAAGGAGCATCTGTTCCATCTTGAACTATCATCATGCCATAAGGATATTGCAAGCCGAGCGCTTGTGAAGTTACCTCAATACCATCTGTATCATTTGTACCGTCTATAACACCATCAACTATACGAAACGCTCCAAGATAAGCACCGCTTTTGCGATTATAAAGTGTGTAGCTATTGTTTCCTTGGGAAGAAGCTACAAGATATCCCTCGCCGTCTGCTAGCGTGTAAAGTGCCAAGCCCTCGACATCATCTTTAATGTGTCCACCCTTCACGGCATCAATAAGCACTCTCATGTCACCACTCTGCGGCAATGCTCCAAAGCGCCAAATACCGACATTTTCCTCTCCGACATAGAGCATGTCTGTTTCATCATCTGCAACACACCCTTCAGGCTGTGAGCCTACAAAAAAAGTACGAACAAGCTTTGCATCTACTTTTGAATTACTCTCAAAAAGCTCGTACTCTCTATACTCTCCGGATTTAGAATTGACAAAAACATAAAATGTGTCATTTTTTTGGTTGTGATACATACATGTGCCATAACTTTTATCAAGAGTAGGTATCGTTCGTGCTGCTATCGGGTAGAGCAAGCGGCTCTGCGGGTCGATGCCGTAGAGAGCCAAAGAGTCATTCGTACGATTGGTTGCCGCAACAATGTCAACTTTTTTACCGCCAACTTGCATGCCGTATCTTAAATCAACATTATTAAATTTACCGTCTTTTAGACTTTGAATCCGTTTACCAAAGAGGTCATAAACATCAAGTCCTCCGCCTTTTTTGTTCGTGCCGATGATAACGCTTTTCTCTCTATCATGAGGGTGAAGCCAAAGAGCGGGGTCATCTGCCACATCTCCTTCATGATTCATAATATCGGTTTCACCATCTGCTAAAACATTAATTACAGGGGCATTTATATTCGGATGAGAGTAGCTACAACCGGAAAGAACCAACATGCCCATGCCCAAAAGGGCAAAAAAAATAGAGCGCTTCATTAAAAACGTCCTGAGAGTGTAAGCATATAAAGAGCACCGGCACGCTCAATCTGTGTCTCGTAGCTATCAACATCGCTTGCTAGTTTATCGCTAAGAGAGTCATAGTTTGTCATGTGCTCCGTTACATCGGCATCAAAGAGATTATCTCCCGTAAAGCGCAACACAAAAGATTTGGAGAGTTTGTACTCAATAAAAGCCTCTACGTTTGCATCATAAGAGGTTACCTCCGTCGTTACAGAGTCTTCATACGTAGAGTCACCCCTTTTTTGGTAGCTAAATCCATAACTAAGCCCTAGTTTTTTAAGCGTATGGCTTAAACCAAAGTTGTAAACATAATCCGGCTGATCATTAAACTGACGATCTTGCCCTGTGAAAGGATCTTTTATAGAAGAGTCAAGATAAGTATAGTTTGCAAAAAAGCTAACTGATGGAAGAGCAATAAAAGAGAGCGGGAAACTTGCATCAAGCTCAACACCATACACATCTCCATCGCCTACATTGCTCGGGGTGTAGACTCCTCCCGTAAAAAACTCTCCATCATCCTCTACCGTGTTCTCGCCCGTACGGCTTAACTCAATTTTATCTTTTATGTCACGGTAAAAAAGATTAGCGCCAAAAATACCATACTGTTCCACAAATGCATGTTCATACCCTAAGTCAAATCCAACAGAGACCTCAGGCTCTAAATTTGGATTTCCAACAAGAACATCGTAATCTTCAGGCGTATCTTCAGACTCAAAAGGCACCATTTCATCAAAATTCGGACGACGAAGCGTTTGCGCTACAGAGAAACGAATCTGATCGCTCGGCGTGAGGGCATATTTATAGTGCAGTGATGGGTTGAAAAATGTGTAATCATTATCCATAGATAGTTCCACTCCCTCTTGTTTGGTCGATGTAAATTCTAAGCGACCGCCTATTTGAAGTGAAGCACGAGGTGAAATTTTGTAAGCATCTTCTATATAAGTATCAAATCTATCTTGATCTATTTTGTGAGTACCAAAAGCTATACTATCCTCAGAACGTGCACCATCCTCTATCTCATATTCATTAAATTTTGTATCTCTCTCTTTATTTTGCACTTGTACGCCAAACTTAATTTTGTGTTCTTCAAGGCTATTAAGCGCATATCCTAGAGAAGCTTTAATCTCCTTATCATCCGTATCTGTCAATTCACCCTTGTGATCCCCTGCGCGTATATTTTGAATGTTTATCCAATCATCTCTCGTATCAGTTGCTTCATCATTTTTATGCTCATCATTTGTAGAAGAAAAATCATCGTAAGAAAGAGAGATTTTTAGTTTGTCCGAAGAAGAAAAGGTGTGTTCATTGGCTACTTCAAAAGAGTAGGTTGTTTTTTCAATATCCATGATTTGATGTTCTATCTCATCTAGCACAAAAGGGTCACTCGCAGCGTCTCTTTCATGTTTAAACTCATACTGCTCTTCTATTCTATCTGTATGAAAATAGTTTGCACTTAAAAAAAGCGTATCCGCATTTGTCACATCTATATCAAAAGTAGCCGCCAAAGAGCTATCTTCGGATTCACGGTTGTCCCACTCATCTTCTGTGTAAACCCAACTCTCTTTATCATCATGACCATCTTCATGTTCGTTGGTTACTTTATCTTTTGGATTATAGCGCTCTTGATAGTAAGCAGAGACGGAGTAGCTAAAGTTTTCAAGCGTATCACTATAAGATAAAAAAGCGTTTGGCTTATTTTTTTTATCCGTCCAAGGATTGTCTCCGCCGTTGTCATGTTGACTCATGCCAATACGATAAAAACCGCCTTTTAGAGATTCACTGTCTTTAAGAATGATATTAATCGTTCCTGCAACACCCTGAGAATCAATCTCTGCCGATGGGGAGCGAACAATCTCGATGCGATCTACCATCTCGGCAGGGATACGATCAAGGTTAATCTCTCCGTCACTCCCATCACCTGGAACTCTTTTACCGTTGATAAGTATCTGTGTATAAGCAGTTGCAAGACCTCTAAGTTGAATAAAATCATACTCTCCAACATCACCTTTAAACACAACACCCGGCACGCGTTTAAGCATAGCACCCGCTGTTGTCGGTTCAAATCGCTCAAAAAATTCACGATCATACACAAGTGTAGGAGTAATAGTGTCGCTGCGATGGCGGTACTTTTCTTGAGAATCCACAACTTCAAATGTTCCTAAGTTTGTAGTACTATTTTGGTCTGTTTGAGCTGTAGCAGTTGCACTATTCGCTGAAGCTAAAACAGAGATGACAGCAAGTGAGAGACAAGTTCTAAGAGAGAATTTTTGATTCATAAAGACACCTTTGAGATTTATTTTGGCGTAATAATGACAAATGAATATTACTAACATATCACATTTAGATAACTTTTTGATAACACTAGATTACTTTTTAATAACTTTAGTATAAAAAAATTGCTCTTGATATTAGAATTGGCGAAACAATGAGTTTGAAATTTTCTTTGAAGTATTGTATTTTAGAGGTTTTAAAGCAAATTTGCACGGATTAGCGTAAAGCGCTGAGTTGTGCTTATATCTTTATGACCCATGCACTTCTTGATTTTAAAAAGCTATCTGTCTAAAGAGAGATAATAACGCATCATTACATCGATATAGACTCTAAAACAATTTTTATGATTTACAATGAAAAGTTTGATAAGCTTGAAAAAAATATATCAAGCTTGATATTTAAGTTAAATTAGGTAATTTGCAAAAATAATTTCGTCAATTCAAGTAGTAAGTATGTGCAACATCTGATTAAACTACTACATAAGATTTCGTAATTGTATCAAATAAACCTCTACCGGTGTTTTATAGCCAAGTACTTTTCTATGATATATGGTTAAGCCATTCTTCACAAAATGGTTTTTTTTGTTACCTCTAGTTACAAAAAAACATATCTTTCTTCTTTACACTTATTTTATAAAATTTCAATGATAGTTTTTAGATATATTAGAAGGTTATTTAATTTTAAGGAAAAACAATGTTTAAAGAATTCAAGGTACTTCATGTCGTAGAAGGAGGAATGGGAACTATATTTCTAGGTTCATCGGGAATTCCTATTCGCAAAATGGAAGCGACACTCAACGAGCATGCGGCAAGCGGATGGCAAATGGTATTTCAAATCGTTGAAAAAAAACGTTTTTTGCTTTTTTGGCAAAGAGAAGCGGTAATTATCACTTTAGGCAAATAGCATGAGGATGGAAGAAGCGCTGCAAAAAGAGGATAGTATTCGCGCTCGAGCAGCACAGCTTGACGATGCAAAACGAAAAATTTATTATGCTCGTCTGAACAAATCCTTGAAAGATCCTGATACCTACGCAGTATTAAATTGGATTTTTCTTGCAGGACTCCACCACTTCTACCTCAAAAAATATCTTAGAGGTTTTTTAAACCTCGGAGGATTTATTATCGGCATCGCTACTCTTTTTAGCGAATATTTTATCGTTGGTATCATTATCATAAGTGTTATTTTGATCTTTGAGCTTTACGAGCTCTTTTTTTCTCAAGCCATTATCCTTGAATACAACAACAAAGTGGCTGAAGAGATTTTTTTAGACCTCGATGAGAGCATTTAAATACACTGCCAATTGCCAAGAAAAAAACTCCGTAGAGGTTATTTTCTCTAAAAAACAACTTTTTGTTCAAAACACTTATTACAGCTACAAAAGCATAAGTTTTAAACACCAAAAGGAAAAAGACGATTATCTTCTCTACCTTTATGACGGACAAATTTTAGAGTGTCAAAATACACACGAACTCCAAAAGTTTATTATACAAAACGAGAACAGCGAACGTTTCAATTCACTTAAAGTTTTTGGTATAAAATTCGGTATCATCCTCCCAGCAATCATCATATTAATAGCGCTTATTTACGGTTCTTATAACTTTTTTTTACCCACAATCAGTAAAAGCATAGCAATGGAAATTTCCCAAGAAAAAGCCTATGCATTTGGAGAAGATGCCCTTAAAACACTTGAAGAAAATTATCTTCAACCTTCCACTCTTTCGGCAACAAGACAGAATGCTTTGCAACAAAAATTTCAAGAAAGAATCAAAAACATAAAAGATCTCCCAAAAATTGAAATAATTTTTCGCTCCTCTAAAGAGTTGGGCGCAAATGCTTTTGCGCTTCCCAGTGCAACCGTCATCCTTCTAGATGAACTTGTTGCACTCTCAGCAAATGAGGATGAAATCTTTGCCATTGTAGCCCACGAACTCGGGCATATCTACCACAGACATATCTTACGCCAACTTATGCAAGACTCCGTTCTTTATATAGGACTTGTTTTTGCAACGGGTGATATCACAAGCCTAGCTACTGTTGTGGGATTCATACCGGTAATCCTTTTGAGACAACACTACTCTAAAGATTTTGAGAGAGAAGCAGATATTTACGCCTACAACCTTTTAAAAAAGCAAAATATTAACCCTCTCAATTTTATCAGTATGTTAAAAAAGATTATACAATCACATAAACCAAAAGAAAAGCAGAGTTTCTACTATCTCAGTTCTCACCCCGATATCCAAGAGAGAGAAAAAATATTTTTTCAGTAGACTTTTTATATTGTAGCTTCAATAAAAACCATAATCACACCACAACCTTCACAACAGCCTTAACAACTTTTACGCTCTTTTTGACTTTTATACACGGCATATGCGCATCTTGCGGATAAAAAATAGCAACATCTCCCGCTTTTAAAACAATAGACGAAATTCCCTTTTTATCCTCATATTTTATAAAATCCAGCTCCTCATTGTAAGCCAAAGCTACCGCCAAAAGATTTGTGTTTGAAACCTCTATAATCTCTTCGCCCTCAAGGATGAACTGCACGTCGATATATTTTCTGTGAGATTCAAAAAAACACTCCCCTCTATCTTTGGAGTTATATGCCTGCTCCAGCACGAAACTCTGCTCATCCAACTCTATTTTTTTGCAAGCACCCAAAACAGTCTCCATAACTCTTTTATGCTCAACACTCTTTTTATCAACCAATCTCTCAAGATAGAGAAATGCTGTTTTAAACTTCTCTCCATCCGCCTGACTTTTCACAACTTCCAATGCTCCAAAGAGTGCCATTTTCTCTCCTTCTATCCTATTTCCATATCTCTTGATTTACGGCAATACTCTTATCACCCTCAATTACGCTAAGCTCGCAGTCACTTATGTTGCACTGCAAAACCATTGCTCTCTTAGCCAAAAGCTCTATATCTCCATCAATATTCAGATAAACCACAGAGAGATTTTTAAAACGCCCAAGCTGGTTTTGCATCTGCTTCCACCATGCCAAAGCGCTTCCCTCTTGGTACATGTAGATAATAACTTTTAGAGAGCGTCCACACGCTTTTCTAATCCGCTTTTCATCCGGCTGACCCAAATCTATCCAAAGTTTTATATCGCCATCTAGTGCTTTTTGCCATAAATCCGGCTCATCATCTTGTGAAATTCCTTTGGTAAAGAGCAGTTCCTCATCAGCATTTAACATAAACGCGACCAGCTTTATCATTAGGCGCAAATCTGTCTCGGATGGGTGTTTGGCAAGAGTAAAGTTATGTTCTGCGTAGTAGTTGCGATCCATATCCGCGATGTTTAGCGAAGCTTTGTAAATAGTCGCATTGGCAGCCATGTTTTTCCTTGTATCGGTTTTTTTTATAAGCGAGAGTATACAACAATAGGCGCGCTAATTCTATTTTTTTAGTAAAAATATGTGACAATGGCGAGATAAATAAAAGCAGATAAAATTTAAGGCAAACTATGAAATCAGCTCGTAAAAATAAGATAAAAACAGCTCCTAAAAACAAAGTTTTGGATACGGCTCCAAAAAATGAGGTTAAAGAGATGTTTATGAAATGGTTCAAAAAAAACAACACTGTTGGTCAGACCATGACAAAGCGTGACGTGGTTGAAAATATCATAGCCAAACTCGACGCAAAGCAAAACGATGCCCTAGAAAAAGCAATGAATGAGCTTAGACGTGAGGGTTTGATAGAGATAAAAGAGGACGGAGTTACATTGGTTTTAACGCAGAGGGGCGCTGATTCTCTAAATAATTAAGTTGTGTTATACTTTCATTTTTGAAAGGATTTACATGTTAGCTTATTTTAAAGATATACAACCGGACATACTCGCGTACAGAGAGAAATTAGACAAAAACAACGTCACGATTGACAAAACAAACCTAATGTTTCTAAACCTTATTCTTGATATTTTAAACTACTTGGGCACGGAAGATGCCGATAAACTCGATGAGAAATGTGAATACAACATCATGACTATGAAAAAAGAGTTTGAGAGCGTTATATACGGAAATGCGGTTGATGAAAAAGCACAATCTATACTGCTTACATTTTTTCTTCGCATTGCTAAAGAGATGAAAGTGAAATATACAACGATAGAAAACGAGCACCTAAATAGGCTTTTTGCCCTTATGACCTCAAAAGATTTCAAATATCCAAGCTACATCAAAAGTCAAAAAGAGTTTGCTCTTGAAAGTATGCCTGAGAATATAAAAAGAATGTTATACTTAAAATAAATTATATTATTCTGTCGCTTCCGCCGTCAATTGCGACTTGGGAGCCGGTTGTTTTTGCAAACGCTCTTCCTGCCATTGCACATACTAACTCTGCAACATCGTCTGATTTTATCTCCGTTTTAAGCACATTATTTGTTTTGTATTCCTCAACGCTCATGTTGTAGGCTTTTGCACGATTAGCCAAAACTTCATCAGTCCATATAGCCGTGTCAAATACCGCATGCGGGTGAAGCGTGTTTACTCGTACTCCAAACTCTCCAAGCTCAAGCGCTGCAATACGTGCAAGCTGAGTCTGTCCAGCTTTTGCCACAGAGTACGCCGCCGCACCTTTTCCCGGAGCAGGGAAGTTTTTAGAAGCAACCATGATAACTGTTGCATCAACGCCAAGCTTTAAAAACGGTGCCGTATATTTGAGCAGTTTTTGATGTGAAGTAAGGTTTATATCCATGCTTCTTTGCCAATTCTCATCACTCAGACTATCAAGATTCTCACTTGGCGTAAAGATGCCTGCATTGCTGACAACTATGTCTATTCCGCCAAAACTCTTAACCGCTCTCTCAATTGCATTTTGAATATCATTACTACATGTTAAATCACATTTCACGCCTATGGCATCACTTTTTGCAAAGATTTTCTCAACTTCACTGTTAATGTCAAGAGCCACAATAGCCGCGCCTCTTGAGTTTAACATCTTTGCGATTGCAAGCCCTATCCCGCTTGCCGCTCCCGTTACAACTGCAACTTTTCCGCTAAACTCAGGCGATTTTCCGCCGCCTTTTAGCTTCGCCTGCTCAAGCGACCAGTACTCGACTTCAAAGATATTTTTAGCGCTCAGAGCTTTGTAACCGCCTAGTTTTTCGGCTTTTAGTATCGCTTCAAAGGTGTGGTCGTTTATATCTTTTATGATATTTGCCTCTTTTGCATTTGCACCGAACGAGAGAGTTCCGCTGCCTTTAAGTATCGCAAAATTTGGAGCGGGATTTAGAAGAGTCTCCGTAGTTTTGTTTGCCTCAAAATACTCTTTATACTCTTTTACAAAACCTGCCAAATCTGCTCTGAAGTCATCTCCCAAAATAGCGGGGATTCTCTTTGTTCTTATAACATGGTCTGGTGTAAGAGGTCCACGTGTGGCAATCTTCTCAACATCTTGCTTTGAAAAGTGCACCGCCAAATCGCTCTCGTTTAAGATGGAGATTGTAGCTGCACCTTTTAGAGTTGAGACCTCTTTGCGGATTTTTGCCAAAGTAAGAAGCTCCAAAAAGACGTCAGATTTTTCTACATGTAGATTTGCACCCTTAACCTCAAGATACCTCTCAGCCTTGTCAACCAACTCTATGGTTTTTTCATATGATTTCTTTGCATCGTCGCTAAATGTAAAGAGTCCGTGATTCATAAGAACCATCCCCTCCAAGTCGCTCCAGTTTACATCTCTCGTCATATCGTAGATGAGTTTTGCAAGAACAAATCCGGGCATAATGTATGGAATAACAAGCACTCTCTCACCGTAAAGCTCTTTGATTTTATCTTCGCCGCCCTCTGTATTTGTAATGGCTACAACAGCGTCAGTGTGCGTGTGGTCAACAAATTTAAAAGGGATAATCGCATGCAGTATCGCTTCAACTGAAGGATTTGGAGCAGATGGGTTTGTCATGGCAAGGCGCTGGTACTTTACCATGTCTGTATCGCTCAGCTCTTTTAACTCCGCCATCTTTAAAAGCATATCCATCTTTACGGGCGCAAACCCTTCGGCCTCGATGGTTGAGAGATCCCAGCCGCTCCCTTTGACATAAAGAATCTCTTCAACATCGCCAAAAAGGTTTGTAGCAGTTGATTTTACAGATGTGTTTCCGCCGCCGTGAAGCACCAATGAGGCATCACGCCCTAGCAGTCTTGAGGTATAAACCCTAAGATCCAGATCTGTTTTGTACTCTCTTGCTTCTTCATTATCCCATAAACTTGTCAAAATATTATCCTCTAAATTTTTCTTGAATTTTATCGAAATCTGCCTCGCAAACCCCTCTGTTTGTTATAAGCCCTGTTATAAGTCTTGCCGGAGTTACATCAAAGCCGTAGTTTAACGCCGACGAACCTTCTGGAGTAATGCGCACTTCACGCACTACCCCTTCACTATCCACCCCTTTTATAAATCTAACCTCATCAGCGCTTCTCTCTTCGATAGGAATCTCTTTTACGCCGTCTCTTATCTCAAAGTCAAAGGTCGAGGTCGGAATAGCCACATAAAAAGGGACATTATTGTCATGTGCGGCGAGTGCTTTTAGGTAAGTTCCTATCTTGTTTGCCACATCACCGTTGGCACTTACTCTGTCCGCTCCGACGATCACCATATCCACCATGCCGTGCTGCATAAGGTGTCCACCCATGTTGTCAGCTATGATTGTATGCTTTATACCGCCTCGGGAGAGTTCCCATGCTGTAAGCGATGCTCCC
Organism: Sulfurimonas sp.; assembly: GCA_041652055.1. Taxonomy (GTDB): domain Bacteria; phylum Campylobacterota; class Campylobacteria; order Campylobacterales; family Sulfurimonadaceae; genus Sulfurimonas. The sequence continues at coordinate 87,773 of JBAZIE010000006.1, read as the reverse complement.
TGATTTCTCGGTCTGGTTTCATCAACCCACACATGTACGTCTATTCCTCTTCTCTTTGCCTCATAGATTGGTGCTAGTGCTGTTCCCTCATCGATTACCGCAAGCCAGCCGGCATTACAGTGAGTTAAAATATTTATCTCTGTTTTGCCGCTCTTTTTTAAAATATCCTCTATGATGTCACAGCCGTATTCTGCTATTTTCTGGCTCTCTAATGCCTCTTGGTCATTTAGCTCTATGGCAAATCTTCTTGCATCATCTACCAAATCATCAGAATCTTTTAAAAGCTCCATCATCTTATCAACCGCCCACATAAGGTTCACTGCGGTAAGGCGGGACTCTCTTATCAAAGCCGCTTTTGCTTTGAGCGCTTCGTAATCTCCCTCGACCTCTATCGCGGCTATATAAATCCCAAACGCCGCAACGCTTCCGATAACTCCCGCACCGCGAACTGTCATATTTTTTATCGCATTTACGACTTCTTCGGTATTTGTGAGGTGTCTTGTGTCATAAACAAACGGAAGCTGTCTTTGGTCAATTACCTCCAAACACTCATCAAAAAAGTCATCATTTAACCATAACGCTTTGTAGTTACCCTGCATTTTTTATCATCTCCAATATCTCATCTACGCTCTCTATTTTGTCGTGCTTCATTACAAACTCTCTGGCAATTTTTAGAGCCATCCTCTCAGCCTCGGCTCTAAGTGCTCTATCTTCTACTCCTCTTATCTCTGCAACTCCTGCAACGCCGTAAACCCTTCTTGCCATCTTACAGCCCGCAAATCCCACACTCTCTCTTAAAATATTTTTTACAAACTTCTCTTTGTACTTTTTTAGTGTTGTCTCATCAAGATAGCCCTCTACAAGCAGAGCTGACTCTTTTGACTCGCTCCAAAAACTCAGAAACTTCTCGCCAAATTTCTCTAGTATCTCTTTCATGGTCACTAAAAGCCACTCTTGAAAATCTTTATCTTTTGTCACAACGCTGTGATAAATATAGTTGTTTGCCAGATTTGCTAGTAGTGCCCCGACATCAAACCCAAAAGGGCCAACAAAGGCAAACTCTGGGTCTATAACATAGGTCTCTTTCTCGTTTATCATAATAGAACCCGTATGCAAATCCCCGTGAAGAAGTGCGTCACTTTGCGTCATAAACTTGTACTTTAACTCCAAAACTCTCTCTTTAAACTCCATATCTGCAAAAAGTTTTTTTGCCTCTGGATTATCTTTTACATTTTCATTATCGTTTGTTTCATGCTCCATAAAAGCAAAACTAAAAACCAAATCCTCACTCAGTTTGCAGAGCTCGGTATTTGAGTTGAATCTGTCCATCAGCTCTCTTTTGTTGCTACTGCCAAGATGCAAAGAGGATGTATAAAAGAGCGTAGCCGCCATATATGTTGAGATATGCTCGCTGAAATTTTTGTACTTTACGCTATCCATAAGCCCTTTTCTCATGATTATATGGCTGCCTAAATAATCCATAACAACTAGACTCATCTCTTCGCTTGAATGATGAATCTTAGGAACAAAACTCGGAAAAATAGCATAAAATTTCTGCAAAGCTCTTATTTCGTAGGTCATCCTCTCTCTGCTAAGAGGAAAATCTTCGCCTACGCATCTAAGAAACGGCACCGCCTGTTTGGCAATAAGAGCTTTTTGAGGATTTGCAGCGGAGCTTATCTTATATACATAGTTAAGATTGCCATCACCTATCTCATCGGCTCTTATTTCATCGGAGCCAAAATAGTTCATAACGCTTTTTACATTTGAAATATACTCGACTATACTACCCGTATCCAATACTTTATAATTCATCTCTTCCCCATCCCTTTGTTTAAAAAATTGTAGCATAATTCAATATTAATTTATAAGATGAAGGGTTGATGATGGGCTGGACTTGCCAACATGATTATAAAGGGTACTGCAAACTCGTGAAAAAGGAGTGCGTTCCCGGAATGAAAGGTTGCATACTAAAGAGCAGCGACTACACTTTTAGTACCGGCAGTTTTGAAGAGGATAAAAAAGCACAAGAAGAGAAAAAAGAGAAAGAGGAGATTGATTTTGCTGCATTAGCAAGAAGTCATTAATCCCAAAACTCAAGTGGGTTTGGATGTAAAAAGGTATAGTCCAGCTCTTTAATCACCTTCTGCGAAGAGACTCTGCGCTTTGAAAATCCCTCAAACTTCCCAATCTCAGAACCTATCCTTTGGCTGTTTTTCGTGTGTATCTCCTGCCTTGTAGGGTGAAGCGGTGCTACTAGATTGTATATGCCTAGATTTACGATATTTTCAATCATCTTTTTGATGATATTTATCACATCGTCTTTATGGATGTAGTTTACATAACCGTCACTAAAATCAGTTGCACTCTTCCATCTCCCCGCAACCCTGTCATCCCCCATAAGCCCGCCAAGCCTTAGGATAATAACATTCTCTCTCAGGCCAAGAATCAACTCCTCCGCCTCTTTTATAAGAGAGGATTGTGTTATCTCAAAGCTCTCATCGACATCCTCGTCAAACTCTCTGTAGATAGATATCGAACTCATTAAAAAAATATTACATGTAAGTTTTGTAAGCGTGGCTATTTTTCGCAGTGTCTCTAGGTAGTTATCTTTTGTATTTATCGCGACAATTACTATATCGCTCTGCCAAAAAGGGGAGTTGTCATGGGTGGTTTGTCTAGAAAAACAATTTACATGTAGATTTTTAGAAAGCTCCTCAGCTAAGGGTTTTCCTAGCCAACCACATCCGATAATACCGACGCTCTTTTTCATACTTACTTCTTGGGTTTGTTTGTATGATAACTTTTTTTAATTATAATCATTTCATAGAGCGAAACTTCAGGCATCGCCTCTTCTATGAGTTTATCGGTGTCGCTAAACTGACCTCTCATCTTCTCAATATCTTTATATCCGGCAGGTTTAATCTCATTCATCGCGGTGCCTACAACAATCGCCCATACAAAAACAAGCATAATCCAAACAGTTTTTTTAGCACCCACGTAAACCCCGACGAAGTGAAAAGCAATACTTACAGCTATGGCAATTGCCAATATAAAAGCTAGACTCATTTTACTAAAGACCTCTCTCTTGGCTCAACTACGATTCCGGCTTCTTTAACCATTTCATCGCTAAACTGCTTAACGCCTATAGTCGCAAGCACCATTAATCCGCAAACCAGCAACAAAATAAACATTGCTAATGCATATCGCTTAAGTGTTGCCATCATCTATTTTGCCTCTTTTTTCTGCTTCTCTTCTTCTTCCTTCTTCATATCACTGCCTGTCCATTCAACACATCTTGAAGTATGGAAATCTCTCTCATAATCACTGTTTTTAAATAGATGATCTTCAACTCTCCAACCAAGCGCTTTAGACAAAATTACAGATCTTGAAACGGTTCTTTTCATCTTGTTTTCACAAATTATCTCTTCACCGGCATGAAACATCTCTTCAACGTTTTGCATCCTTGATGTTGTCGCGCTGTAGTGGAGAGCTATCATTATCACGACAAATACGCCGACAGAGAGCATTCCTCTTTTAAATGCTACCTTTGGCATAAAATCTCTTGTTGTTACAAACGCTGTAACGCTGAGAATAAAAATTCCTATTACTATATATACCGCTTCTAATTCTAAAAAAAGTTCCATTTTTATTCCTTAATTTGCATATTGTTCTTCCCAAGCTTCAAACTCGGGAGTAAAATACTCTATTCTTACTTTTTTAAACTCTCTTGAGCTATAAAGCGGCATGTGACTTTTTGAATCTATCTCCAAAGCCATCTCTTCTATAATTGCGTTTGTCTCCTCAGTGCTCTTTCCATGAACCATCGTAAAGAGATTGTACTGCCAGTTTTCATACTTCGGGCGAAGGTAACAGTGGCTTACCGCACTAAAAGCAGCTGCTTTTTCACCGATAGCCTCTCCGTTCTCCTCATCAACATCCCACACAACCATGGCATTTGCGCTAAATCCTGCTTTTCTATGATTTAATATTGAAGCAAATCTTCTCATGACACCCGCCTCTTGAAGTTCACTTAGGGCATTAAAAAAAGTATCGTAGTCAATATTTAGAGCCTCGACAATCTTCTTAAAAGGCTCTTTTACCATCTCAATATCGTTTTGTGCATATCGGATGATGGAGTGATGTAAAGGGGTGAGTTCAATATCTGTATGTTTTACTTTTTTTACTTCCTCTTTTTTCTCATCATTTCCGGTCGTATTTAGTTTTACATTGATTTTAAAAAGTTTAAGAGTCGGAAGGATGATATAATCCTCTGCACCCGTAGCTTCTGCTAAGAGCGCTACCGTCTTTTCAAGTCCAAGCTTTGACGTCGGGGAAACCGCAACTGTAAACCAGATATTAAAATCATGGTTTCTCTCATAATTGTGCGATATTCCCGGATGCGAATTTATAATCTTAACCGCATCGCTTATCTTTTCTGATGGAATTTTAAAAGCAACAAGAGAGGATTTATACCCCAATCTTTTGGTATCAAATATCGCTGATGTCTGACGTATAATATTGCTTTTTTTCTGCTCCTGTAAAATCTCAAGAACCTTATCTTCACTCATGTTTAATTCATCTGCTATTACCTTAAACGGTCTTGCAACCAAAGGAAATTTCTTCTGAATACGCGATAAAATTTCATCTTTCATCTATTATTATTCCGTTCATGCTTTTATTTTATTTTGTCGATTGTAATCTAATTTCAATTAATCCAAGTTGATTTTTATCAATAAGAGTTTTCAAAAAACTATGATATTATGTCGTAGAAAAATAGACGAAAAGAGACAGATGAGTTATTTTCCGGCCTTCTTAAAACTTGATAATAAAAAAATCCTGATTGTCGGCGGCGGTTACATAGCTTATGAGAAGTTGGAGCATCTTTTAGATTTTACTTCGGACATCTCCATAATAGCGCTTGAACTATCAGATGATATGAAAAGAGTTATAGAAAAGAATAATCTAAATTTTGAAAAAAGAGGTTATCAAAAAGGCGATATAAAAGATTTTGCAATAGTTGTCGTCGCAGTAGACAACATCCCTCTTCAAGCACGAATATTTGCAGAATCTAAAAACTATAACTGCCTTTGCAACTCTGTTGATTCGGTAGATTATTGCGACTTTATCTTTCCCTCTTATGTGAAAAAAGATGACCTAACTATTGCAGTATCTACATCAGGAGCATCGCCTGCTGTTGCGAAACAACTAAGAAGATATCTTCAAGAGCTTATTCCCTCTGATATCGGTGCGTTTCTCCAAGAGATGAAAGATTTGAGAAAAACCTTGCCAAAGGGCAAAGAGAGAATGAAAATGCTTGAAAAAAAAGCAGAAAATTATATAAAAACATGGAGTCAAAAATGAACGTAAAAAAAGCTTTAATATTTGGGTTTTTCACAGCCTTTTTAATACTGGGAGTCGTCTCAATGAAAAGAGCGATGCCAGAAGCAAAAGAGGAACGTATATATGCAGCCATAAAGGTTTACAGCCCATATATAGTAGAGAAAAAAGTCGGTGGATTAACTATTATCGACAAACGTAACGGAGAAAAAGAGAGCCCAAGCTCTAAAGAATTTTTTCACAGAGTTGATGAGCTAGACAAAGCATGGGGAAAAGAGCACCTCAGGGTTGAGAACAACGAGGTTTTAGTTATGGGCGAGAACAACCAGAGTGTTGCTAGAATCTTTATTGAGACAGAAAAAGAGAGAGAGTTCGTTAAGAAATTCTTTGGTATATAATCAGTCTCTTAACTTAAAAGAGAGGTAGAGCGCTGCAAAAAGCGTAAAGATTGCACTACCATAAAGAACCGTATAGTTTAGGTAGTGCAAAATAACCCCTCCGATAATCGAGAAAAACATCCCCAAAGAGACTATATTCATCTGAAGAGCAATGTAAATAGGTCTTTTGTCCGCAGGGGCAATTTTGAGTATTAAGTTGCTTGAAGATATGCGGCTGCCGTCCATTGAAGCGCCTACTAGAAGGAAAATAGCAATGTACTCATAAAGCGACGTTGCATTAAAAGCCAAAACGATAGCTACTATCTGAAAAGATATTGAGAGTTTTGCAGTGAGTCTGTTTTTTCCTCTGCCGCTGAGATTTCCCCACAAAAAATTACTAACCATCGCCCCGACCATTTGAGTGGTAATCAAAGAACCTATCGCAACGCCGTCAAGGTCTATCTTCTGCTGGGCATCAAGTATGATAAAAGGCAGAGCAATAAGATATCCATAAGCCAAAAAAAATGTCGTAACTTGAATTTGGAGATTTTTATCCGCCTTTAAAAGTGCCCATGAGTTTTTCAAAAACTCCCCAAACGAGCTCTCTTTTTTGGAGACCTCCTCTTTTACAGGTTCTTCTACCAAAGAGAATGAAATATATCCAAGCCCCATAATAAACGAACTTATTATAAATAGATAACCATAACTTTGCGGTGCTTCAAATGACTCCAGTATCCAAGCTGCAAGCGCTCCGCTGAGAAGCCCTCCAGCACCGCTGAAAAACTGACGATATGCCATCGTTTTGCCGCGAAACTTATGAGAGAATATTTTAGCCATTATCTCCCTAAAGTATATCGCCGCAAAACCGGCGCTAAAAGAGAAGATAAAAAGTCCAAAACCGATGGAAGCGAGGGTTACATTTGGATAATCTTCACCAAAAAGAATAATTGCAATGCCGATAAAAAACCATGAGAGAAATCGCACAAAAAATACTCTGCGAAGATAAGGCATCATAAGTTTGTATGTTTGTGCGTGAAAAGCAGCAAAGAGCTGAACTATAACGGCACCGCCCCTTAGCAGTGAGGCAAAAAACCCCACAAGCATAGAGCTGCCGCCGAAGTAATTTACGATTAACGGCAAGATTGTGGATGGTTCGGCAATGGTTGTGCCGATTGCCAAAAAGAAGCCATGTAGAATATTTTTTACATGACTTGAGAATTTATCTACTCTGTCTTTTTCATGACTCATGTTTATGAAAGAGATTCGCTTAGTTTTTCGTATGCTTCATCAATGCTCGCGGCTTTTTGCGCAACAAAAAGATAGACGGCAGCATTAAGACGTGCAAGTTTTAAAAACTCTGCCGATGGATTATTTACCTGCTCCAACGACTCTTCCAGGGTTATTCTCTCCCAAGATTTCGTATAGTTTATGCCGTAATGTTCCGGATCGACGATAATCTCCTCCACGTCACTACCATCAGCAATCCACAACCTGCCCTTGCTAAAAAGTTCTGGCGTTCCTTCGTTTCCTTGGATAAGCGCAAGCCTTTTATATCTACCTGCAAAGGCTTCAATATATTTTTTTACGAAAGGTTTATGAAAAACACCCGTAATTGCATAATCGCTATCGGCAACTTTTGTTAGCTTCTCAATAGTATTTAGCCCCGTTCTAAGACCTAGTCTCATACGAAGCGGCGTTAAATCATGCATCTCTTTGAAAAAATCAGCTCTGTCAAAATAGTGAAGATTTCTATTTAGCTCGATGTTTGTAGCCACCTCTTTGAGAGTTATGCCCGCCTTTGCGGGTGCCAAATCATCTCCTACTACAACAAGATTAAGCTCTGAACTCTCAAGAACTTTGGCAGCAAGCGGAAATATAAACGGGTTGTTTGCTTTTCCGTCAAACGGATACCCAAGCTCTATAGAGTTAGCAACTGCGCTTTTTTTTATAAACATGTCACTAGCTTCAACAACTCCCCTAAACTCTTCCGTCGTCTCAGGCTTAAGTCTCCACCCAAGTAAAAAAGCAGCAGCTTGTTCAGGATAAACCTCTTGCTTTAAAATCTGCTCCATCATATCTTTTGACTCGGCAAGAGTCAAATCTCTATTGCCTTTTTCGCCGGTTCCAACTGCGTGTATATACTTAAAAAAATCCATTTACTCTCTACTTTATGCAATTTTGTTTACTAATTCGTATGATATAATCATTTTATTAATATGAGATAATAAAAGGAGTTCTACATGTCAAAAGTGGTTTTAATAACAGGTGCAACATCGGGAATGGGCGAGCTTAGCGCAAAGCTGTTATCGGACAGCGGCTATATAGTTTACGCCGGAACAAGAGATAAAAATGCGCAAAATCTGAATGGAAATCCAAAAAGCATATATATAGATGTTACAAAAACAGATAGCATCAAAAATACTGTTGCTGCGATTATAAAGAGCGAGGGAAAAATAGACGTACTTGTAAACAATGCGGGTTACGGTCTTCTTTCAACACTTGAAGACGCAACGGACGAGGAGATATTTAACCAGTTCGACGTAAATGTGTTCGGGCTTATAAAAACGACGAGAGAGGTTCTTCCATACATGAGAGAGGCAAAGAACGGAGTTATTATTAACATAAGCTCATTTCTGGGCAAGATGGGACTCCCACTTCTTTCGCACTATAATGCTTCAAAATATGCGGTTGAGGGGATTGTTGACTCGCTTAGATTTGAAACGCTTCCTTTTAATATAAGAGTTCACTCTATCCAATCTGGGCTTTTTGGCACAAACTTTGTAAAAAAAGGGTTGGTTGCAAATGCAAAAACTACGAGTGAAAATTCACCATATAAAGATTTGGTTGCCCACTTTGTTCCGATTGTGGCAAAAGCTATAAACGAAGGACCAAAACCCGAACCGATTGCTCAAACGATAAAGATGATTATTGAGAATGAAAATGCAGATATTTCTATTCCGGTAGGCGTAGAAGCTACAACATTTGTTCCATTAAGAAAAGAGTTAAGCGACAGAGAGTTTGAAAAGAAGATTAAAGAGACTTTTGGGATTTAAATTTTACTCTCCGCAAGCCTTAAAGGGCGGAGAGCAAGTAAGCATAGAAAAGATTAGTGCTTCTTTTCTTTTTGTAGTTCTTCTACAATTGCATGTCTAAGTTTTAACAACTCTTCCATCGGAGCGTTTTTATTGTCACCATAAATATGTTGACTATGATAAATTATAGTAGATGATGCCGTCTCCCCATTAAAAGACTTCTCAACAATTACTGCTTCACTCTTAAACTCAGTAACGCGCCAACCCTCTTTTGCAGCCGCTACCTTAATAGCCTTTAGCACATCCTCGCTTTTATGATGACCTACATATATTGCAGTTTGAGGTATGCTTCCATTACTCTTTTCAACTTTTGGAGCCATTTCCATAAACGAACCACAACCGCTTCCCAACACAAGAGCCACTACAGATATAGCAGTTATGCTTAAGATTTTTTTCATCTTCTATCCTTTCTTTTGTCTAAATTAAATGTAAAATTAATTTTATTTAAAAAAAATTAATTAATCAATGATATAATAATAGAGATAAAATGTAATTTAAATTTAAGAAAAGAGTTTACAAATGGTCTTTCAAGATTTTGTACTGATTGGTGCTATGGCTATCCCTATGTTAATGTTTTCAGTTTTTCCAGGAATAAAGATAAGCGAGTTTCTTCAAGAGAAATATGGTCTGCAAGAGAGGCAAAAAAGGGTCGTTGCAGTCTCAATAACGCTTATGTTCGCGCTTACACTCTCCTCCCTTCTACACTTTATTTAATAGCACTTCATTATGCCGCTCCATATTACTAAAGTTGATAATTAACTTTAATATGTTTCAGATTGTTACAGAAATAATAAAATTAACCTTAATTTTTTAATTAGCTAAAAAAATTGATGTATATCAACTGATTTTAAACTAATTCAGACTAAACTTCTCTTGATTCTGAAAAATTTAGTAATTGAAGGAGAGGCAAATGGTTGGTGAAATTTTGATGACGAAGGATATTCTTGCTGATGAATTCCTAACAGTGTTTGTATCTTCTACACTTGTTTTAGTATTTGGAGGATTCTATGTTGGTATATATACAGCTGTAAAAGTTAAATTGCTCAAAAATTGGGCTATGCCTTTTAGCTACCTATTTTGGATATTAACGACTTACTGTTTGTATCTCATGGGAAGCTTTATGCATGTAAATGATTTTACAGCCAAGGCTTTAGTTGTTGCTGCTCTTGGAATATTAATACTTCCACATGCAGTTTATTACATGCAAGACCGTGTTCACGAAGAGAATGAACACTAACTTATATATATTGACCCATAATTTATAGGAGGGTACAGTGGCTAAAAAATCCGTATGGAGTGACAATCGTTTCTGGCAGAGATCAGCAGGATGGGTTACAGGTTTCGCATCAATACTTCTTATTTGGTTAACGTTTGATACGATACCACAAATAACGTTAGGTACAGATGCAGATTTACAAAATGGTGTAACAAAGAGGGTTCCGGGACCTACGGTTATTAATTATAAAATTACTTATGAAATGGACAAAAAACGTGGCCATGAAGTACCGGTAATTGGTGAGAAAGAGATGTTTTTTGGAAGAGATGACTACTCAGAAGAAGAGGCTGCAGAGTTACTTCACCTAGGTAAATTAGGTTCACAAACTAAAAACTGTATGAACTGTCATACACTTCTTGGAAATGGGGGATACTACGCTCCAGACTTAACAAAAGCTTGGCTAGATCCGGCATGGGGTCCTAATGGTTCAATGATGGCTATGACAGGCAAAAATACAAAAGAAGAGGCAATGGCTGAATTTTTACAATTCCCGTCTCAGTACCCTACTCACGCTCGTATGATGCCAAATCTTGGTATTACTGCTGAAGAGGCTAAAGGTTTAGTTGCTTTCTTAAAACATATGGCATCGATTGACACAAATGGTTTCCCAAGAAACTTTGATAAAATTCAAGGAGCGGTTCATGGCAAATAGTTATTTAACAACAGAATCGAAAAAATTAGCAACATGGTATTTTACTTTCGGTGCAATTATTTTCGGTGCTCAACTACTTTTTGGTTTAGTTGCTGCTGCACAATATGTAATACCAGGATTTCTATTTGAAATCGTAGACTTCTCTGTTGCTAGAATGATACACATCAATGCGCTTGTTGTATGGATGGTATTTGCGATGATTGGTTCAGTTTATTGGTTATTACCGGATGAAACCGGTATCGAAACAGTAGGTATCGGCTTAGGAAAATTACTTTTTTGGGTTTTTGCTGCTGCTATCGTTGTTGTTGTTCTTGTTTACTTACTAGTTCAAGTTGGGCCGGCAGATGAAACATCTCTTTGGTTGATACATGAAGGTCGTGAGTATATCGAGGCACCTCGTTGGGCTGACATCGGTATCGTTGTTGTTGTTCTTGGTTTTATCTATAACCTTTATGCAACAGGAATGAAAGGTAACCGTTCAGGTATCATTACTGTACTTATGGCTGACATGCTAGCGTTTGCCGGTATCTACTTAGCAGGTATGGGTTATACTGACAACATCTCTATTGATCAATTCTGGTGGTGGTGGGTTATTCACCTTTGGGTTGAAGCTACTTGGGAAGTTTTCGTAGGTTCACTTGCTGCTTATGGTCTAATCACTATGATTGGTGCACACCGTAAAGTTGTTGAAATGTGGTTATGGATTGAAGTGGCAATGCTATTTGGTTCAGGTATCCTTGGTATGGGTCACCACTACTTTTGGATCGGTACGCCTGAGTACTGGTGGGAAATTGGAGCACTTTTCTCTGCACTAGAGCCACTACCACTTGTTGCTATGTTTATCCACGTTCTTTATGACTGGGGAAAAATGCAAGGTGAAGAGGCTGCAAAAGGTCAAGAAGTTTCTGTAATCGCAAATAAACCGGCGTTTACTTGGTTCGTTCTTAATGCAATTGGTAACTTCTTGGGTGCCGGTATTTGGGGATTCTTCCACACATTCCCACAAGTTAACCTTTATACACACGGTACGCAGTTTACATCGGCACACGGACACTTAGCGTTCTTTGGAGCTTATGCAACACTTCTTATCGGTATGTTCTACCTTGCGGTTCAAGGTAAAAACGGCATTAAAATCATGCATGCAACTAAAAAATCTATTTGGGCAACTAGTATGATTTTCGGTGGTGTTCTTGGTATGACTGCGGCTCTTACACTTTCTGGTTATGTTCAAGTTCTTGTATCTCGTGCACAATTTGGTGCTACGTGGGAAGGTTACTTCTCAGGTCAAGCGAGTGTATGGTTTATGCAAGGTATGGATTGGAGACTTATTATGGGTGTTGTTACATTCACAGGCTTCATTGTTTTAGTTGCAGACTTATTGAGTATCGGCAAAGCTACTCACCACAAACGTTAAGGAGAATGTTATGTTTGAACCATTTACAGATGTAGTTCCAAGTTTCTTTGGTTGGTTAAACCAAGGTCCTATGACTCTTACACTTTTTTTACACACTGTTATCGTACTTCCAATGTTTTGGATTTACAAGCAAGAAAAAGCTCGTCTTGAGCAAGAGGGTAATTAGTCACTAAGTTGTGCAGGGCCCTCGGGCCCGCGCGTTTATCTATTTTAGAAGGAGAAATAAAATGAGATTAAATAAATTGGTTATGTCAGTTGCTGCAATGGCAGTTGTCGGTTCGGGTATGGTTGTCCAAGCTGCTAGCACGATGGATGTGGAAAAAGTTTTCGAAAAAGAGTGCCAAGGTTGTCATGGTCCTAACCTAGAGGGTGGTGTTGGATCTGATTTACGTCCTGCGGTTACTGCTAAGAAAAATGCTTATGAATTAGCCGAAACTATTTTAAACGGTCGTGCTGGTACAGCAATGCCTTCATTTAAAGATAAGTTCACTAAAGACGATGCTGATAAAATGGTTGATTATATTCAACACTTTAAAGGCAGAGTAATTAAGCAGTTAACTCTTGATGCAGTTAAAGCTGGATGGAAGCCTCTTAACGACAGAATGGAATTTTTCACAAAGTATCCAAGTCCTGCGGATGTTAAGAAAAACACAGACATCTGTTTCGTAACTGAGCGTGATGCTGAGCGCGTTGCATTCGTCGATGGAACAAACGGTAAAGTATTATCAAAGCACCCAGCTGGTTTTGCTGTTCACGTAACAGTCACAAACAAGCGTCAGCCTCGTTATGCTTACTCAATCTCTCGTTCAGGTTTAGTAACAATGTTCGACCTTAATACTCCGGGTCAACAAAAAATAGCTGAGTGTCAAGTTGGTTCTGAGTCTCGCGGTCTTGCGGTATCTCCGGACGGTAAGTTCCTAATGGCTGGTAACTACGTTCCAGGCGGTGCTGTTCTTATGGATGCTATGACGCTAGAGCCGTTAAAAGTTTACCCGACTTCAAGCGTTATCAAGCCTAACGGTGACATCGATTCATCTCGTGTTGCTGGTATTTTTGATACTCCATACGGTCCTTATATTGCTTTCGCACTTAAAGATGGTGGACACGTTTATATCGTAGATTACTCTAAGCCAAATTACCCAATCGTTGGAGATATTCCAAACATTGGAGATATTCTTCATGATGGTTTCTTAAATGAAGGTAAAGAGATTGGTCGTTACCTATTCATAGCTTCTCAAGGAAGTGACGTTGTTGGTGTTGTAGACTTTAAAACTAAATCTTTAGTTACAAAAATCTATACAGGTCCTGCTTCTAAGCCACACCCGGGTCAAGGTTCTTCTTGGTTTAATGAGGCTCTAGGTCAACAGCTTGGTGCTACAGTTAACATGAACTTAGGTCAGGTAACTATTTGGGACAGCAACTTTGACGTTATTCGCCAGATTCCAATCGGCGGTGGTGGACTATTTATCGGTACATCTGAGCACACTCCGTTCTTATGGGCTGACAACGTTCTTGGTTCAAGCGATGTTTGGAACAAAGTTCACTTAATTAACAAGCAGACTCTTGAAGTTGACAGAATTATTACTGTTGGTACAACTGAAGGTACAGTAATAGATCCTGTAACTCACAAAGTACTTTACAAGTGGGATGTTCCAACTGTAAAAGATGACAAAGGTAACGCTGTGGTTCCTAGAATTCTTCACGCTGAGCCTGCTAACCATGGTTACTGGACTATGATTTCTGAGTGGAATGCTGGTCGTATCGGTATCTATGAAGCTAAAACAGGTAAGTTTGTTAAATATATCACTGGTTTAACAACTCCTACGTTTACTTACTCAATCGAGCATAGACAAACTATTCCAGGTGCATAATTTGCACTTTTTCTCTCCCTCTGCGGAGAGAATGCTTTTTAAGATCATTAAAATACTCAATTAAAATAATCTATAAATTATCACAAATATTTATAAATTCAACAACTACTCATAATTAAAAAAATACTTACCTTATGCCATTTTTAAGCCATAATTCAAGCTTTTTTAGGTTAGAATTGTAAATTAAATAAAAGAAATGAAAATGAAAAAAATAGTACTAATAGCGCTTTTTGCAACCTCAATTTTATCTGCTGATGAAGTTGACGGAAAGGGTGTTTTTGAAACATATTGCTGGGGTTGCCATCATCAAACTGCGGTGGCATTTGGACCTCCGTTTAATGAGATCGCTCAAAAGAGAACATACGAAGAGATTCAAGCTTATATCATAGACCCAGAGTCCATGTATAAAGCGTTCGGGTATAAAAGAACAGTTATGACAAAGTTAAAATTAACAGACAAAGAGAGAGAAGCTGTAGCTGCGTACGTTCTCTCATATAAAGGCAAATAAATGTTTAGGTTATCAAATCTTATATCATCTGTAGTTGAAGGAAAACCTGAGAGAGTGCTTGATGGTTCAATCGCTATATGGAACTTTACAAACCGCTGTAATCTTTCATGTCTGCACTGCTACTCAAAATCAACGCTTGATGAAGTTGACACACTAACGACAGAGCAGATTAAAAAAACTATTTTAGAGATGAAAACAAACGGTGTTAAGTTTATAATCTTTTCCGGCGGAGAGCCGCTGACAAGAAAAGACCTTTTTGAGATAGCTGATTTTTGTAAGGCTAACGGCATCATTACATATTTATCGAGCAACGGTTTATACTTTACCACAAACAATGTAAAAAGAATTGTTGACACATTTAACTATGTCGGCATAAGCATAGATGGCGATGAACCGACGCATGACCACTTTCGCGGACTAAAAGGGGCGTTTAGGGAGACTCTAAAAGCTGTACGCCTTGCGAATGAAACCGGAGCTAAAGTCGGTATCCGTTTTACGATAACAAAAGAGACTATCAACTCTTTAGAGTATATTTTTGACCTTGCCCAAAAAGAGAACATCTCAAAGATATATATCTCACACCTTGTCTATTCAGGACGCGGGCTTGACAATCTTAAAATGGATTTGAGTAAAGAGCAAAGAAGAGAGTCTGTAGAGTATATTCTTGATAAAGCATTTGAGTATTACGAAACAGGCAGAGATATAGAGATAGTAACCGGCAACATGGAGCAGGATGCGATTCTCTTTTTAAATAGATTTGCTCTCAAATACCCGCACCTTAAAGATACGATGAGAAAGCGTTTAGTTGCTTGGGGCGGTAACTCTGCCGGACGCAAACTCCTAAACATAAACAGCGAGGGCGACGTTAGGCCTGACCCATTCTTTCCTCTTACTGTCGGAAATATTATAAAGCAGGATTTTGGCGATATCTGGCAAAGCGGTGAGTTGCTAGACCAGCTAAGAATTCATCCAAGACGTCAAATTGGCGGCATCTGCGCAGAGTGTGAGCAGATAGATATCTGTAACGGCGGCTCAAGATCAAGAGCATACGCTATTACAGGCGATTTGTGGAGTGAAGACCCATCATGCTACCTAAGCGAGCAAGAGAGAAGGAATAATTAATGAAAACAAATAAAATATTGACAAGTGCGCTCTTGGTTGCATCTCTTTTTATAAATGCGAATGCTCAGGGTGTAAACCCTATATTTGCAATACTAAGAGGCAACGACAAACTCTTTATAGTTGAGAGGGAGAGCAGCTCTCTTGCGGTTGTAGCGGAGGGGATGACAAAAGGGCATATTGAGGGAATGCGAGATATGAACCACGGCGTTGTTAAGTTTTATGAAAATGACGGTTATGTGATTTCGCGCGACGGATACATCATAAAATTTGATCCAATAGAAGAGAAGATAATAAAAGAGTTTAAGACAAGTGATAGCGCTATCGGCTTTACGGTTGAGAAAAATTATATCGCTGTTGCAAACTACGCTAAGAAGAGCGTTGATATCTTGGATAGAGACCTAAACCCTATAAAATCTTTTGAGACAGGCTCTAAAAACGTAGGTATCAAGAAGTATAAAGATTATCTGATTTTTTCTCAGATGGATAACGATAAAATCACTGTATTAAAAGATAAAAATGGTGGAAAAGGTCTTCCTAATTTTGAAATATTTAAAGAGTTTGAAGATGTTGGCGTTATGCCATTTGATGCCATGATAAAAAACAATAACTTTATAACCGGATTTTTCAAAAGTCCGTTTTTTGGCGTAGTTGACCTTGATACGATGACCTACTCAAAAATAGATATACTGCTTGAAGACAGAAAGCCCGTACTGAAAGTTCCGCATTTCGGCTTTTGGAGCATAAGCGATGGGCATGTCTTTATACCTGCTGTCGGAAACAATAAAGTCTTAGTCTATACATCCGACTTTAAATTTGTTAAAAACATCGAGGTTGAGGGCTTGCCTGTATTTACTGCGCTAAGTCCAGACCAAAAATATATGGCGGTAACATTTAGCGGCGATAAATTTCCGGTTGTGCAAATCATAGATACCCAGACACTAGAGGTAGTTAAGAGGTTTGAGTTTGATGGGAAAGTTCTACATGTAAGATGGTCAAACCTTAGACCAAATCTCTACATATCGGTAAACGACACAAACAAAGTTGCGGTTATCAACACAAAAGAGTGGTATTTGTCGCGCGAAATGTTTAATATCACAAAACCATCCGGTATATTTATTTATGAAGAGGCTAATAATAAATGAGCAAGGTTTATTTAACAGGTGCCGGTCCCGGCGATATTGAGTTACTAACCATAAAGGCACTTAGGGTTATCAAAGAGGCTGATGTAATCATATATGACCGCTTGGCAAATCCGGATATTTTAGATGAAGCAAAAAATGGATGCGAGTTTGTTTATGTGGGCAAAGAGGACGGACGCCATATCGTACCGCAAGATGATATAAACGAAATCATATACCAAAATGCTCTAAAGTATGAGAATGTCGTACGTCTAAAAGGCGGTGATCCTTTTGTTTTTGGACGCGGTGGCGAAGAGGCTCAATATCTCTATGACAGAGGGATTAAGTTTGAGGTTATTCCCGGTATTACTTCAGCTATCAGCGCTCCGGCATACGCTGGCATACCTGTAACACACCGTGGCGTTGCGGTAAGTTTTAGGGTTGTAACAGGACACGAATCTCCACACAAAAAGGAGTCTCAGATTCCTTGGGAGACATTTAAGACAGATGACACCATTGTCTTTTTGATGGGGCTTCACAACCTTCCAAAGATATCTAAAAAGCTTATCGAGATAGGAAAATCACGAGATTGCCCATGTGCGGTAATCTCAAAAGGAACTACTAAAGACCAGAGCGTAGTTGTGGGAACTTTAGAGAATATCGTAGAAAAAACGAAAGACGTTCCGACACCTGCGCTGATAGTTGTAGGAAAAGTGGTCGAACTTAGAGAACAGTTGCAGTGGTTTGAGGGAAATGCCTAAAGAGCTCAATACGTCAGAAGCAGTGCTAATTGCGCCAAACATCTATTGGATTGGCATGCATCTTAAGAATGACCCGTTTCAGTGCCATCCTTACCTTATAAAAAATGGCAATGAGTCAATTCTTATAGATCCCGGTTCCATGATTGAGTTTGGCGAGACGGTTAGAAAAATAAAAAGCATTATTGATATCGGCTCCATAAAATACATAATTCTTCACCATCAAGACCCAGATTTGGCTGCGGCAGTCCCGGAGATAGAAAAGCTTATAAACAGAGCTGATTTGCAGATTGTAACTCACTCAAGAATGTCTCTTTTAGTCAAACACTACCTTATAAAATCAAGCTACTACGAGATAGACAAACATGACAACCATCTCGTAACATCAAGCGGATTCAGACTTGACTTTTTAACCACTCCATACTGCCACTCTCCGGGAGCTTTTGTGAGCTACGACCCAGATTCTAAAACTCTTTTTTCTGGCGACATCTTCGGAGGGATTGACGACTCTTGGGATTTTTATGCGGATGAGACTTACTTTGACAAAGCAAAACAGTTTCATAAAGAGTATATGCCAAGCAAAGACATATTCAATTATGCTCTTGGCAAAATCGAAAAGCTTGATATAAACCTCATAGCTCCTCAGCATGGCTCCATGATAGAGAAGAGATACATAAGCAAGCTAATCAAAGATATGAAGAATCTTGACTGTGGATTGTACATAGAAGAGAAATACAATCGTGAGCTAATTGACACCATAGATGAGCTGCAGAAAAAAAAGAGTGCACTAAAAGAGCGTAACCTCCTCCTCTTAGAACAGTCAAAAAGAGCCGAAATCGGGGAGATGATTGGAAATATTGCACATCAGTGGCGTCAACCTTTAGCGATTATCAACACCTCTCTTGCCATTTTAAAAGAGAAAAACAGAGCTGATATGCTCACAAAAGATGAGATTGCCGATAAACTTGAAAAGATGGAGAAACGAGTAACCTACATGTCGGAGACAATAGAAGATTTTATGAACTACTACAGCCCCGACAAACAAAAAGCATGGTTTAGTATTCATACAGCGATAGAAAAGGCGCTAGATATAGTAAATCCAGAGCAAAGCAACAAGGGTGTGAAGCTAAACCTGCTGCTCAATAGAGAGTATAACATTTACGGTCTCATGAATGAATTTGTACAGGTGCTTGTCTCAATTCTCTCAAATGCAAACGATATTATTAAAACAAAAAAGCTCTCTAGCGCAAATATTACCATTACGCTATCCAGAAGCGCAGAGTTTACCACGCTCACAATTGCAGACAACTGCGGCGGGATAGATGATGAAAATTTAAGTAAGATATTTGACCCTTACTTCACTACAAAACACAAGTCAATGGGCACTGGACTTGGACTGCATATTGCTAAAATGATTATAGAGGACAACATGAGAGGCTTCTTAAGCGCAAAAAACATCTATGACAACGACAAAAAAATCGGTGCCGAATTCATCATAAAGATACAAAATGAAAATTGAAAAAATCAGAGATATATCCATTTTATTGGCTGAAGACGAATTAGAGCTACGCGAGATGCTATGTGAGTATCTGCACCTCTTTTTTAACAGGGTTTACTCCGCTTCGACTGGGAGTGAGGCGTACGACATCTACCAACAGAAGCGACCAAATATCATATTGACCGACATCAGCATGCCAAATCTTGATGGTCTTGATATGATTGCCAAAATAAGAAAGCATGACAAAGATACGAAAATAGTAGTTATGAGCGCGCATTCAGAACAAGAAAAACTGCTTCAAGCCATCAAGCTTCATCTTGAAACATACCTGATAAAGCCGATAAAAACAGAAACGCTTAAGAGTGTTTTGCTTGATACCGTAGAACTTATAAGAAAAACAACCAACCGCACCTATGTAAGCGATACAATCTATTGGGACAATGAAACAGATACGCTCTGGGAGAGCAACAATGAGATAAAGCTAAGAAAGATGGAACGTTCTCTCTTAAAACTACTCTTCTCCAAGCCAAATCAGTGTTTTAGCGCAAAAGATATTTTTGAGCATCTGCATGAGGGCAAGGAACCAAAAGAGTTTTCTATTCACGCAATCACCTCTCTTATGAAGCGAATTCGCGTAAAACTACCAAACGATATTATCCATAATATCTACGGCTCGGGATACAAGATAGTCCCGATTTAATTATCAGTACTTTGCGAGCTCATACTTCGCATAGAGTGCTTGAGCCTCTTTATTTCCAGCATCAATTGCTTTTTGAGCCCATTTCTTTGCCTTTTTAAACTCCTCTAGCTGGCAATATATCTCCGCTAAAAAATAGTAGACACTTGTATCACCCTCTGCGGCATTTTTCTCAAACCACTTTGATGCCTCTTCAAACTTCAAGAGCTGCATATATACGCGACCTATATTCTGCTCAGCCACCTTATGCCCGCCAATAGCCGCACTCTCAAGCAACTGGGCAGCTTTTGTCACGTTTAAATCCACTCCATCACCGTTATAGTACATTAAAGAGAGGTTATACTGTGCGTTTTGATTATTGTGCTCAGCCGATTTGCTTAGCAGCTCAAAGGCTTTTTGCATATCTTTTTGAACGTTATATCCGCCTAGATACATCATACCAAGGTCATACTGCGCCGTGACATTATCTGCATCGGCAGACTTCTCGAGCCAATAGAGAGCTTTTTTAGAGTCTTTCTCTGTTCCAAGTCCGTTTGAGTAGAGATAACTAAGCGCACTTTGTGCCTTGCTGTCCCCATCAAGCGCACTCTTCTCATATAATTTAAAAGCCGTCTTATAATCTCTGTTTTTAAAGGCTTTTAATGCCTCCTCTGTGCTAGCCTCCAAGCCAAAAACTGCTAAAAATCCAATCATTAAATACTTAAACATTTATATCCTTGAAAAATTGATATCTTATTATACATCATAGCGCTTTAGAAAAATTGACATAAATTAAGATGCTTAATTATTGCAAAGAGTATAGAAATTTAACACAATTTTAACATCATCTACAGTAATATCTCTTATCATATAAGTTTATAGAAGGTAGTTTTGTGAAAAGTGTTCTTATTTTGGGCGGCGGATTTGCCGGACTCGAAGCGGCTATATATTTGAGAAAAGCGGCTTACGACGTAACTCTGCTTAGCAATAGGGAGTACCTCTATATCTACCCTACATCAATCTGGATACCAACACAAGAGATCTCTTTTTCAGACGCTTGCATCGACTTAAATAAGCTAAAAAAAGTTCATGGATTTAATCTTATCATAGATGAAGTCGAAGCGATAGATGCAAAAAACAACAGCTACATGTTAAAAAGCAAAAAAGTCTTAGAGGGCTACTCTCATGTTATTTTGGCCATGGGAAGTTCTAAAACAAAACATGCGGGAAGAGAAAAAACACTCTCTATTTGCGGTGAGCCTAGTGAAGCGGTGCTTATGAGAGAGAAGATTGAGGAGCTTGTAAAAAATGGGAGCGGTAAAATCTCCTTTGGTTTTGGAAGCAATCCGAGAGACACCTCCGCTGTTCGCGGCGGTCCGGCGTTTGAGGTGCTTTTTAATGTTCACAACATGTTAAAGAAAAAGGGCATCAGAGATAATTTTGAGCTCACATTTTTCGCGCCAATGGCTGAACCCGGAAAAAGAATGGGGTCAAAAGCTCTAAAAAAACTCAAAGCTATGTTTGAAAAAATGAATATCAAACAGCAACTGGGAAAGAAAATAAAACAGTTTGAATCAGGTGCGATAATTTTTGAGGATGAGTCAAAAATTGAGTCTGATTTAATCATGTTTATACCCGCAGGAGATGGACATGAGGTTGTAAAAAAATCAGATTTGCCAAAAAATGAAGCCGGTTTTGTAATAATTGACGACTTTTGCCGCGTAACACTGGAGGGCTCAGATGCTCCAAGCAATATATACGCAATAGGCGATATAGCTGCATTAAGTGGAGCTGAGTGGAGAGCAAAACAGGGACACATTGCCGAGGTTATGGCAAGAAACACGGCGTATAATATTGTGCAAAAAGATAATGGTAAATCAGAGTTTAAAGGTTATGCAGAGCATATAAACATTCTTTGCGTTATGGACAGCGGAGACGGAGCTACGGTAGTTTACAGGGATGATTCAAAAGCTTTTATGATTTGGCTCCCCCTGCTAGGACACTGGCTGAAAAAGGGGTGGGGAAAATATTTCAGACTCTCAAAGCTTGGCAAAATCCCCCGCATTCCAGGGATGTAAAAGTTATATAATTGAACTTTCTGAACAAACATAGATTGCTTCGTCGTAAACTCCTCGCAATGACGGTCATTGCGAGCCTCTGCAAGAGGTGCGGCAATCTAATCCTGATTTAATCAGAGACTTCAATTACTAGAGTAGCATATATTTTGCAAGGGCTAAAAAGCTAAAAAATCCTACAACGTCCGTGACAGTCGTGAGTATCACGCTGCTGCCTATCGCAGGATCCACATCCATCTTCTTTAAAAAAAGCGGTATCGCCGCGCCAAAAAGCCCAGCCATAAAAAGGTTTATAACCATACTCAGCGCGATTACTACGCCGAGCATTTTCATATCAAACCATATCGCAGCCACTACACCCATAATTACGGCAAATAAAACACCATTCATAAGCGAGATAAAGACCTCTTTTTTTATAATCCTCATAGCATCGCCCTGAGAGATATCTCCAAGTGCGAGCTG
The DNA here is from genome assembly GCA_041652055.1 of Sulfurimonas sp. Taxonomy (GTDB): domain Bacteria; phylum Campylobacterota; class Campylobacteria; order Campylobacterales; family Sulfurimonadaceae; genus Sulfurimonas. The sequence goes on along the minus strand of JBAZIE010000006.1, from coordinate 65,534 downwards.
TCTTACAACTACCGTCAAACTCTGAGTTCCCGCATTTCCGCCCATCGAAGCAACAATGGGCATCAAAACCGCAAGAGCGATAATGCTCTGCATCGTGTCTGCAAAAAGCCCGATTACCAAAGAGGCAAATATCGCCGTAAAGAGATTTATCCCAAGCCAAGAGGCTCTTTTTTTGCCGGCTTTATAAATTTCGTCATACTCCTCGGCATCATCATCAAGACCTGCAAGATGATACATCTGTTCTGTTGCATGTTCGTTGATAATGTCGTATATATCATCCGAGGTTATACGCCCCAACAAAATTCCGTACGCGTTTACTATCGGCATAACTGAGAGGTCATACTCCTCAAAGTAGTGCACGACATCTCTAATATTTTCTCTGTCCTGCGCCTTTTTTGGTTCAAAACTCTCTTCGCTTAGCTCTATGTTTTCTATGAGCGTCTTGTTGAAGTCAAAGATAAGCAGATCATCCAAGCCGATTGCATAGAGAAGCTTTTTATCGCTGCTTGTTATAAAAAGATTCTGTATATTCTCAATGGTCTTTGCTTTTCTAAGATCCGCAAATCTTCTGATTACGTCATGTACTATCTCATTCTTCTCTGCCGTAAATAACTCGAGCTGCATATATGCACCCGCTTCGTTGTCGTTGTAGGTTTGAAGCTTTATAATCTCTTTTTTGTCATCATCGTCAAGAGTGTCAAAGACTTGTGAAGCTATGCTCTCATCAATCTCTTCAAGACCGTGCAAGAAGTCTACCTGATCATCAGATTCAAGCTCTGCCACCGCATGGCTCAGCTCATCTATGCTCAGGTTTTCTACGACATCGTCAAAATATCGATCGGGGAGTGCAAGAGCAACGTCACCGATAAGATCTTTTGGTACAAGTTTCAGAGCCACGGCAAATGCATCGTTATCAAGCTGTTTTAATATTTTTGCAATATCAGATGGGTGAATCTCGCTTAAATCATGGGCGCTTAAATACTCTTCTAACTTGTTCATATCTACCTTTTTTCTGCCTCGGTTTTTCTACATATAGAAATTTAGAAAGCCGCTTTTACTAGAAGATCCACTTGGTCGCGAACGCACATAAACATCATACACGGCATCTTTACGCCATAATCGCTCATAAGTATCATGCTTTTAGCCTCTATCGCAAGGCTTCCATCTATGGTAGTTATCTTTGCCTTTGCGCTAAGCGGCTTCTCTTTTCCTAAAAAATTGAGCGTGCCGTCTATCATGTAGCTATCTTTACCCTCAACTTTTGTAATGCTCTTAATTGTATATGTGGCAGACTTAAACTTATCTGTTTGAATCTCTTTGTACATACTCTCGTCTCTGTCGCTCTTGTCGCTTTTAAAAAGAGTCATCTCGACCCAAAATTTGCCTTTGATGGTTGTAATGTCATTGTTATCTATGCTTATGTCGGCTTGAAGCGAGTTGTTTATCGGGTCAATCGTGCTGTCCATAAGCATCTCGGTATGAGCCGCAACAGAACCGCTCTTTAACTCTAAATTAATCGCAAAAAGAGGAAGAGCCAAAAGCAATCCTACTAATATCTTTTTCATTATAAATCCTTTATTTAAATTGGGTGTTATTTTAACACATTTCTGGCTTTAGTGCATAACCCCAAGGAGTGCAACACCCAACCCTAAACCGGATGCTATCCAGCCGACAAAAATCATCATAACCGCAAGCTTTCTTACGTTCATCTCTTTGCTCAGCGTCGTAAAGACCACAACGTTGTAGTATGAGATGGTAAAAGGGTAGATCATTGCAAGAAGCAGCGGCTCTTCAAAATAAGAAAGCGCGTAGCTAAGTACAAAAATAAGTGCTATAAAAAGATGCTTTTTTATTTTTGACATGTTAATAAAATATGCGCCGATTAGCCCCAAGAGGTGAAATACAATGATTGTAAAAGTGTATTCCGACCAGATATCTATGTTTGAATGTCTTGAGAGAGTTTCAAAAAGATTTGAGTCCAAAAATATCCACAACATCAGAGGCAGATATTGAAGGTATGGGTGTGAAACCTCTTTAGCCTCAGTCTCTACCACGTAGTTTCTTAGAACAAACGCGCTAAGAAGCGCGATTGAGGTAAAAGCAACCGCCATATATATCCTGCTATCATGGTCATAGGTAAAAAAATATGTACCGATTGTATACGCTATCGCAAGAGCCAAAAGGAGCTCTTTGCGCTGTTTTGCTTTAAAGAGATAGATACCAAGCGGAGCCATAACGCCGACTGCCAAACCTAAAAGCAGTAGAGTAAAAATATTGTAGTTTGGATAAGAAAAAGATAGTAACAGCTGCAAGGATAAAGCAATCATTATCTTATGCAGCGGATTCTCTACTCTGCCCCAAGAAAAACCGCCTAATATAGTTCCTAAAACACCGCCCACAAACATAGGAAAGAGCGTTATTATGTCAGAGTTGTAGTGCCCAACAACGCCGGTTTGGACTATCAAAAGATAGTAACAAAGCTCAAATCCAAGAAGCAAAACAAGCGCAATTGAGTTAATCATAGACGGCTTCTAAAGATAAGATATAAAAGAGCGTACGAGATATCGTAAAAACCTACAAGAAGCCCCAGCGCGTCTATCGTCCCAAGATAGAAAAGAGATAAAAAAACGCTACCCGTAATAAGGCGCGCAATTGAGGTAAAATATGCAAAAAGATGCGCCTCTTTGGTTATTCCAATAAGATGCAAAATTCCGACAAAGCCCATAAAACCAAATACAAGATAGTAGTAAGGTGAAAAATAAAAACCTAAAAACTCAAACAGCATCGGAGCTGATAAAAAGAGTATCAACGCACCCAAACCATCCGACAAAAACCCGTTTAAATGGTAGAGCTGCAACATAGAGGGTTTTGAAAATTTCATTTTTTTAACAATAAAATAGACAATGCCCGCAACCGCTAAAATACCGCCAAAGAGGCGAATTTGCCACATAGTAACTACATCAACTGCAAAAATAGCCGCCTCATCAAAACCCGCAAGCGTGAGTGATACAAAAATAATTCCGATAACATAGAGCCAAAAGTGCATAAGCTTATCAGGCAGCTTGTAAAAATATTTTATGATGCTTAGCGACATAAAAAATATCCCAAGTCCGATAGCTACGTGCGCATGTGCGACTATCAAATCGTTTCTATGAAACGGCCAGCGGATTTCTGGTATAAAGAGTATATTTCCCTGAATCATGACAAACAAAAACGCCCAGATAGAGATAACTAAATAGGGCGTAGATTTGAGAGCAATTTTAGCATCACTGCACCACTTAATCAAAAGAGGAGCGTAAGCAAAAGTCAGCCACTGATAAACCCATTCTTCACCGTATGAAAGTTCTCCTCTAAATATACGCGTTGCAACGGAAAGAGCATATCCGACAAGCGGAACTACCCAGAAAATATGCCATTTTGCAACAAAGTTCTCTTTTGCATGCAGTTTTATCATAAGGTAAAAAAGAGGAATAAGCGTAAAACTCATACCCAGAGTATTATCTCCGTGAGGTCCTATAAGTGTTTTTTCAACCTGTCCGTAAGTCGGGTTCATTAAAACAATAAGCGCCAAAGGTGCGGCAAAAAGAAGTGCTTTTGAAACTTTTACCCAAAGAGGCGTAACCTTATACTGTTTTATTGTTTTAAAAATTGCAATAATATAAAAAATACCAGAAGCCGCAAGTATAAAATTGAGCTCATACGCAAAGTCATAAAACGGCAGACCGCGTTGAACTCCCAATGAGATAGAGACAAGCGCCATAAATAAAAAGAGATGCCAGAGCAAAAAATAGTTCTTTAGCGGCTCTACCGCGTCGCTTAAATCAAGCTTCTCTTTTGCAAAAAGCGCAAATGGAAGCAGGGAGAGAGCGAGCATAATGGGACCGTATAGCATCAGCGTAATATGGAGCGAGCGGGCAGTAGGAGCATTTAAAAGTGTGTTGTCCAGATAGGAAAACCCCAACATCTGCGCTGCATATATGACGCCGGCTGCAACTGAGCCTAAAAATATAAAAGCCCAAACAGGCATGATTTGTTCTATTAATTTATAAAATTTGTCCATCTTTTAACCTGATTGTATGAGTTGCGTAGTTCTCTATCTGCATATCATGAGATGCGACCACTACGGTCGTGCCATTTTTTACAGCTTCTGCCAAGAGTCCGTAAACTATTTGAGAGTTTTTTGAGTCCAGACTTCCTGTTGGCTCATCGGCAAATATGATTTTTGGCTCATTTACTAGAGCGCGGGCAAGTGCCACGCGCTGTCTCTGCCCTCCCGATATCTCGTTTGGATAACGCGCTGCGAGTTCTAAAATACCTAGCTCACCAAGTATTTTGTCTATATTTTGTTTTTTATCTTCGAGTGCGGCAAGTGCAATGTTTTCATAGATATTTAGATAGTTTATAAGGTAGTGAAACTGAAAAACAAACCCTATCTTACTTTGGCGGAAATAGTCTATATTTTTTATTTTCTCGACCGACTCGCCATCTATCAAAAGCTCTCCGTTTGATGGTTTTAGCAGAGTTGAGAGGATAGAGAGGAGAGTCGACTTTCCGCTTCCGCTCTCTCCGCTTAAAAATAGAAATTCGCCACTTTTAATCTCAAAAGAGAGGTCGAAGAGAACCTGCTCCGCGCCGTAAAAGTGAGAGATGTTAGATACTTTTATCATGCACATCCTTGATTTATCAGAAGTATAGGATCTGTTTTAGAGGCAATCCATGCCGGTATCAGCGAGCCAAAAAGAGCCATAAAAATTGTTGAAGCAAAAACATACAGAGCAGTTGAGAGCGAGAGAGTGCCGTTTACATAGCCTTGAAGCATCTCAATGTGCGGCAGCATCGCCAAAATACCGAGACTCAAAATTAGTGCAAAAAGATAAGCCGAAATGCTCATGATAAGCGTTTCAAAAAATAGATTTTTAATGATAAAAAGACGGCTCTTGCCCAGAGCGCGCATAATCCCGAACTCCTCTTTGCGAGAGTTTACAATCATGCTCATAACAGAGGCGATTCCCATAAGACCCATAGCAAAAGCGAGCGTTGAGATAACAAGAGAGGAGTTTTCGATGATTTTAAACTGGTTGTACTCTTTTACAAAATTTTGCGTAGTCTTTACCTCAACTTCATCAGAGAGCTCGGCAATTTTTTTTACGATATACTCAGTAGCGTTTGGCGAAGCGGAAGTGACCAAAATAAAAGAGGTAGAGCGGTTAAAAAGCTCTCCAGCATCCTCTATGTTCATAACCACGCCGCCCTCTTCAAAGCCTATGTCGCTGCTAAAGACACCAGAGATTCTAAAGCGCTTGTTGCCTATATTTACGCCTATGGTTGCAAACTGCTTAGCCAAATTCGCACCCAAAATCACCTCACCGGCTTTTGGATATTTGCCTTTAATGAGTTTGTAGTGCGACATGTGGTTTTGGGTTGTACCGTAAATTCCCGCTATCGGAATATGCCCTATAGGAGAGGCGCCCACTATCATAGCGTAGCTTGAAGCGACGTCTTGCAGAGCATCTATCTTTTGGATGAGAGCGATATCTACGTTTGAGAAGAATGTGTCCGAGATGCCTTTTTGTGTGATGATTATATCGCCATCAGTCTTAATCATCTTCGAATACATCCCGATTACGCCCTGAGATACGGAGCTTATAAGGAAAATTGCCATTACCGCGATGGTAATGGATGAGAATATAAGAAGGCTTTTAAAAGGATTTTTGCTAAGTGCTTTTAGTGAAATCACTTCTCAATCGCCGCTTTTAATTCTGACACGCTAGAGATAAAAGATATCTCTTTGATTTTTGAACCATCTACACGAAGCAGAGTGATTTTTTGCTCTTTGTTTGGAACTGTGTTTTGAAATTCCTCTCCATAGTGCAGGTATATAAGATGTTTGTACTTTTGAAGTTTTGGCAGGGCAAACATGTTCGTAATAACTGATGGCATCTTGTTTATGTCCGCTATAAAAACAGAGTTGTTTTTTGGCAGATAAAACGGGTTTCGCGTATTTAAGTACTCGTTAACCAAAGCTCCCGTATCTTTTTCAAAGGCTACTATTACCAATTTTGTCTTTTTTGGTATCTTCATCTCTCGACCTGTGGGCGTCTCATATTTAAAACTGTCTAAAACATTAAGAGAAGAGTCTACCTTAAGAGGAGCTGCGCTCAAAATCGCCACGCTGAGGGTAAGGGATGCCAAAAATTTATTCATATTTTTCCTTGAATATTAAAATAAAATTATACTACCAATATGTTAATTGATAGTAAAAACCGGTATTTCCGATGGAACTCTATATCTTACCTTAATACCCCAATATCCAAGCCCTCTGCAGACATATAAAAGCGTGTTTTTATGTCTGTAAAGTCCAGAGATATATGGCTGAAAGTATTTTACTACGATATTAAAAGGGTAAATCTGCCCGCCGTGAGTATGTCCGCTAAGCTGCAAATCTACGCGAAAACCATCAACATGTACTATATCTTTTGGCTGATGAGTAAGCAGTATGGTTGAAAGATTTGGATTTAAGCGGCCAAAGAGCTCTTTTATGGGTCTCTTTATCCCTCTCACAAAACCAAATCTGTCACTTAACCCCACAAGCTGCAAAACAGAGCCCTTCACCGCAATCTCCGCTATCTTATTGTCAAGACAAAGCACTCCAGCTTCCTGCATAATCGCTTCTAAATGCTTTGGACCATATACGATGTCGTGATTGCCACTAACATAATAGGAGCGTGCTTCAAGCTCACTAAAACAGCCGAGCTGCTTTTTTACATGTAGCGCTGAAGTTTGAAGTATATCTCCGCTAAAGAGGACGATATCGGGATGAAGCGCATTTATTTTTTTTACAAGATTTTCAAGGTAAGCCACCTCAACATCTTTTGTAAGATGCAAGTCTGAGAGTTGGACAATACGAAGCCCGTTTAAAGAGTTGCAAAAAGTCTCGCTCTCTATTGCTATCTCATCGAATGGAAAGTAGTTCCAGCCTATCTGAAGCGACACTTTTTTCCCAGCCTATTTAGCGAAGCGGTCTTTTACCTGCTCTATCCACTTATCAAGAGCTCTCTTAATATTTTCAAACTCCAAAGATTCACCGCTTAAGATAATTTTTTCATCTTTGATTATCTCCATGCTCTCAAACATCGTCTCGCCGCTAACCGCATCAATAATGCGCTTTTCGCCCAAAATTCTGACATTCTCATCCATATAAGAGTTATAAGAGTTTACGGTCACATCCATAGCAATTGGTGAAAACTGGTTCCACTTCTCATCTTCAAAATGCACCTCTACAGCTGATATCGCCGACTCCAAAACAAGCGTATCCGCACCTTTTGTATCAACTAACATGTAGCCGTTTTTTGTAATCTCTCTTTTGTATCCATCTGCCACATACTCTGCTATCTCTTTGTAAAGCTTTTTTTGCGAAGGTGTGAGTTGTGCTTCTGGAACTGCTGATATTACTAAAACAGGAGAGATGAAAACTGTTTTATATTTTGACATGTCAAAATCTTTTGAAGCTTTTTGTGCGCTGTAACCGTTAGGAGTGCCAAAGCTCTCATACTCTTTAAAAAATCCGCTGTTTTTTGCATCCATGTTCTTGCTTGCGCATCCGCTCATTAAAAGTGCAAAAGCGCTCAGAGCTATTGCAAATATTGTTGAAACTTTCAAGTTAATCCTTTATCACGGCAGGCCGCTCTATTATGTTTTGTAATAGTATCATTTTAGATTAAATTTTCTCTATGTTACCAATTTTATCTATTTTAATAAATTATGATATTATTATTGCCATAAATCTAGAGTACCACCAAAGGTCTACACAATGAAACATTTAAAATTAATTATCGGTCTGCTTCTTGTAGTCGTCGTTTTTTCAGGATTTTGGTCTGGAAAAAGTAAAAGAGAGATAAGAGAAGAGAACAGACTTGAGAGAGTTGAGCGAATAAGAACAAACAATGAAACGCTGCAACTTCTCTATAAATATGCACCGGAAGCAAGGGATATGGTGCTTCGCTCCTACGGATATGCGACATTTAGCAACGTAGGAGTTGGTCTTGTTTTTTTCTCTGCCGAGGGTGGGGAAGGAATGGCACATAATAACAGAACAGGTATCAATACTTACATGAATATGGCTTCAGGCGGTGTTGGTCTTGGTCTTGGAATTAAAGATTTCAGAGCCGTTTTCCTTTTTGAGAACAAAAAAGTTTATGACACTTTTGTGAATTCCGGATGGGAAGCAAATGCACAAGCAGATGCTGCTGCAAAATATGAAGAGAGCGGAGGGGCTATAAATGCCGCCGAAACAGTCGCTCCGGGAATAAGACTCTATAAGCTAACACAAAACGGTTTGGCGCTGCAAGCTACCGTTCAGGGCACAAAATATTGGAAAGATGAAGAATTAAATAAAAACTAATTTTTCATTAAGCCAATAAAGCCTACAATAGCTCGATTTTAACTTAAAGGAATGTTCGATGAAAAAAATTTTAGTTAGCCTTGCTGCGGTTATCGCTCTAAGCTCGTCTCTAATGGCAAATGTAAACAGCCAGACTGGTTGTGGTCTTGGTTCTATGATTATCAAAGATGACTCAACAGCAATAATGTTGGCTCTTCAAGCTACTACAAACGGTATATTTGGCAACCAGACATTCGGTATTACTTCAGGAACTTTGGGTTGTCAAAAAACTCAGTTTGTTATGAATGAGAGAGCTGAGGAGTTTGTTGCTTCAAATATGGATCAGCTTGCAAAAGAGATTGCACAAGGTCATGGTGAGAGCATTGACACACTAGCGGAGCTTTTGGAAATTTCTGACAAGGCAACTTTCTCTGCTTCACTTCAAGCAAACTACAATAGCATCTACACTAGCCAAAACGCTAAGATGGCTGATGTTTTAGACAATATCTCTACAACTTCTCTATAAGTAACTACAAACAGACGGGAAGCCCGTCTGTTTTAGGCAAATCTCTCTTCTTAGGAAATATCCATTTTAAACAAGTCTCTTTTTATTCTCATTTTTTTCATTGGTTTTTTAAATGCTTCTTCTGAGCTTTATAAACAAAAAGCGGATGAACTAAATTTATCTGATTCAAAATATTGGAATATTCTTCTTCATATAGAAGACGGGGTTAGCCAGATTGACGATGAGAGATTTTTTTTATCAGATGATGGCAAAACCAATGCAAAAAATGAGCTTGATGCTACAATCTATGCACTTTTAAATGAGAAGAGATTTGATGACAACTCTACAGCATGCCGCTTTCCGGCAAGAAAAGCTTGGCTGCAAGAAGAACTTGGCATTGAAATATTTCCTGATGTAAACTGCACAGAGTATGACAAGGTGCTAAAGCGGTTAAATCCAAAATCGGCAACACTAGTTTTTCCCTCAGCACATATAAACTCTCCAGCCTCTATGTTTGGGCACACGTTTTTGCGCATTAACTCTAGCTACGATTCTAAGCTTCTCTCTTATGCCGTAAATTATGCCGCCGATGCAGACCCAAACAAAGAGAACGGTGCTCTTTTTGCTATGAAGGGGCTTTTTGGAGGCTACTTCGGAAAATATTCCATGCTCCCATACTACGACAAACTAAAAGAGTATAGAGACAGCGAACAAAGAGATATTTGGGAGTATGACCTAGCCCTTAGCGAAGAGGAAGTTCTTCGGATGGTAAGGCATATTTGGGAGCTTAACGAGACACACTCCTACTACTATTTCTTTACCGAAAACTGCTCATATAATATGCTCTGGTTCATTGAAGCCGCTAGACCTAGTTTAGATTTGAGAAAATATTTTCACTTCGAGGTCATACCGCTTGAAACTGCGCACGCGACAAAAGCCGAGGGAATAATTAGCAACACTTTTTACAGACCTTCGAAAAGAACAACGCTCTTAAAATATGAAGAGCTTATTGCTAAAGAGTATATTAAACTTCCGATTATGCTATCAAACTCCGAGCTAAACGTAACAGAAGTTATAGAAAAACAGGAGATTGAAGCGCAGCAGAAAAAATATATCCTTGAAGCTTCCATCGAGCTGCTTGAGTATAACTTCAGTAAAGGGAAACTAGAAAAAGAGAAGTATCTAAAACTTTTTCACTCCATCTCAAAAGCAAGAGCCTCGCTCGGACAAGGCAAAAAGCTTGAGATAAAAACTCCGCCAAATCCCATAAAAAGTCATCAAGCCATAAGAGCATCGCTTGGAGGCGGAGTTAGAGATACAGAAAAAATCGGATTTTTGGGTATCCGTCCTGCATATCATGACTTAGAAGACAGCAACTACGGCTTTTTAAGAGGAACACAGATAGAGTTTTTAAATCTTGAATTCTCCTACTCTAAAAGTGACTTAGAGGTTGAGGAGGCAACTATTCTCTCCATCGTCTCTCTTGCCCAAAGGTCAGAGTTTTTTGAAAATCTCTCATGGAGAACAAAGTTTGGATGGGACAGAAACTCGCTTGGCTCTTCAGCCAACTTTATTGGCACCGTTGGAGTTGGACTTAGCTGGGGAAATGAGCTTGGCTATACCTACATAATGGCCGACCCGCTGTTTTATCTTGATGGCGAGTTCAAATCTGCAATCGGCGGCTCAATAGGTTTCGTTTTTGATAGGTTTAACCACATGAGCACAAACATTGAGGCAACTAGAAGATGGTACGATAACGGTGAGGATCAAAATCTATTTGCTTTGTCGCAAAACTTTAGAGTCTCTCAAAACGTACAGTTAAAATTTAAGTATGATTATAAAGAGAGAGCTCTGTTTGAAAATAGCTACAATGAGGACACATTAAAAGTTTATCTGAACCTCTATTTCTAATTTCAGCCATCAACTAAAAACCGTATTTATCAATTTTTGGTAAAAAATATAATATTTTATTGTAATCGTTTCGTTGCTGTATTGTTTTTCTTTCGTAATTTTACTTTACTACTATCACGTACTTTTATTTGGAGGATAGTATGAAGATAAGAAAAACGTATTTAATGGCAGCCGCTCTTGTGGCTCTTTTTGGTCTAAGTGGATGTGGCGGTGACGATGATGCCGATACGGTAGAGGTTCAAAATGAGCCTCTCTCGCTCTCTATCCTCCATGTCAATGACACACACTCACATCTTGATAGCGAAACGGTATCGCTTAGCATCAATGGAGTTACGACAAAAGCGCAAATCGGTGGGTATCCACGCATGGCAACAAAAATCAAAGAGTTACAAACTTCTAAAGCAAATACGCTCACGCTCAATGCAGGAGATACTTTTCAAGGAACACTTTACTACTCTTTGTTTAAAGGAAAAGCCGATAGCGATATGCTAAACATGATTTCATGGGATGCGCTTGAACTTGGAAACCATGAGTTTGATGACGGAGACGCTGCTCTTGCAACATTTTTGAATGATTTACAAATCGAAAACATCTTAGCGGCAAATGTTGAAGCACAAAGCGATTCTGTTTTGAGCGGTAAATGGAAACCATATTTTATTAAAGAGTTTAACGGACAAAAAGTGGGTGTTGTAGGGATTGACACTAAGCAAAAAACAGAGGTCTCTTCCAATCCAAGCAGTGCCATTACATTTTATGATGAAGTTACAACGGCGCAAAAGTACATTGATGAGCTCAAAGCTTCCGGAGTGAACAAGATAGTTCTTCTCACTCATGTCGGTTTAGACAATGACAAAGCGTATGTAGCGCAACTTAGCGGTGTTGATATCGTCATAGGTGGAGATTCGCACTCTTTGATGGGAGATTTTAGTGCCATCGGTCTTCAAAGCCATGAGGCAACATATCCGTTTCAAGCACAAAATAGAGATGGTGAGAGAGTCTGTATAGGACATGCGTGGCAATATGCTTACGCCGTGGGTGCTATGGATGTAGAGTTTGATGCAGCGGGTGTTGTAACAAGTTGTAGCGGTGCATCAACCCTGCTACTGGGAGATACATTTACACAAAAAGATGCTCAAGACCAAGATGCGGCAGTGAGTGATGCGGTTAAAAACGAGATAACTTCACTTATAAACAGCATGCCTAATGTTGCCATTGTTGAAAAAGATAGCACAACCGAAGCAAAACTCGCAAGCTACAAAGACCAAGTAGATGCGCAAAAGAGCGTTGTTATCGGCGAGGCAGAGGAGTTTATAGGGCACACAAGGATTCCAGGTACGACAGATGGGCAAAAGATTCTTGAATTGGGAAGTGACATGGCGCCTATCGTTGCAAAGTCATTTTATGATTTGAGTAACCGTGCCGACGCTTGTATTCAAAATGCAGGTGGTGTGAGAATCTCCATCAATGAGGGCAATGTCACCATGGGAACGGCGTATGAGCTCTTACCGTTTGCCAACACACTCTTTGAGATAGATATGTATGGAAGCGAAATCAAGCAAGTTCTTGAAGATGCTCTTACTAACTATTTGGATAACGGAGGCTCTACGGGATCTTTTCCTTACGCATACGGACTACGTTATGACGTAAACACGGAGGCTGCACAAAATAGTCGTATCTCCAATTTAGAGATTAAAAACAGAACAACAGAAACTTGGGAGAGCATCAATGAAGCTGCCATGTATGTTATCGTAACAAACAACTACATCGCTGCGGGCAAAGACGGCTATACAACTTTTAAAACTGTGCAAGATGAAAGAGGCGAGGGTGTCGATACTTACCTTGACTATGCGCTTAGCTTTGTACGTTATGTAGAAAATCTCACACTAGAGGGCAAAAAGCTAGAAAAACTTCCAACCCAAGATCACTGTATTAAGAGCTATAACCAAGTTCTTATAAAACTAGCTTCTTATAATACGCAAACTGAGGGAGGCAGCGAGATTGTTGCTTACGATGAAGCTTCAAAACAGATGTTTGTGACAAACGGTGCGACAAATGCCATCGACATCATCAATATACAAAATCCACTATCTCCGCTTAAAATTGCTTCTGTGGATATGTCGGCTTATGGTGCAGGTGTGCAGAGTGTTGCGGTAAAAAACGGCAAAGTTGCAGCAGCTGTGGGAAGTGCAAACAAAGTTACAGAGAAGGGCAAAGTTGTTCTCTTTGACACAAACGGAAACTTTGACAAAGCCGTAACAGTTGGTTATCTTCCGGATATGGTAGCATTTAGCGAAGACGGGACAAAAGTCATTGTTGCTAATGAGGGCGAACCTGATGGAACAACCGGTATATATGTAGATGTTGCAGGCTCCATAGGAGTGATAAGCGTGGCTGATGGAAGCTATGTCGACATCGACTTCTCTACCGCTACTCTAACACCGGCTTTAGATGCGACACCCGTGCGTCTTGGCGGTACTCCAAGTGACAACAAAGCACTTGATATCGAACCGGAGTATGTTGCGGTCGAGGGTAATTACGCTTATGTGACACTTCAAGAGAATAATGCATTAGCAAAGGTTAACCTCACAAACAACACACTTGAGCTTGTCAAATCTTTTGGTGCTAAGAGTTACGAGACGGATTCTAACAACACTATTGACATTGAAGAGGAAGGAGTTATTAACATGAAGTCTTACGCCGGACTTTTTGGGCTCTACATGCCAGATTCTATCAAATCGTTTCAAATCGGAGGGACAACTTACCTTGCAACTGCAAATGAGGGGGATGGAAGAGAGTATCTTGATGCACAAGAAGAGGATGTTTTTGTAGATGAGAAGAAGATTTCTAAACTTACACTCGATGCATCTATCGCACAAGCGTATGAAGAGGAGAATGACCTTAAAGTTGTTACTGATATGGGCGATGCAAACGGTGATGGTGCGTACGAAAAGCTTTACGCTTACGGTGCTAGAAGCTTTAGTATCTGGAGTGCAGAGGGCAATCTCGTTTATGATAGCGGCGATTCTATCTCCAAACAAGTAGCCCTTGTACAGCCTGAACTCTTTAACCAAGACGAGGGAGAGATGGATGGAAGAAGCGGCAATAAGGGCGCAGAGCCCGAGGCATTAACCGTAGGAGAGATTAATGGCAAAACATACCTTTTTGTCGGGCTTGAGAGACAAAATGCAATTTTAACTTATGATATCACGAACCCGAGTGCACCTACACTCGTGGAATACTACATATCTGAAGATGATGGCGATATATCTGCCGAGGGAATGCAGTTTATTCCTGCAAACGACTCTCCAAACGGCAAAAACCTTCTCTTAATCTCTTATGAAGTAAGTGGTTCAACAGCAATTTACGAAATCAACAGATAAGGAGATAGAAATGGCTTTTTTAAATAGAAGAGAGTTTTTAAAAATATCGGCAATTAGCGCATGTTCACTTGTAATTTCAACCGGTTTAAGCGGATGTAACGGGAGCGACAACGGCGCTAGCGTTACATTTAGCCATGGGGTGGCATCCGGAGACCCTTTAGTAGATAGAGTGATTATCTGGACAAGGGCAACAACGGATGCAATCAGTGTAGATGTTGATTATGAAGTGGCAACGGATAACGAATTTAAAAACATCATTCGCAATGGGAGTGTAACAACAGATGCTACAACCGATTTTACGGCAAAGATTGATGTTCAAGAGTTAGAAGCGGGAGAGCGTTACTATTACCGTTTTAAGAGCAATGGCACAACCTCAGACGTTGGAGCGATGAAAACACTTCCCCTCGGTGATGTTGCAGAGGTAAGAATGGCTATTTTTTCATGCGCAAACTATCCAAACGGATATTTTAATGCTTACATGGAGGCTTCAAAACTCCCAGATCTTGATGTTACGCTTCACTTAGGAGATTATATTTACGAGTATGGTATGTTTGAAGCCGATGGAGTAACACCTGCGTATGCAACAAAAAATGCCGTTACTATCAACCGTGTTCTTCCGAGTGATAACGACACTGAGCTCTACACACTTGAGGATTATAGAAAAAGATATGCTCTGTACCACACTGATGCAGGACTTCAAACGATTCATAAAGCATGCCCGATGATTGTTGTTTGGGATGACCATGAGATAGCAAACGATGCTTATGAATACGGTGCCGAGAACCATGACGAAACCGAGGGAGACTATAACGCAAGAGTCGAAGCGGCACTTCAAGCATATTTTGAGTGGCTTCCGATTCGCCCGATTGTCAATAAAAAAGAGATTTACAGAACATTTCATTTTGGAAATCTTCTCTCTTTAAATATGCTAGAGACAAGAGTTTTTGGACGAGACGAGCAGCTAAATTATGCCGAGTATTTTCTAGAGGATGGCTCCTTTTTACAAGAACAGTTTATGGCAGATTTAGGCTCTTCAACAAGAACCATGCTAGGAAGTGCGCAACTTTCATGGCTTCAAGGAGAGTTTGCCGCTTCAAATACAATCTGGCAAGTTTTAGGACAGCAAGTATTAATGGGTCGCATGAATCTTCCTGCAGAAATTCTTGTACAAATCTCACAGCTTGATTATGTCAGCGGCGAGCAAAAAGATGCTCTTTTGGCACAGATAAACACCTCTTTAGGTGAACTTGCAACCATCAAAGCACGCATACTTCAAGGTGATCCGACAGTTACACAGGAGGAGCTTGCACGTGTAAATACGGGACTTGCTTACAATCTTGATGCTTGGGATGGTTATTTTGTGGAGAGGGAGACCATTCTTGCAACCGCAAAAGCATACGGTAAAAATCTAATCGTCTTAGCAGGAGACACGCACAACGCTTGGGCAAACGACCTTAAAGATATGCAGGGAGATCATGTGGGCGTAGAGTTTGCAACCACATCCGTCACCTCTCCGGGAATGGAGGATTATTTGGGTATCACTTCACTAGAACAATCCATTCAACTCGAAGCCGCAATTGAGCTTCTTGTAGATGATCTCTCTTATTGTAATCTCATGGACAGAGGGTTCGCAGAGGTAATTTTTAGAGAAAATGAAGTAGTAACAAACTGGCACTTTGTCACGATGTATGATCAACCTACTTATAGCATGAATAACTCAAGAAAAAAATCTCTCAAAACCGTACTAGGAACAAACAAACTTACAACCATCTAACTCCTTTTAAAGGAGTTAGTCTCCATATGTATAGGTTTATTTTAGTTCAATCATATACCCATCAGCAACTTTTTTAAAGTCATATCTGTAGTGGCCGTCTAGCTCTACAACCACTCTGTAATAGCCATCATGGTTTCCGATTCTAACCTCTCTAAAGATGTTTCCCTCAACTTTTTTGACATAACTTTTTATATCTGTATCTTTTTTAAAGTCGATAACGATTCTGTGGGGATTTACAACTAAGAAATTTCTTATTGCCTCATCGCTAGTTGTTAACTTTAGGCTTTTTGAGGATGAAGATATCTTTAAAAAAGGGATTGAGAGAATATTTTCAGACATTGTCTCTTTTGTTTTTGGTGAAGTTTTCTTTTTAGTTATCGGCACCGTAGCAGCCTCTTTTTGGGCCACACTAAGAGTCTCTGAATAACTTTGCGATACAAAAATAGGAAGATGCCAATCAACAGAGTTCTCAAGCTCTATACTTTTGTTCTCAATTGAGCCGTCAAGATTTTTGAACTCTATTGTAACTTTTTGAAGTACTCTAGCTTGTGTAGGAAGTGTTATTGCTGCTCTTTTAAGGGGTGTTTGCGAGTTATCTTCGTTTGTTGTTACTGGAATATTTTTTTCGCCCATGGATGGAAAAAATGGATTTTCTCTTGCATATAGTGTAAATAACAGTAAAGTAGATATAAATAAAGCTCTAATCAAAACTACCCCTAATTATATTTATCTGTATTATATCAAGTTTAAATGCTATTTTGCAGAAATCTCTTTTAACTCAAAATACTCTCTTTGAAGCTCTGCATTTTCATCTTTCAACCTGCTTATCTCTTGTTGCAGATGCTCTTGGTAGTCTTGAAGCCCCATGTAAACCTCTAGAGAGTTTGTGCCGTACAAAAGAAGCCCTACATAGATACCGATTGCCAAAACTAAAAAAAGAAGCACCAAAAACTTTGTTAAAGATAGACCTAAATACCTCTGCGTAAAGCTCTGAGTATCGTCTATCCCCTCGTAAAGTTCTTCGTTGCCCATAATAATTATTAATTAAAAAGTTTTGAACCTAAATACTCGCCGTAAACCACTTCGTTTTCTATCTCTAGTAGGCGGTTATATTTAGCTGTTCTCTCACCACGCGCGGTTGAGCCTGTTTTAATCTCACCGCAGTTTAGAGCAACCGCAAAATCTGCAATAAACGCATCTTCACTCTCGCCTGAACGGTGACTCATTACGCATTTGTAGCCGTTTCTTTGAGCAAGACGAACTGTCTGCATTGTCTCGCTTACCGAGCCGATTTGGTTTGGCTTGATAAGAATAGAGTTAGCAATACCTTTTTGGATACCCTCATTAAGTATGCTTGCGTTTGTAACAAAGAGATCATCTCCGACAAGCTGAACTCTATCGCCAAGCTTCTCTGTAAGTAGTTTCCAGCCATCCCAGTCATCTTCGCTAAGCCCATCTTCAATAGATACAATCGGATATTTGCTACATAAATTAACATAATAATCAACAAGCTGCGCAGATGTTACAGTTCTGTTTTCACTATCAAGTCTGTATCCGCCATCAGTCACAAGCTCGCTAGCCGCAACGTCAAGTGCAATTGCCATCTGCTCTCCAGCTTTATATCCAGCTTTTTCTATCGCTTGCATAATGATTTGAATAGGCTCTTCGTTGGAGCTCAAATCAGGTGCGAAACCACCCTCGTCCCCAAGTGCCGTATTGTGTTTTTTAGCTTTTAAAATAGCCTTTAGATTATGGTAAACCTCAGCACTCGCTTGAAGAGAAGTAGCGAAATCTTCAAAGCCGACAGGCATAATCATATACTCTTGAAAGTCAACAGAGTTGTCTGCATGTGAGCCGCCATTGATAATATTTAGCATAGGTGTCGGTATAACCATCGCATTTGCACCGCCAAGATAGCGATAAAGCGGAATGCCAAGACTTTGTGCAGCAGCGCGCGCAACAGCCATAGAAACACCAAGAACCGCATTAGCTCCAAGATTGCCATAGTTATCTGTTCCATCAAGCTCTTTCATAGTAGCATCGATTACAGCCTGATTAAACGGAGATAAACCGATTAAAACATCTGAAATCTGAGAGTTTACATTCTCAACTGCTTTTAAAACGCCCTTGCCCATGTATCTGCTTCCACCATCACGAAGCTCTAATGCTTCACGCTTGCCCGTACTCGCGCCAGATGGCACAATAGCACTTGCTCTAGTTCCATCACTAAGCTCTACCGTTGCTTTTACCGTCGGGTTTCCGCGAGAATCCATTACTTCTATTGCACTTATATTATCAATAAACATTTTTTATTTACCTCTTTTTATCTGTTAAAATTTTTTATCTATCTAACAGAATCCGGATTATAAATCCGCTTCTGCCATATCTACGGTGTCCATGGTCATAAGATCACTCATGCCCATAGCCGCCTTAATCTTCTCTTCTACCTCTTGCGCTAGAATAGGGTCTTCAATAAACTTAGCCTTGACATTTTCACGTCCCTGACCTAGTTTTGTCTCTCCATAAGAGAACCATGCGCCGCTCTTGTCGATAATATCGAGCTTTACGCCGTAATCGACAAGTTCGCCCTCTTTGGAGATTCCTTCGCCAAACATTATATCAAACTCAGCCTGACGGAATGGAGGTGCTACTTTGTTTTTTATAACTTTTGCTTTTACGCGGTTTCCTATATTGTTTTCACCCTGCTTTAATGAAGCTATACGTCTGACATCTATACGCACTGAAGCATAAAACTTAAGCGCATTTCCGCCAGTAGTAGTCTCAGGTGAGCCATAACCCATCATACCTATTTTCATACGAATCTGATTGATAAATATAACCGTACAGTTCATTTTATGCAAAATACCTGTCAGTTTACGAAGAGCTTTTGACATTAAACGTGCTTGAACACCGACGTTTTGGTCAGACATTTCGCCCTCAATCTCAGACTTTGGAGTAAGTGCCGCAACCGAGTCGATAACTATCAAATCTATCGCGCCGCTCCTTGCAATCGTTTCAACAATATCCAAAGCTTGCTCGCCGTAATCAGGCTGAGATACAAGAAGATTAGCTACATCAACGCCAAGATTTTTAGCATATCCAACATCAAGAGCGTGCTCAGCATCTATAAACGCACAAACGCCGCCCGCTTTTTGGCATTCTGCAGTTATTTGAAGCGCTAAAGTAGTTTTTCCGGAACTCTCAGGTCCATAAATCTCAACAACCCTGCCTTGAGGTATGCCGCCTATGCCAAGAGCCAAATCAAGCCCCAAAGAACCCGTACTTATTGATGCAATAGGAACAATCTCTTTGTCGCCAAGTCTCATAAGAGCACCCTTACCGAATGCCTTATCAATCTGTTTCATAGCTAAGTCTAATGATTTTTGTTTGTTTGCGTCCATTTTCGGCTCACTTTATAGTAAATTTAGACTTATTATATGTCAATTTTTCATTTCGGTTAAATAATATGGCAAATTGTCATATTATTTGTATAAAAATTTTCTATACAAATTATCGGGATTTTATCCTTATTTGGTTAAAATCTCTCTTATGAAAAAAACACTTATTGCACACTCGCCGGATGCTGATGACATTTTTATGTACTATGCCATTAAATTCGGCTGGGTAGATATGAATGATGTCAAGTTTGACAATATCGCAGAGGATATCCAAACGCTAAATGAAAAGGCTCTAAACGGTGTCTATGAGATAGTCGCTATAAGTTTTGCGCTCTATCCGCATATCAGAGAAGATTATGCTCTTTTGCGAACTGCTGTCAGTTTTGGCGACGGTTACGGGCCAAAAATCATCAAAAAAAAAGGTGTTAAACTAAAGCGCAATTTTAAAGTCGCACTAAGCGGAGAACACACTACAAACGCTATGCTTTTTCGTATAGCCTACCCTGATGCAAGAGTTACTTATATGAATTTTTTAGAGATTGAAGAGGCTGTTTTAGAGGGCAGAGTTGATGCCGGCGTACTGATTCATGAGAGTATTTTGACTTATGACAGTGAGCTTGAAGTTGAACGGGAGATGTGGAGTATTTGGCAGGAGCTCGCTGGCTGTGAGCTTCCTCTTCCTCTTGGCGGCATGGCTATAAGCCGCTCAATCCCGCTTAACAAAGCCATAGAGTATGAAGCGACTCTGACAAAAGCAGTTCGCGTTGCAAGAGAACATAAACACAAGCTCTCAGAGATGCTCTTAGAGAGAAATCTTGTGCGCATTGATGCGCAAACCCTCGATAAATATCTTGAGCTCTATGCAAACGATGACTCTGTTGCACTGAGCGAGCTTCAGTATAAAGCGATTAACAAGCTATTTGAAATAGGCTATAAACACGGATTTTACGACGTCCCCATAAAAGCTGAAGATTTTATGATACCGACTGAGTATAAAGTACTAAGAAACTCATAATGGAAGCAAAACTAATAGCCCTTGGAATTGAGACATTTAAAGTAGCTCTTATGCTGGCACTTCCAGGGCTTTTGGTCGGTATGTTTATAGGTCTTGCCGTAAGTATCTTTCAAGCGACAACTCAGATTAACGAGATGACACTGAGCTTTATCCCTAAAATCATCGGTGTTGTTATCATTATTATTCTAACCATGCCGTGGATGTTAAATGTTATGATAGATTTCTCAACCGATATATTTAATATGATGCCGACATTTGTAGATTAATGAAGATACAAAGTATAAATTTCTCTAAATTTTCATCTATAAAAATTGGTGGAAATATAGACGTTTCAATACTCGAAGATTGCGGCCAAGATTACAAAGATTGCTATATTATCGGCTCATGCAACAATGTTTTGATGGGTACACAGCCCCCTTTGCTTTTAAAACTAAGCAAAAAATATGACTATATAAAAATAGAGGGAAACAGTCTAAAAATCGGCGCTGCCACGCCATCTGGAAAAATAGCCTCATTTTGTAAAAAAAACAATATCGCCAACTTTGAATTTCTCTCTCAACTTCCAGGAACTTTGGGCGGTCTTGTTTTTATGAATGCTGGACTTAAAGAGTATGAGATATTTAACAATCTTATCTCCGTACAAACATGCGACGGTCTTTTAGAAAAGAGAGAGATAAAGTACGGATATAGATTTACTGACATTAAAAGCCCTATTTTAGAGGCTACATTTGCACTTGAACACGAATTTGACAAGGAGATGCTGGAGATGTTTAAAAAAATGCGCCAAAATCAGCCCTCAACTCCGAGCGCTGGAAGCTGTTTTAAAAACCCAAAAGGGGACTTTGCGGGCAGGCTTATAGAGGCGGTGGGGCTTAAGGGTCATAGAGTTGGCGGTATGGAGTTTAGCACACAACATGCAAACTTTCTGGTAAACGTAGAAAACGGCACATTTGATGAGGCGATTTATCTTATACAAGAGGCGCAAAAACGCGTTTATAAAGAATTTAATATTTGGCTTGAGTGCGAGATTGCAGTTTTGGATATTAGGTATATGGGCAAGAGTTCACCGCTTCATAACCCCTACAAAAAGTAGGAATTATATTGGTAAAACTCTGATTTTTTTAGAGAGTTTCTCTTTTAGAGTTGATTCAATTGCGTAAAGAGTTCCGGTTGCAGAACTTGCACATCCGTTACATGCACCCAAATATCTGATATAAACATCAATGTAATCATCACTCGGTTTTACGTCGATTACTTCCATATCACCGCCGTCCATTATAAGAAACTGGCGAATACTCTCATCTATCTGAGCATCAATAGCTTTAATCTGCTGCACCAGAGTCATTGACTCAAAGTTACCTTTTGCTCCTGCATCGGCAGCTGCCCTCATCTTCTCTTCATCCATTTCACGACGTGTGTCTCTTAAAATATCCACTAGATAGTACTCCCTTTTTTCATGTCCGCCAGGTCTTATACAGCTTTTACAAAAACCTCCGGCTTTTGTGTAGTCTGTTATCTGCTCTATCGTTGTTAAGTCGTTAAGTCTAATAACCTCTTGAAGTGTTCTCAAACTTACTCTTGCGCACTCACAAACGATAATCTCCTCTTCAAAACTTCCCTCATCTACGCCCAAATAGAGCGAAGCCGCCTTTTTGATAACATCATACGCCATAACAGAGCAGTGCATCTTTTGAGGCGGAACTGCTGGGATTTCTGGGCTATCACGAAGAGCAAACTCAACATCAATATTTGTTATCTTTACGGCTTCTTTGACTGTTTTACCGATACATAACTCGGTCATGATGTCCGAACTCGCTATTGCCGTTCCGCACCCGAAACTCTTAAACTTAGAGTTTACGATTATGTCTGTTTTTGGGTCAACTTCCCAATAAAGTCTTACCGCATCTCCGCAGCTCTCTGCACCAAAATCTGCAACGATTAGCTTGTTTCCATGTTTCTCCACTTCCTCTGGAGTTATCTCGCCTTGATGATTTGGGTTGTTCATCAAAGTTGTTACTTTATTTGAGTAGGCATCCCATAAAGAAGCGCCTAATAAATCATTCTTTGCCATCTTTTTTCCTTTAATTTATTTCATAAATTTATACTTTTTATCTACTCCGCAAGGAGTTAGCTTTAGTGCCCGTGCTGCCAGCGAAGCAAAAGGAATTACTTCCTTTTGCGGACTATATTAAAATAGGTGCCATTAATTGCAAAGCAATTAATGGTGTAGCTCGCAAGCTTTGGACTCGCCGCCGAGGGTTGGTTGCACTTTTGCGTAAGAGCTAGAAATCGCTCTTAGGCGCTCCACCGCTTTTTTAAAGTGTGCGATAGTATAGTCAATTTCGCTATCGGTTGTAAAGCGGCTAAGGCTTAAACGAATACCGGTGTGTGCAAGCTCGCTATCAGCACCGATGGCAAGCATTACGGTGTTTGCCTGCAAATCTTCACTTGCACAAGCGCTTCCCGTAGAAGCTCCTATCTGTCCGTTATTTAAATCCCAAAGCATTCCCTCGCCCTCAACGCCTCTGATTGATATCAAGATAGTGTTAGGTGTGCGATTCTTGCGGTCTCCGACAACAAATGTATCGCTTAACTCTAAAAGCGCATCTTCTAGACGGTCTCTTTTTGCTCTGATTGATGCCATCTTCTCTTCTATATTTGTAGTGGCAAGCTCGATTGCTTTACCCATAGCTACAATATATGGAACATTAAGCGTTCCTGAGCGGCGACCACCCATATGCTCGCCTCCGTGCAGAAGCGGAGAGAGCGGCTGCGAATTTTTAATATAAAGAGCGCCTATTCCTTTTGGACCGTGAAATTTATGAGCACTCATAGACATAAAGTCTACATGTACATTTTGAAGATCAACCGGAATTTTGCCTACAGCCTGAACTCCGTCAGAATGAAACAACACGCCCTTCTCTTTACAAATCTCGCCTATCTCTTTTATAGGAAATATCATCCCCGTCTCGTTTGAAGCCCACATTACCGAAACTAAAGCAGTTTTATCAGTTATAAAACTTCTTACTACATGCGGCTCAACCACGCCCTGAGAGTTTACAGGCAGATATGTTACCTTTACACCCTCATTTTCAAGAGCTCTGCACGTTGCAAGAACTGACGGATGCTCAACTTCCGTCGTGATGATATGATTTTTTTCACCATTTACTATATGGTCGTTAAAGATAGATTTAAAAACCCAGTTATTTGACTCCGTTGCACAAGAAGTGAAGATGATATCATCATTCTCGCTTGCATTTATCGCCTTGTACATCTGGTCTATCGCTTTGCTTATTGCCGGATGCGACGCCGTGCCAAATTTATGAAGCGAGTTCGGATTGCCGTAAATCTCGCTAAAAAATGGCTGCATAACTTCCACAACCTGCGGATCAACCATAGTCGTAGCGTTATTATCTAAGTAAACTTTCATGTTTTACCTCATTAAATTGAGTTGGTTTTAATTAAGACAATTTTTGTCTTCTTTTACTTTTGACATAATAATAGTTTTGTTATTACGATATGCTTAAGCCAAACTGTATTTATGGAATAGTTAAGCTATAATTATACTTTAATTAATAGAATAGGAATAATTTATGTGCAATTTTAACAAACAGAGTGAAGACACTAAAGCGCTAATACACTTACTGGTAAAAAAGTGTGCCGAAGCGGTTGGCGGTCCCAACTTTCTTTTAGGGCTTGTAGAGGCGATGAAAGAGAAAAAACCAAATGCTTTAATAGTAAATACATGCAAAGTCGATTCAAAAGAGCTTAAAATTTCGTGGAACAAGATAGTTTTCAAAGATAAATTCGATGTTTTGGAAGAAGTTGTTCGCTCACGCAAAAGCTCTGAAAGTCAAGAGTTTAACATATTAGAGAACGATAGCCTCAAAAAAAAGAAAAAAATCATCAATATGGTAAAGACTTTGGCACCCGTAGAATTTACAGTGATAGTTAAAAACTCTCCGGAGCCCGCAGGATTTAACTTTAAGATTTTTGAAAAAATCGAAGAAAATTATGTAACGGTAAACCCTGTATTTGCGGTCATGTTTTTCTGCTCCGCCGAGTATATGAAAAAAGCTCTAAGATATGAGATTTATGATTTGGATGTCAAAGAAGACCAATAACTCTATACTCGGAGGGTTTTAAATCCTCTACGCCAAACTCTCCAAAACTCACCCTATGCAGTGCAACCACCCTGTTTCCGACAGCGCCGAACATTCGCTTGACCTGATGGTATCTTCCCTCGCAAATCTCCAGTTTTACAAGAGTTGGATTTATTATCTCCATTTTTGCACCCAGCAGCGGTTTTTTCTCACCATGAAGCATCAACTCTCCGCTTGCAAAAATCTCTCCCTCATCGCCTCTTAGAGGTTGTGCAAGCGTAGCCTCATACACTTTAAGCACATCGCTTTTTGGACTGGTTAGTTTGTGGTTAAGCTCGCCGTCATCACTAAGCAAAATAGCTCCGGTAGTATCGGCATCAAGCCTTCCAATAGTTGCTATTTTTGGGTTTCTGTTTTGCCATCTTTGCGGCAGAAGAGAGTATATAAGCACTCCTGCGTCACTGTGCGAGCAGATTACTCCGCTTGGTTTATTCATCAAAATCAGCAGACTCTCATTATCAAGTCTCTCGCCATCAACTGTTATATCGTTATGATAAGCTTTTTGTCTCACATCAAAAACTCTCACGCCCTCTATGCAAACCATATTTTTGCTCAAAAACTTTTTTGCCTCGCTTCTTGTGCAGTATCCGAGGCTTGATAGGTGCGCATCGACTCTTTTATAGCTGTTTTGCATATTTTCACTCAAATTTAAATTTTTTAAGTTAAATTATATAGTAAGTAGCTTTTAAATAAGGGTTGTAAGTTTTTTATTTAAGAAAGATTTTTACACAATTTCTTCCTGCATTCTTAGCCATATATAAAGCTTTGTCAGCCTCTTGCAATACCTCATTTATATCATCCTCTTTTTTACCGAAACTTAATCCTATAGATATAGTGATATTTGTATGCCCGCACTTAAAAGAGGTGTTTTGAATCGATTCTCTTATCTGCTCCATTTTCTCAAACATCTCTTTTTTGGAGATATCATTATATATAATTACAAATTCCTCTCCGCCGTAACGGCAAAGAATATCCGTACTTCTCGTTAAAGATTTTAACTTTAATGCCAAACATCTTAATATACAATCACCCGCTTCATGCCCCAGCGTGTCATTTATCTCTTTAAATTTATCTATATCTATAAATGCAACGGCAAAAATGGACTCTCTTTTATGAAGTCTTTTAAATTTCGTTAAAAAATCATTTAGATAGTGGCGGTTATACAGACCCGTCAGAGCATCTCTAAAAGCATAGTTTCTTGCTTTTGCATTGATTTGTTTAATCTCTTTTTTTGTTGTCATGTAGAGTATTAACGCGACAATAAAACCAAATACTATAGAAAAAAGCATCTCTTTTATAAAAAGCATAAATGTTAAATTTCCATGAATAAGTAAAACTCTTAAAGCCGAGAGAGGCAATAAGGTTGCTAAAATAATAATAACAGCTTTAAAAACTAACCTTTTTTTCTCTTCGTTTGTTATCATAAAATTTACACTCTCCTCTATCTTAAAATCAATTAATGTTTAATTTTTGCAACTGATATATTCTTATTTTTTTATTTGTAACATCATCAAAAACTACGCTTGGATTTAAACCAAAAAATTTTTTAAAAACAGCATTCATATGCGAATGATCGCTATATAGATATTCCATCTCGCTAAAACAGCAATCAT
Organism: Sulfurimonas sp.; assembly: GCA_041652055.1. GTDB lineage: Bacteria > Campylobacterota > Campylobacteria > Campylobacterales > Sulfurimonadaceae > Sulfurimonas. Next base: position 39,395 of record JBAZIE010000006.1, on the reverse strand, counting down.
CTTCAATATACGAGACTACCGTCTTACAAAATTTTGATATATAAATAAAATTTTTTGGCGTTAATCCGATAATTTTTTTAAATTCCCTTTCTAGTTTGCTTCTGCTGCAATTGAACTCTTCAAGGAGCTTTTTCACGCTTACTTCAAAGTGATAAGTGTTTATAATTTTGTCTATAACGTCTTGTATGCACATGTATTTGTTGTCCTGAGATAAATACAGCATATTTAAAGAACTATTTAAATACTCAAGTTCTTCCTTAATACTGCCATGAGTATATAAATCTTTAAAATATTTCTCTTTAATACTCTCTTCAATCTCTAAATAATCATTTTTTAAAATCGAAGCATCCTTGTTGAAAAGCTTATAAAATCCTATCGGTGTAAGTTCTGCCAGTATAAGAGGAAATTTTATCTTATGCGAGGAATCCTCTTCTACTACAAATTTTTTTATTTTGTTATTTTTAACGCTGATGGAGTAACCTTTTGGGATGGGAAATTTTCTATCATCATTGTAAATCTCCGTATGCCCGTCAAATCCCCTGTTAAAAACTATAAAGTTACACCCGTTTGGTAAAAATAGCAAGCTATCAATACCTTCTAGTGAAGTTATGACTACATACTGTTTAACTACTTCTTCTAACTCTTTTACAGAAGGAAAAACACCATATGTCATACAATAACCGTTCTTTTTGTTTTAAGTTATAATATCCCAATTGTTAAGAGTTGGTGTTGTATTAAACCGTCACAGACGCTTGTTTGACGGTAATTTTAAATCTTAAATGGTATAATCCCAAAATAAATTATTTATAAAGGTTCATTATGGCTCAAACTATAACTGAAAAAATATTCTCGCAACATGTCGGTCGTGAGGTTTTTGCCGGTGAAATCATCCGCTGTAACATCGATATGGTTATCGGAAATGACATTACCACTCCTATATCTATCAGCGCTTTTAACCTAAGCGGCGCTACAAAACTTGCAAATCCTGATGGATTTTCTATAGTCCTTGACCACTTTATTCCCGCAAAAGATATTGCAAGTGCAAATCAAGCACGCATAAGCCGTGACTTTGCAAAAAAGCACAACCTAAAAAATTTTTTCGATGAAAAAGATATGGGCATCGAACATGCGCTTCTGCCTGAAAAAGGGCTTGTTGTTCCTGGCGACGTTATCATCGGTGCAGACTCTCACACATGTACTCATGGAGCACTTGGAGCATTCTCTACGGGAATGGGTTCAACAGACTTGGCATTTGCTATGGTAACGGGCGGAAACTGGTTTAAAGTTCCTGAGTCTATCAAAGTAGTTCTTAGCGGAAAGCCTGGAAAATATACGACGGGAAAAGATATTATTTTAGAAATTATCCGCATGATAGGCGTTGACGGCGCACTTTACAAAACTCTAGAATTTACGGGAAGCACGATTGCGCACCTCACGATGGACGACAGATTTTCTATGTGCAATATGGCAATCGAAGCAGGAGCGAAAAGCGGAATAGTAGCTTATGATGACGTCACAAAAGAGTTTTTAGCTGATAAAGATTTAGCAAGAGAGCCTCGCATCCACTACTCAGATGCAGATGCAACTTACTGCATGGTTTTAGAGATAGATGTTGCCAATCTTGAACCGGTTATTGCTTACCCGTTTTTGCCATCAAACGGACACTCTATCACTCAAGCTGTAAGTGACAAGATTAAAATAGATCAGGCTTTCATCGGCTCTTGTACCAATGGGCGTCTTGGTGATTTAAAAACTGCAGCAGAAATCTTAAAGGGCAAAAAAGTTCATCCTGATGTTCGCCTTATAGTAACTCCGGGAACTCAAAAAATCCTCAAAGAAGCATATAGGCTCGGCTACATGGATATTATTATTGATGCTGGCGGTGTAGTTTCAAATCCTACATGCGGGGCTTGTCTTGGCGGCTACATGGGGATTTTGGGAGATAATGAAGTAGCAGTTTCAACAACAAACCGCAACTTTGTCGGCCGCATGGGTTCAAGAAGTTCAAAAGTATATCTAGCAAACTCTGCAGTTGCTGCAATCTCGGCAATTACAGGCTATATTACCGATCCTAGATAAAGCAAAAAGAGCATATTAGTTATTTAAAATATGTTCTCTGTAAGAAACAAGTCGATACAATTCAAAAAAATCAGAGGAGAAAAAATGAGAAAAATACTACTTATACCGGCACTTCTTTTAAGCAGCGGATTAATGGCACAGGATTATAACTATGAGGTGACACCGGTTGTCGGTTACAATATTGCAGAGGGCAATCTTGACCTTGAAAACCAGACACTATTTGGAGCAGAGTTCCAGTATAACGGTTGTGACGCTCTTTTAAAGCCTGAGATTAGCGTACTTTATACGGATGCTGAATATGAAAACTCTGTAATTGACACTGATATATACCGCTTTGCTCTTAACGGCGTACATGAGTATGATGCTATCGGTTCAATCAAACCTCTTACAAAAATAGGTGTCGGTTATGAGACAATCGATAAACATTTAGCGCAAAACAAGGACAGTGTTTTTCTTGATGCCGGTGTTGGAGCAAAGATTCCATTTACTGATGCTATAGCTCTAAAACTTGAAGCTGTTTACATGTTAAAAAATAATGACAACAGATGGGACAGCAACTTAGCTCTTTTAGCCGGTATCAATTTTGCATTTGGTCCAAAAACCCAAGCCCCAGCCCCAGCCCCAGCCCCAACACCTACTCCAGCGCCAAAACCTGAGCCTGTAGTAGTGCCTGCGCCTGTTAAACAAGAGACTACAAAAGCTGTTGCAGTAGTTGATGGAGACCATGACAAAGACGGTGTTTTAAACTCTGTTGATAAATGCCCTACAACTCCTGCTGGACACAAAGTTGACAGTGATGGATGTTCAAAATTGGTAAATTTACATGTAAATTTTGATACTGCGTCTTATAAAGTAAAAGATGCTTACCAATCAAAAGTTAAAGAGTTTGCTGATTTCTTAAAAGATATGCCAAACTATGATGCTAAGATAGTAGGACATACTGATAGCGTAGGAAGTGACAAGAGCAACCAAACTCTATCCCAAAACAGAGCAAATGCAGTTAAAAACCTAATCATTAAAGAGGGTGTTGACGCAAGCAGAATCTCTTCTAAAGGTATGGGCGAGAAAGCTCCTACTACTACAAATGCCACAAAAGAAGGCAAAGCAGAAAATAGAAGAATAGAAGCAGAGTTAATCAAAAAATAGATGTTTGATATACCTTGCGTCATCTTTGCGGGTGGCAAATCAAGCCGAATGAAAGAGGATAAATCTCTTCTTCCATTTGGCACCTTCAATACACTGACAGAATTCCAACTATCTCGCCTAAGCAAAATTTTCAAAAATGTATATATCTCATGTAAAGACAAGTCAAAATTCGACTTTGAAGCCCGGTTCATAGAAGATATAAAAACATCTTCAACTTACGCACCGACTGCAGGTTTTATCGCAATTTTTGAACATTTAACAAGTGAGAGTTTTTTTGCAATCAGCGTTGATTCGCCATTTATCGGTGAAAATGAGATAGAAAAAATAATCTACGCAGACACTAAGCATGCAGATGCGACAATAGCTAAAACTGCAAGCGGCATGCAGCCTATGTGCGGTATCTACCACCGCTCCACCAACGAAAAATTTTCTTACATGTTAAAAGAAAACAGCCATAAAATGGGGCAATTACTCAACGCATCAAAGACTATCTTTGTAGAGTTTGAAAATGAAAAACCATTTCTAAATCTCAACCACCCTCACGAATATAAAGAAGCGTTAACTCTCCTTTAAAATTATTTTACTTTTGATATAATAAGTCTTCTGCAAAACTAAAAACAACTATTTCAGGAAAAGATATGAATTTAACACATTTGGATGAAAAAGACAGACCAAAAATGGTCGACGTCTCAGAGAAAAACCAGACAACTAGAGTGGCAGTCGCTAGCGGAATTATAGAGATGAGCCAAGAGGCTTATGATGCTATCGTTACACAAAAAACAAAAAAAGGTCCAGTGTTGCAAACCGCTGTAATCGCCGCAATTATGGGAACAAAAAAAACAAGCGAACTTATTCCTATGTGTCATCCGCTAAACTTAAGCGGGATTAACTGTGATGTGGAAGAACTCGCGGAACTTCCAGGGTTTAAACTTACCGTAACAGCAAAACTGACGGGCCAAACAGGCGTTGAGATGGAAGCACTCACGGGTACGAGCATCGGGCTGTTGACGATTTATGATATGGTAAAGGCGATAGACAAGGGGATGGTAATCCGCAATGTCCAGTTGGAGAAAAAATCAGGGGGCAAAAGTGGAGATTATCAGCGCTAGAGAAGAGAAACTTGAGCTTGTATATCCGTGCTCTTGGTCATATAAACTGATTGCTTCCGAAGTAGAGGCGCTAAAGCAGGCTATAAGGGATGTGATTAGCGAAAGAGAGCATAAACTCACGCACTCAAAAAGTTCAAATGGCGGGAAGTATATAAGTATGAACCTTAATATGCTTGTACATAATGAAGATGACAGAAATTTCATCTATGAGGCGCTAAAAGCCCATCAACATGTAAAAATGGTACTTTAAAAAGGAGTCTACAATGAGTTTACAAGAACTACAAAATATCGAATTTAATAAATTAAACCTTCATGAAATGAAGGAAATAACGACTGAGACAGTAGAGAGCAGAACAAAAAAACTGCGCGATGAGCTTGAAGCGCTTCTTCTGCAAAAAGAGCTAATAGAGAAGAGTTTACAGAAGAAATCTGCTGAGCTTCAAGAGACAAAATATGCCATCTTTAATGAAATAGAATCCGTCATAGACAAAGAGGATGCTCAGACACTATCGAAACTTCATCAGGTAAAACTTCAGTCAATAGACCTTTTTGATTTGCTTAGCGAAACCGTTGAGGGAGCGATTATCACTGCTTTGGAAAAGTCAAAAGACAGCGAAGCCAAGGAACTGATTCAAGAAGTTATTAAAGAGCTTACTTACCAAACGATAAAAGAGGGAACGCTAAACACGATAAGGGTGAGAAAAATCCTCTCTACAATCCTGCATGCATCCATTGACATAGCAGAAGCTACGCCAAACACATCCGAAGATATTTTGGAAGCTACGCTTAGAGGTATGAGAGCAGGACTTCTTGAATCAATTGATAGATTTAAAAAGAGACTGGCATATATGCCGCTGGAAGCAAAACATATCCTTATAGAGGATTACGACACCATCATGGAGGATTTAAACCAGACTGATACACTGTTTTTACAAGTAGTTCAGACACAGGCGAACGAAAGCGATCCTATCATCAGAAAAATTCTGCTAGACATCAACAAGAAGATGCACTATGACCTTGAGGAGCTAATCCATATCTCAAAAGAGACTGCAAAGGTTATGAAAGAGAGATTCTCTGCACTCGCAAAAACAGCCGTTAAAAAAGCAGATACAGCCCTTAAGTCTGAGGCCGCAAAAGAGGCAAAAAGAATGGGGATTCAAGCTTGGGGTGTTGCAAAAACTGCGCTTAACGGTGCAATAAAATCAGCAAAGAGCAAAATAGAGTCTAAAAAATAGCTTTTTTATTAAAGCCACCCTTTAGAGTCCTCTAAAATTGTTCTATTAGTCAAATCGTAAGCTTTAATGATTTGACTAATAATTTCTGTTCCGTCTACAAAATAGTTATCAGGATTGACAGTTATATTCTCTAAATAGAACTCTTTTTTTGCAAACTCTACATATTGATTAGAGAGGGTATCTACTTTAGCAATATTCTCTTGTGCACTCTGAACATACTCTTTTTTTGCCAGCAACATCAACTTTTTCATGTTTTTTTGAAGTTCTTTATTAAGCGCAACTACTTCATTCATGATAAGCATTAGAGCCTCTTTTTGTTCGGTCGTTATCTGACCTTTTGCAGCAATTCCGGAACCAAAACCCCTTAACTGCCCTACATACTCGCTCAATGGCAACATCTGTTCCATCATGATAAAAGAGGCTTCTTTTGCAAAAGGGCTCATATGCTCAGAAGCTCTTTTGCCAACAGTCTGTGCCAACATTAAAATCTGCTCTATACCTTGAGTATAGCTCTCAAAAGCTGCTTCAGGCTTTAGCTTTCTTGCTTTTCTATTGAGTGAAACCAATGAATCACTTATACGTGATGCTCTTTGATTTATTACCGAATCAGATGCCAGCCTAGAAGATTCCATCGCTCCGATAGCTTTTTTCATATCATTTTTTGCATCTTGAACAAGCATCAATGCAATAAGATTTCCATTAAGATAGCTATTTGTCAAACCTCTTGTCTTTTGTGTTGCCACCACAAGGTCCTTTAGCGAACTAATATAACTGCTTATATCTGCCTGCTCTGAATTGCTAAAAATCTGCTTTGCCTCTAGACTAAAAACCAGCGACAAAACCAACAACACGGTACGAATTATCATAACCTTTCCTTTTTTTAAAACTAAAATATTTTATCAACATTAAGATTAAAAAAAAGTTATAATATAAATAATTTTAACTATTATATAAATTTAAGCGTATATTAAAATTTAACTATGGCTTATAGTAACGCGCAAAAGCCTCTATTTTTGAACCCATATTTAAAAGCAGCATGTCGGCGATTACGAGAGCCGCCATAGCTTCGCAAACGATGGTTCCTCTGATTGCCACACAAGGGTCATGGCGTCCTTTAAGAGCAAAATCAACCTCTTCATTTTCAGTCGTAACAGTTTTTTGCTCTTTAAAAATAGAGGGTGTAGGTTTAAAGTAGACGTTCATTACAATATCTTCGCCGTTACTTATACCGCCTAAAATCCCGCCTGAGTGGTTTGTTACAAAGCCGGCTGCTCTTATCTCGTCATTGTTTTGAGAACCCTTTAGCGATGCACTCAAAACACCGTCGCCTATCTCGACGGCTTTAACGGCATTTATTCCCATCATAGCATCTGCCAAAATCGCATCGAGCTTATAGTATAGCGGCTGCCCCAGACTTTTTGGTGCGCCCTTAATCACTACTCTTGAGACTCCGCCAACAGAATCGTGTTCGTTTTTTGCTCTTAGTATTGCCTCTTTTTGCTCCTCCTCTTTGGAGGCATCAAGAGCATATATTATGCTTTTTTTTGCCGCTTCATAATCGTAGCTGAGTGATTTAATGCCGTCAACCTCGCAAATGCCGCTTAGTACTTCAATGTCAAGCTCCCTTAGCATAAGTTTTGCAATAGCGCCCGCAGCAACCCTTGCCGCAGTCTCACGCGCAGAGCTTCTGCCTCCGCCGCGGTAATCTCTTATGCCGTATTTATAAAAGTATGTAAAGTCTGCATGACCTGGGCGAAATACATCTTTTATATTTGAGTAGTCTTTGGATTTTTGGTCTGTATTGTATATGACCATTGCTATAGGCGTTCCTGTGCTTTTTCCCTCAAACACACCGCTTAGTATCTCGACTTTGTCTTCCTCTTTTCTGGCAGTCTCAAACTCGCTTTTCCCCGGTTTTCTTCTGTCAAGTTCACTTTGTATAAACTCTTCATCAATACAGAGTCCTGCCGGAACCCCGTCAAGCAGACATCCTATAGCCTTGCCGTGCGACTCTCCAAAGGTGCTCATTCTTAATTTTTGCCCAAAACTATTCACTCTTCATCCTTTAACATTTTTACTGCCATCTCTGCCGCTTCTTGCTGAGCGATTTTTTTGCTTTTTCCAATAGCTCTTGCGTACTCTTTGTTCTCTATAATTACCGCCACTTCAAACTCTTTTTTATGATCAGGTCCCCTGCTTGCAACTACTCTGTACTCAGGCGTCTCACCGAATCTTGCTTGGGTAAGTTCTTGAAGTGTTGTTTTAAAATCCCTAAAGAGCGAATCAAGCGATATCTCTTTATGATTTCTTTCTATCAAATTTATCGCTATTTTTCTAACGGTATCCAAACCTGACTCTAGATAGATAGCTCCCATTATCGCCTCAAAAGCGTTTGAGAGAAGCGATGCTTTCTCTCTCCCGCCATTGTTCTCCTCAGCATTCGAGAGCTGAATATATTCACCGAGGTTTATGGAGCGGGCAAGCTTTTCAAAACCGTCCTCATTTACAAGTGAAGCTCTTATTTTTGAGAGCTTCCCCTCATCTGAAGTTGGAAATTTGAAAAATAGATACTCTCCCACAATCAAATCCAAAACAGCGTCGCCTAAAAACTCCAGTCGCTCATTATCGTAGGGCTGTTTATGGCTTTTATGCGTCAGCGCTTCGATAATGAGCTTTTCATTCTTAAACTTATACCCTAAAGTTTTCTCTAAAACCTCTATATTTTTACTCATTTTACTGCCTCTTTCATTTTCTGGGCCTCCTCTTTTGCCAAAATATCACACCTCTCATTCTCGGTGTGTCCGTTATGCCCTCTAACCCAGATTGCGTTTATTACATGTCCTTTTGAAACGTCCAGATAATCCATCCACAAATCAGGATTTTTGACCTTTTTAAAATCTCTCTTTACCCAGCCATCAAGCCACTCGTTTATTCCTTTTACAACGTACGAAGAGTCCGAGATTATCTCCACTCTGCAGGGTTCTTTGAGCGCTCTAAGCCCTTCAATTACCGCTAAGAGCTCCATCCTGTTGTTGGTGGTGTGCGCCTCGCCGCCGATAACCTCTCTCTCTTTGTCTCCATATCTGAGTATCGCCGCATACCCTCCGGGACCGGGATTACCAAGGGCGCTGCCGTCACTGAAAAGAGTTATTTTCTTCACTGAAGTCCTTATGATAATCTCTAACGATAGAGAGTTCTGCTCTTGATGTATCTATGGCATGACAGCTGCTGCAGCGGTGAAAAGCAAACGGAAAAACCACCTTGCAGCTGTTGCAGATGTACTCAAAGCCCAGCGTTGCATTAGCCTTTGAGTCAAGATTTATAAGTACGTCAAGCTCAAAAACAGAGCTCTTTGTTGCCTCTTTTATATACCCTTTTGCGGTGTAGAGTTCCCTCAAATAGCCGTTTTGCATAATTATATCAAAATTCAAATCTTTTTTATTTGCGCTCCATAATATATCAACCAGCAATTCTGACTTTGAGACGTCAAAATTTTCCCACGCAACCTTTGGATTCACCCTGAACATATACTCAAAGATAAGATATGCAAGCTGATTGCTCTTTTTGTATATCTCAAGCAGCTCAGAAACCTTTGCCTCTGGCGAAATCTCCGTAGAGTTTAAAATAAGCAGAGCACCCAAATATGCGCGTTCTGTAGTTATATCTTTTTTCAGCTCGCCCAAAGGCTCTAAAACAGCTATCGCCTCTTTGTAGTTCTTCATCTGCTCATACACCAAAAGCAGATAGTTTAGCGCTTGAGGCGTTCTTGGATTGTCGCTTAGTATCTGCAGAAAAATCTGCCTTGCACGTTCAAGAAAACCGGCCTTAAAGTAGGTCTTGCCCAACAAAAAGAGGGTGTCTCTGTAGTTTGCCTTCTCGCCTACTTTTAAAAGTTCGCTGTATATCTCAATGGCTTTCTCGTAATTACCGTTTTTTGTATAGGCGTTAGCAAGCAGAAGCCATGATTTTTCAGACAATTCGCCCTTTGTAATAAGCACCTTAAGCTCATCTTGCGAGGGAAGGGCGTGAAACTGTTTTAGAAATTTATCAAGGTGCTTGTAATCCTCTTTCTTTTTAAGCCTGTTAAACCAGTACGAAAAAAAGGTTATCACAAAGACCAGTACAAAAAATATTATAATCCCAAAGAGCGGGTCGTCAAACTCTAAAAAAAATGTATTCATTATTCGTACACCACTACACCATAATCATTTTTTAGATTATAAAATGTGCAGTCGGGACTTATCTCCAAATCTTTTATCTTTCCAAGCTGAATAATAGAGTTTTTGCCTACTTTTATCCCATACTCGGTGAAGAATTTTTTAATATTGACAAATTTAACATCCTCTACAAACTTATACTCAAACTCTTTGTGAAGCCTCATCTTGTCGTATGAGAATATATGCTCATTTACATGTAGCTTGTCAGAGGCGTATTTTATGGGCAAGTGACCCGATAAGTCGGTTAAAATATTTTCTACATGTTCATATTTTGGAGGAAGCGTATTTTTTTGCACAAAGAGGTACTTGTTGTTTAGTTTTAGATTGGGTGTGCTCTTCCAGTACCTGTATGTAGGATTTGAGACGCCGAGTTTTGAAGAGACTTCTCTCCAAAGCCAGTAAGCGTTAAGCGTATTTGGTAAATTTGACACTCTAATAACCCTTCTGGATTTGATTTGTTTTTATCAAATACTCTGACTAAATATAAATTGCTTCGTTGCAGGCATATGAGTGTAATTGCGAGCGAAGCGCGGCAATCCCTTGTTCTTCAGACTGCCACGTCATCTCATTCCTCGCAGTGACGGTTCCATGTAATTTTGAACTTCTTTAGCACGACAACTTAAGAACTTAATTATTCAGAAAATTCTATTATATACTTTTTTAGTTAAAATTAAAATACCGCCACTACCCATTTTGTTATAAAATATCCGCCGACCATGAGCCATGCAAACATCAATCCAGAGGTATAAACAGGAGCTAAACCAAGACCCTTAAACTTGGAAAATACAGTCCCGATTCCAAGCGCCGTCATAGCCATTGTGAGCAAAAAAGTGTCTATCTGGTTGATGATTTCAACGATATTTTGAGGCACGATGCCAAGAGAGTTAAATCCTGCCATACCTATAAAATAGACCGCAAACCAAGGGATAACAAGCTTCACCCCGCCTGCTTCTCCTCCGCTTCTCTTCGCCGTGTAAGAGAGATAAATACCCAAGATAATAAGCATCGGCGCAATCATAATAACTCTAGTCATCTTCACAATTACCGCCGAGTTTGCCATCTCCGCGCTTGCATTTGGCACTGAAGCCGGCACTGCAACTACCTGAGCAACCTCATGGATAGTTCCGCCGACATAGATACCGAACTCTTTTGCGCTCATGTCAAAAAAGCCCATATTGTAAAGAAGCGGGTACAAGAACATTGCTATAGTTCCAAAAAGAACGACCATGGATACCGCGATAGCAGCTTTGTGCTCCTCGGCTTTTAAAACAGGCTCAGTTGCAAGAACCGCTGCAGCTCCGCAGACTGAAGCTCCAGATGCACTTAGCATTGAGGTATCTCTGTCCATTTTGAAGAGTTTTTGCCCCGCCCATGTTCCTAAGACAAATGTAGTCGAGAGCATAATTAAGGAGACCATAAATCCCTCCATTCCGACCTCTGCAATCTGCTGAAACGTTATACGAAAACCGTAAAAAACTATCGCAAAACGCAAAATCTTCTTTGCGGAGAATGTTATACCGCCGCTCCACTCTTTTGGGGTGTTGTTATGGAGCGTATTTGCATAAAAAATACCGATAACTATACCGATAACAAGTGGCGATATGCCAAGAGCCTTGACAAACTCAAACTCTGAGATTATAGTTGCAGCAGCGGCAAAGATAGCTACAAAAATAACGCCGTTAATGGTGCCTTTTCTATTTGCTGGTGAAAATGCCATTCTATTCCTTTAATTAAAAAGTGAATTATATCAAAAAAGTATCACAATTTCTATTTTACCTCTATCTCAAGCGCGCTCTCTACCCACTTATCCTCTGCACCGCTTATCTCTTTTGACTCATGCAAAACTACTCTCGAGCTCTCTATATTTTTTGTCCCGACTAGATACTCCTGAACTGCTTTGGCTCTTTTATCCGCAAGCTCCAGCAGCTCATGAGGCGAGACACTCTGGGCATCCGTACAAACTAAAAGAAGCTCTTTTTGATACTCTGACTTGAATATCTCTTTTTTATACTTCTTCCCCAGCTCTCTCTTTATGGCTTTTAGTCTATCACTGCCAAGCTTCTCGCCGCATATCGACTCAAGGATTCCTATTGTTACGATGTTTTTATTGTCGCTTTTTTTGAGTATCTCTTCTGTGAGTTTTTTACTCTGGATAGCTTTTTTGTCTTTTATGCCATCATAACCGCCCGTAATGCCAAGCGAGAGCTTCGGCTTTTTAAGCAGCATCTGTGCAATGTTGTCAAGCTTCTCTCTCTCGGGAGGAAGAAGCGCAAACTCTGGCGCCTCAAACTCGACCGACTTTAAATCTTCGCCGTTGATTCCCATCATCTCGCCTAAAAATCTAAACGGAGCCGATACCGCTTTTACGATGAGATTTGCAAATGTTTTTATAATCATCGCACCGTACTTAAAGTCTGGTTTGCTCAAATCACCCTCCACTGGCATATTTATGTCAATCACGCCCTCGCTGTCTTCAAGGAGAGCTATCGCAAAACCAAGCGGCAGTTTAGTGATATTCTCATCCTCTATCTCATCACCAAGCTCAATATTTCTTATAACAAGACTGTTTTTGCCCAGCAACTGCGAGTTGTGGATTTTGTACTCCAAATCAAGAAAGAGCTTCCCTTTGTCTATCTTGTAACCGGCAAACTGCGCACTATAACCGCTGAATGAGTCAAGACTGAGATTTCTAAAATTTAGACCGAGGTCTGTAAAGGCTTTAAAATCAGAGCTCTCAACACTCCCTTTTAGCTTTGCCGAACCATACTCATCAACCGCGCCATCAATGTCGACATAACTTACCTCGCCCTTGTTGTTTGATATTGCATATACGCCACCGTTTAGGTCGTGTATGTGCGTCTTAAAATCAATAGGCAAAGAGTAGTCGGCAAAATTCGCACTCCCTTTTGAGACCTTAAGATTTAGTAGTTTAAACGTAAATTTTTCATCATCCACTTTTTTAGATTCGCTGCTCTTTTTGACCTCTTTTTTCTCCTCTGGCTCTTTTTCTTTCATAAGCTTTGCAAGATTCATGCTTTTGTTTTCGTCTATCTGCGCGTCGACGTAAAAAGAGTCCAGTAAAATCTCATCGATATAGAGCGCGCTTGGAATGGTACTAAAACTAAATGACTTCAGATTTGCCTTTATAAACGAGGCTATAGTGCCATTATCCCTGCTGTCATGGAGGAAAAAATCCTCAACCGAGAGGTTTCCGTTTATAGCCGCATCATGTTTTTGCCCTTTTTGCTTATAGGCTGTTTTGCTCTTGAGATTCAAAAATCCGTCGCTTATTTTCAGGTATGCCATCTCTTGAATATAAGGCGTGAACTCTTTTAGAGAGAGCTTATTTAGCTCAAAAGTGCCTCTTTGCTCAAGAGGAGTGTGTTTTATCTCCCCTTTTGATTTGAGTGCTCCTCTGTTATTTACCCTAAGTGAGAGCACGTAACTAAGCCAGCTCTTCTCTTTGGAATCTATGTTTTTCGCCGAGAGATTTATCCCCTCTATCGTTGTTTTTACCCCTCTGCCTACACTTTTGTCATCAAAAGTTACCTTTGCCGAGTTTATATCAAAAGCGTTTATCTTTGCTCTGTATGGCTTCTCTTGGTTTTTATCGCTCTTGAGGCCCTTTGCGCTGCTCTGTTTTGCAGAGATTTTCTCCTCTTTTGGCTCTACCAAACCTACAAGATTTATGCTCTTCTCCTTGTTTGCTTTTACGTCTATCTCCAGATTATCAAGAGCTGCTTTTTCTACACTCACCTCTTTTGCAGCCGTGTTTAGAGCTATGCCGCTGAGGCTAAAGATTTTAAAATCTGCCAGCCTTTCTCCGTTATCTTTTTTGTGCAGGCTAAGGTTCTCAAGCGCAAAATTCCCATCATTTATTGTGGCATTTATCGTAGAGTTTGCATCTTTCACATTTACTTTTGCGTCAAATCCCGCAGTTGCACTCTTAAGTGTGAGGTTATATTTTTTAAGCTCGCTTGATGCTATCTGGTCAATATAGGGCTGATAGTGAACAATGTCAAAATCACTGCATTTTATATACGAATCTATCTCAAGATTTTTATGTTTAACGCTACCATCAGAGCTGCATTTAGCTTTGCTGTTTAAAAGCAGATTCATGCTGTAGGCAAGTGGCTCTTCTCCTAGAAGTGTCAGGTTTTTTAGCTCAATATTTAGCTCATTTAAATCAGTTTTGACAAGAGGAGTTACACTTCTATCCTCTACCAGAGCGCCTATCTTTTTAAGAGCGATATTCTCTACTTTAACACTCCAAGGAGCGTTCTCTTTGGCTTTTATCTGTTGCTCTTTTACACTGTTTTGAGCTTTCTCGCTGCTTAGATACCCTATCCAGTCTATCTCTCCATTGGCATCTCTTTTTACTTTTGCCCTCAATGAGGAGAGAGCAATATTTTCTACATGTACATTTTGCATCATCGGTTTTATGCTTATACCCGTTGCACTAAACGACTCTAGATTTAATATATCGTTGTTTTTGTTTTTTGGTTTTACTCTTAGTTTATCGAGTGTCACGTACATATTTTCTATTGAAGTGGAGTTTAAATCATCAAGATTTAGAGAGTAATCGGCTCCAAATGAGAGCTTGCCATCCGCCACCTCAAGTTTTAGTTTATCGCGCATATATTTCCACTGCGAGTAGAGCTTGCTTGCCTCAAAGTTGATGCTTCCCTCTAAAACAAGCGGCTTGAAACCTCTAATTTTGCTTCTAAAATCAACAAAACCGCCATCTCCCAAGGCAGAGTTAAATCTTATGGATGCATCGCTTGAGTTAAAGTCGTTTGTATCGATATCTGTGAGTTTAAAGGCTATATCGTTTATATCAAACTCAAATTTTGTTGGGTTTGTAAAGTCTTCATAGTAGAATCTTCCATCATCAACCCTAAGAGTGTCAACAATTATTCTAGGCAACGCACCGCCCTCTTGCACCTCATCTTCTTTGCTTACATTCTCCTCTAGGCTCTCTTTTAAAAGTTTGCCGAAATTAAATGTTCTGTCCTCGTTATAGGTGAGAAAAACCTTCGGTCTCTCAAGAGAGAAATTTTTCAGATGCAGCGCTGATTTTATAAGAGAGTGAGGCTCTAGGTCAATCTGCAAAGAGCCAAAAGATGCGAGCGTGCTGTTATTTAAATCGCTGAGTTTTGCTTCGATAATTTCTAACTTAAACGCAAAAGGGTTGAAGTTAACACTCTCAATGGAGAGGTTTACATTTGTCTTCTCGGAGACAATATTTACAAGTTGTGATTTTAGCACCATCGGCACTACTATAAAACCTACAACTGTGTAGAGGGCTATGAGAGAGAGTAATATTTTCTTATACATCAACAGACCTTTAAACGTAGCTGTTTAAGTCTATCGAATTTTTTTTTAAATAGAGATTATTTCGTGTTTTTGATTATATCGGCTCTTGGATATGTAAAAGTCGACTCTCTAAAAACCGTTATCTTATCCTCATGCCCGATTGCATAGGCACGGATTGTTATAGGAATGATAGTATCGTGTCTATCGTCCTCTGAGAGCTTGTCATAAGTTCTCAAAACGACAATCTTTTTCTTTTTTACACCCGGTGTAACGTCAAAATCCTCTTTAGGCTTAAATATCTCTATCTCGCCTTTTACATCTTTTGGCAATATAACCTCAAAATAGAAGCTCATCTTCTCGTTTTGCGTATTTTGAAGCAAGAATTCATACGCGTTATCTACTACAACTCTTCCGTCATTTGTTTTTTCAATGGAGTAGAGGCGGTTCTCTTTGTTGATATTAAGAAGCATATGCTCTTTGTTGCTTCCCATCAAAACCATACCTATCGTAAGACCGACAAGCAACACGGCATAAGCGATAATCTTAGGACGGAAATATTGTGTTTTTCCCTTTTTATCAATTATCTCATATTCGCTTGACCAGTTGACCAAAGATGGCTTACCGAGTTTCCCCATAACTACCGTACATGCATCAACACACTCCAAACAGTTAATACACTCAAGCTGAAGACCTTTGCGTATGTCGATATGCGTCGGGCAAACAGTTACACAGCTTTCACATGCGGTACACTCGGCATGAGGCTCTTTTACCTGAATATCTTTTTGTTTTGTAAACTGCTTGACTTTATGCTCATCATAGATATGTCCGCCCCTGTTTGTATCATAAAGCGCCATTACCGTGTTTTCATCATATAAAACAGACTGAACTCTTGAGTATGGACAGACATAGATACAGTAATCCTCTTTTAGAAAAACAATGTCGTATATGAGGAAAATTGCCGATGCCACAAGCGTTCCAAAGAGAATTATATGCTCAAACGGGTCAGCGAGATAGCTGAAAAAATCCTCCGGCGGAACAAAGAACCAGAGCAAATTGGCGCTTGCCACAAATGAGAGAACTACCCATATAAGAACCGCAACAGCTTTTTTAACCTTGTTTTGAAATATGCTCATATCAGGCTCTAGCTGCTTGTTTTTTATACGCTTTCTGAGTTTTAAAATCTTTGTCTCTATAAGGTCACGATAAATTACTCTGAAAATCGTCTGCGGACAAATCCATCCGCAAAAAACACGTCCGCCCATAACGGTCATGCCGAATATCCCTAAAAAAAGTATCATAAGCAGAAACGGTAGAAGATAGAGCTCCTGCATATCAAATTTGACAAACGCAAGATGCAGCTCCAGCTTGTCAAAGTTTAGTAAAAAAAAGTAGCTCTCGTTTACCTTTATCCACGGTAACACCAAGGCCACAACCGTTAAAAAAATGAACAAATAATATCTTTTGTATCTCCATGGAGTCGGTAGTTTTAAACCAATATTTTTCTCACTCATATCTACTCCTGCTTATATTTTGACAACATTATAGCAAAATCTTGTTTTTAATTACATATAATAATAATAATTATAACTTATTAGCTGATTATTAAAAGTCTCTTTTATGCTCTATTTTGATAGAATAAAACCAATATTTATTCCACTATCTAATGTAAAAGACAATTTATGACAACAAAAGAGTATATCCTAAAAACTATAAAAATCAGACCGCTCATAATAGACGGCGCAATGGGAACGCAGCTTCAGCAGCGTGATGAGAAGATTCCAAAAGAGGCTTGGGAAGGCAACGAGGGGTGCAACGAACTCTTAAACGTAACCTGCCCGGAAGTTTTAAGCGAGATTTTTCACGCCTATTTAACCGCCGGTGCAGACCTCATCACCACCAACACATTCGGCTCATTTTCTTGGGTTTTGGACGAGTACGGCATCGGACATCGAGCGTATGAGCTGACAAAGGCAGGTACAGAGCTTGTTAAAAGAGAGTGCGCGAAGTTTAGCACTCCAGAGCAACCAAGATTTGTTCTAGGCTCAATCGGTCCGGGAACAAAGCTTCCATCGCTTGGGCATATATCGTATGATGAGATGTACAAGGGCTATACGGAGTTTTGTCTTGCCCTTATTGATGGCGGAGTTGATATCTTTTTGTTAGAGACCTGCCAAGATCCGCTTCAGATAAAAACCGCACTTCACGCATGTCAAGAGGCTTCTAGACAAAGAGGTGTAGAGATTCCTATTATGGTCTCGGTAACGATTGAGCTAAGTGGAACCATGCTTATAGGTACAGATGCTTCTACAATTGCTACGATTTTGGAGCCTTTTGACATCCTCTCTCTTGGTTTTAACTGTGGAACTGGACCTGAACAGGTTTTAAAACATGTAAAAACACTAAGCGAACTTTGGCATAAACCAATCAGCATCCACGCAAATGCAGGGCTTCCTCAAAACCGTGGCGGCTATACCTACTATCCCATGGGACCAGATGAGTTTGTAGCCAAACAGGAGGAGTTCTTAAAATATGACGGTGTGAGCTTTTTGGGAGGATGTTGCGGAACAACTCCTCAGCACATCCGCGCACTTGTAAACAAAGTAACAAACATAACTCCAAAAGCGCCAAGCGGAAAACATGAAAACTCTCTGGCTTCGCTCTTTAACACCGTATCTCTTATGCAGCAGCCCGCTCCTCTTCTTATTGGAGAACGCTCAAACGCAACGGGCTCAAAAGCGTTTCGCGAACTTCTGCTCGCCGAAGATTACGAGGGAACGCTCAGCGTTGCCCAACAGCAGGTACGTGCCGGCGCGCACGTTATCGACGTAAGTGTAGGTTTTGCGGGGCGTGATGAGACAAAAGATATGGACCATGTTATGAGTCTCTATGCGCAAAAAATAGCACTCCCTCTTATGCCCGACTCGACTCAGACTGCAGCTCTTGAAAAAGCACTAAAGTGTATCGGCGGCAAACCGATTATCAACTCCGTAAACCTCGAAGACGGCATAGAGAAGTTTGATGCGGTATGCGCACTTGCCAAAAAATTCGGGGCTGCTCTTGTCTGTCTGACAATCGATGAGATAGGAATGGCAAAAACGGTAGAGCGAAAACTTGAAGTTGCAGAGCGCATCTACGAGCTTGCTACACAAAAACACGGCATAAAGCCCGAAGATTTGGTTTTTGACCTCCTTACATTTACCCTTGGAAGCGGTGATGAAGAGTACCTTGATGCCGGCATTAACACCATAGAGGCTATTCGCGAGCTACGAAAAAGACACCCTGAAGTTGGTGCTACCCTTGGGCTTTCAAACATCTCTTTCGGTTTGGATAAAGATGCAAGACCCTACCTAAACTCAATGTTTTTGCACCACTGTATCGAGGCTGGATTAACAAGTGTTATCATCAACGTCGCACATATCATACCTCTAAACAAAATCAGCAAAGAGGACCAAGAGATATGCGATAACCTCATCTTCAACCGCAAACCAAATGCCGCATCACTCTTTGAGTTTATCGAGCACTTCAGCACAAAAGAGGCTGTTGACAACAATGCCGTTGATGAAGCATACCTTGCAATGAGCGATGAAGAGAAGATAGCAAAGCTTCTCATGGACGGAGACAAGGATAGAATGATTCCTCTTGTTGAAGAGGCTCGCCATAAAATAGCACCTGAGAAAATTGTAAACGAGATACTTATAGATGCCATGAAGGTTGTCGGAGAGCTTTTTGGTTCTGGGCAGATGCAGTTGCCGTTTGTTCTTCAAAGTGCTGAAACTATGAAAAAAACAGTCGACTTTCTTAACCCGCATCTGCCAAAAATAGACAAAGCGGTGGACACCACTTTAGCACTTGGAACAGTTAAGGGAGATGTGCATGACGTTGGTAAAAATCTGGTAGATATCATACTCTCAAACAACGGTTTCAAGGTTATAAATCTGGGAATAAAAGTAGACATAACCGACTTCATAAAGTCCATTAAAGAGTCAAACGTCACTGCGCTTGGCATGAGCGGGCTTTTGGTTAAATCCACACAGGTGATGAAAGAGAATCTCGAAACTCTTCAGAGAGAAGGAATAAAAATACCCGTACTTTTAGGCGGTGCAGCTCTTACACGCTCTTTTATAGATGATTTCTGCCGCCCTTTTTACGACGGACCGATATTCTACTGCAAAGATGCGTTTGACGGAGTAACGGCTATGAGCCGCATAGAAGCAGGCAACTTTGATACAAATCTACACCCAAAAGAGACACCGGAGATAGAACATGTTAAAAAGAGAGAGGTTGTTATTCCGCCATTTAGCGAGCTGAAGATGCCCTCTCGTGATGTAGCTGTCCCGACGCCTCCGTTTTGGGGCAGACGTGAGCTTAAACTTACACCGCAGCAGATAGAGATGGCTTTTGAGTGGATAAACCACAAACTTCTTTTTAAATCTCGCTGGGGCTACAGCTCAAAAGGGATGACTAAAGAGGCTTACGAAAAACAGCTAAAAGATGTTGTATGGCCCGCTTATGAGAAGCTAAAAGCACGTTTTATTAAAGAGAAACTATTTGAGCCGACGATTATTTACGGCTATTGGCCATGCAGAAGCGATGATAACACCATTCTTATATTTGACGAGAGCGAGGGGTATAACTCACAAAGCGAAATTAACCGTGAACCTCTGGATAAAGTCATAGGAAGGGCGATAGAGCAGTTTACGTTTCCAAGACAATCAAAAGAGCCACACCGCGCTCTAAGCGATTTCTTTCACAGCGACAGACATGACGTAATAGCTTTTACATGCGTAAGTGCGGGAGCAAAACTGAGCGATGCAGAGAGAGAGATTTACGAAAGAGGCGACTATACCGAGTATTACCAGTTTCACGGTTTAGGAGTAGAGCTTGCGGAAGCTTTGGCGGAGATAGCCCACAAACAGATTAGACTTGATCTAAATATAGCTAAAAATGAAGGAAACAGATTAAACGATGTTAAAATGGCTCAATATGAGGGGTGCAGATACTCATTCGGTTATGCTGCTTGTCCTGACCTTGAACTTAATCGTCCTCTTTTTAATCTTTTAAGACCTGAAGAGTTCGGCATTGAGCTTAGCGAGACATTTCAGATTCATCCAGAGCAATCTACCTCTGCGTTGGTTGTTTATCATCCAAATGCCACCTACTACAACGTATAGGTTATCTTCTTCTATAGCTCAAAGCCTCAAGAATATGTCTCTTTTGGATTGTATCGCTTGAGTCCAAATCGGCTATGGTTCTGGAGACTTTTTGAATCTTTTTTATAGCTCTAAAAGAGAGTGCAAACCGCCCTGTTGCTATGTCCAAAACATTTTTTGCTTCGTTATCCAAAATACAAAACTTCTCTATCTCCGCATCACTCAGTTTTGCCGTAAAGTTATTTTGCCCCCTTTGCTTAACCCTTTTGTGAACCTCTATTACCTGTTTATGCATATTGCTAGAACTCAAATTCGCTTTGTCATTTGGGCTTACATGTTGCATTACCACGCAGATATCTATCCTCTCTAAAAACGGGTCTGAGAGCCTGTTTTTGTACCTCTGAATATCTAGCTCATTGCACCTGCACTCTTTTTGTGCGCTTAAAAGATTTCCGCACGGGCATGGATTCATAGCGCTTACAAACAAAAAGTCGCTTGGGTACTCCACTTTAGAATTAACTCTTGAAATTCTTATCTTATTATCCTGCAGAGGCTCCCTGAGTGCTTCTAAAACGCTCTTTGAGAAGTGCGGCAACTCATCGAAAAAAAGTATACCCCTATGCGCTAAACCGACCTCTCCTATTTTTGCCTTGTGGCTTCCACCGCCAAACACGCTTGCCGTCGTGGAGGAGTGGTGCGGAGCTCTGTAACTTCTAAGCGGTTTAAACTGCGGCTCCTTTGCCTCAAGAGCATCAAGCTTTGCCATCTCTAAAATCTCTTGGTTGGATAGAGGGGGCAATATATACCTCAGCCTCTGAGCAATCATGCTTTTCCCGCATCCGGGACTTCCTTCCAAGAGAAGATTGTGAAAGCCCGCAGCACTTATTAGTGCCGCTCTTTTTGCCACCTCTTGACCCTTTACGTCCAAAAAATCCTCTGCATAGTTATCATCAAAATAGTACTCTATGCCCTCTATCTCATATTTAGGATACTCTATTTTTTTATAGACGCTGTTTGGTGCTGCATTTTGGAAATTTTTTAAAAGCTCTATCGCTTCATTTAACGTTTTTACGCCGTAAAAATCAATATTAGGGATGTTAGATAACTTCTCCAAGCTCTCATAAGGCACTATGGCTTTTTTTATTATCTGCTGGTTTGCAAGCGAGAGCAGAAGCGGATATAACTGGATATTCTCTTTTACCGCTCCATCAAGCCCAAGCTCTCCAAAAACAAACCAATCACTCAAATCATCTTTTAAATAGTCAAGCGCGATTAGAAGCGCGATACTCAAATCAAACTGACTCCCCTCTTTTTTAACATCGCTTGGAGCCAGATTTATAGTTATGCGTTTTGGAGGAAAGGTAAATTCATTGCTTAGAAGTGCAGATTTAACGCGCTCTTTTGACTCGTTGATTGATGCACTTGCCATGCCCACAACGCTAAAAGAGGGCAATCCTTTCGTAAGGGTAGATTCTACATGTACAACTTTTGCCTCTATTCCTTCGTATGTAGCGCAAGCGACCATTTTCATAGTTTTAAACTCATTGACATATCTAAAGTAATAAATGTACCCATTTTCATAATATCAACCTTTATTAAGCTGATACCATTGTACTATTAAAATTTTTAATTGTGAAAAAATATGGCAGTTTGCCATATTCTGATTAGACTTTGGAGAGTTTTTTCTCTTTTTGAACTCTTTTGTACTCTTTTTCAAACTTTTTTCTGCGAGAGTATGAGAGTTTATCGATAAACAAGATACCGTTTAGATGATCTATTTCATGCTGTATTGCGATACTTAACAGACCGTCTGCTTCTACTGTTTTTGTGTTACCGTCTCTATCTTGATAGTTTACCGTTATGCACTCATGTCTATTTATATCTTCATAAAAACTAGGAACGCTAAGGCAACCCTCTTGATAAGTTGTCTCTCCGCTTGTTTGAATAATAATGGGATTTATCATCTCGATTAGCGTATCAACTGGCTGCTGATCCTCTTCGTCGGGTATATTTAGAAGAAGTGCTCGCTTTGCATGACCAACCTGAATTGCCGCCAAACCTATACCGTTTGAGTGTATCATGCTCTCATACATGGCATCAAGAAGCTGATGAAGCTCTTTATCGAACTTCTCAACCTCTTTGGATTTCTCTTTTAATCTCTTGTCAGGATATTCTACTATAGTCAACTTCATGCTTTTCTATATAAACCCTTAGGCATTTCTAAGCAAAACAGCGTAATCCATATTAGGATTTTCATACGCTTTTTCTACTCCATCCATAGAACTGACAATAATCTCTTCTACTGAATGGTTTTCCGTAATATCTGTGATACCGATAGAGATTTTAAGCTGAATCTCGCGATCTCCCAAGAAGAAGTTGCTATTTGAAACCAAATCGCAAAGTCTCTCGCTTGCTTTTTTCGCACTATCTATATCTGTATGTTTTAGCAGCATTACAAATACACCGTTGCCGTAGTGGGCAACCGTATCGCTTCTTCTTGATGTCTTTAGCAGAAGTCTCGCTACCGTTTTAGTCATGAGCATAAGAGCTTTTTCATTGTTAACCGTTTTTTTGAGGTCACGAGAGAGCTCAATCATAATAAGAGAACTTTTATGCTTGAATTTGCGAATCAGCTCTATCTCCTGCTCGACTTTTGTCATAAGATAGCGCTTATTGTAAACACCAAACTGATTGTCAAAGATAGTCTCATTTTCAACATTTTTGATAATTTTTGCAGTGTCGTCATACATTGTTTTTATGCTGCCGCTCTGTTTTTTTAATATCTCATTTAATTTTGCAATATCGGAGCCCAATGAAGCTGCGACACCTATTGTCTCTTTTGTCTGAGAACTTGCTTCAAGCTCCTGCTTTCTCTTCTCCAATATTTTTGTCATCAACGCCATGTTTTTATAAAGA
Source organism: Sulfurimonas sp. (assembly GCA_041652055.1). Lineage (GTDB taxonomy): Bacteria > Campylobacterota > Campylobacteria > Campylobacterales > Sulfurimonadaceae > Sulfurimonas. The sequence continues at coordinate 16,227 of JBAZIE010000006.1, read as the reverse complement.
TTTGCGGTAACGCCTAAAATATTTTTGATGGAAGAGAATCCCTGCTTTAGGCTCTGCTCAAGCATAATAGAGTTCTCATCCTCGTTACTCTCTTCTAGCTCCAACACTGAAATAATATGATTACGGGTATTTTGGCTTTTATCTTCTAATAGCCTATCAAAATAGAGAGAGAAGTTGTTTGGAGTTGGCGGCAAGCCGTCTTTCATCAGTGTATTTAATACTTCTTTTGAATACGCTTCCAAATCACCCTCAGGCTCAGCTGCTGAGGCTCTCTCTGTTATTGCTGCGGAGGGTTTTGCAGCTGATGGATCACGATGCACCCTACTTCTTAAAGCTCCCGACATGCCAACTCCTTTTATTACCTATTCTTTACTTTTTTTGAGCAGAACTTCATCAATCATGCCGTACTCTTTTGACTCTTTTGCACTCATAAAGTTATCTCTATCCGTATCTTTTTCTACTTTTTTGATGCTCTGGCCTGTATTTTTTGCCAAAATTTCATTTAGCTCTTCTTTCATTCTAAGAATTTCTTTTGCTTGGATAGCTATATCAGTAGCTTGACCCTGAGCTCCGCCTAAAGGCTGATGAATCATGATTCTTGCATGTGGAAGCGCATATCGTTTCCCCTTCGCTCCGCTTGAGAGCAAAAATGCTCCCATCGATGCGGCTTGACCGACACATATAGTTACCACGTCTGGGCGAATATAATTCATCGTATCATATATTGCCATGCCAGCAGTCACAACACCGCCTGGAGAATTTATGTAGAAGTAGATATCTTTTTCAGGGTCTTCAGCTTCTAAAAAAAGCATCTGCGCTACTATTGATGATGCAACTGCATCATTAACTTCTCCGCTTAGCATGATGATTCTGTCTTTTAAAAGACGTGAATAGATATCATAAGAGCGCTCGCCGCGCGCTGTTTTTTCAACTACATAAGGAATATAACTCATCTTGATTAAGCCTCTTTTATCATTGAGTTAAGAATCTGTGTAAGCACTTTATCCTCAACCATTGACATCTGAATTGCCGGTAAATAACCAGCATTTTTATACTTATCGTAAGCAAGTCTTGGGTCTTGCCCCGTCTGCATCGCTTCATAATAAATCGTCTGCATTACTTCATTCTCGTCAACTCTTACATTTTCAGCAGTCGCAAGCGCATCTATGATAAAAGTAGCTCTTACGCTTCTTTGTGCATCTTCACGGAAAGTCTCACGGAGCGCTTCAAGCTTCTCAGCACTCTCGCGAAGCTCTTTAATCTCATCTTCACTCATCATGCTAGCTTTTTTATTTAATGAAACGTCTATCTCTTGGTCAACGATAAACTCAGGTAGGTCAAAATTGATTTTAGCAACAAGCGTCTCTAAAAGTGTAGGTTTTAGCTCTTCATTGTAAAGTTTCGCAAGAGCTTCATTTTCCAACTGAATTTTAACCTGAGCTTTTAGGTTTTCTAAGCTCTTGTCATCTTGTCCGGCAAGTAGTTTTGCAGCCAAAGCATCATCGATTTCAACTTTTGCTTTTTCTTGAATGTTATGCAGAGTTACTTTAAACTCGGCATCTTTTCCTGCTAATTTATCTGAACCGTAGTTTTCAGGGAACTTTACTTTTATAACTTTCTCTTCGCCGATTTTCATCCCCACAACCTGCTCTTCAAAACCAGGAATAAACTGACCTGAACCAAGAACAAGTGCAAACTCTTTTGCAGCACCACCCTCAAATAGAACGCCATCAATTGAGCCTTCAAAGTCAATTATTGCACTGTCACCGTCTTTTGCAGCTCTTTTTTTCTTAAGCTCAACAAACTTGCCCTGCGCGTCAGCTATTTTTTCCAATCTTGCATTGACATCTTCATCGCTTATAAAAGGCTTTTCAAACGGTGCAATCATTTTTTTATAATCTTGGAGATCAATATCCGGCTTCATGGCAATCTTAACAGTAACTTCTATGTTGTCTGCATTTTTCACAAAATTTGAGATATTTGGTTCGCCTATCAATGAGTTCATAGCGATTTTTAACTCATCTAGACCCTTGTTTAAAACTTCACGCAATGCTTCAGCTTCAGCATCTTGAACAAGACGCTCCCCATACTGCTTTTTAACCACGTTTACGGGCACTTTACCTTTACGGAACCCTTGAACAGAAGCAGTTTTTGTTAACTTTTTAGCTATTTTTTCAATATTTGCGTCTATTGTTTCTTTTGGGATTGTAGCTTCTATTTGAGCATTTGCGCTATTAATTTTATTCGTTTTGATTTTCATCAACTTCCTTTTCATTATTATTTTATGATTTTGGTAATATTACCTTAAATCTGCTTTTATATATCTTTATGGCAACTTTAGGCTTAATTTTTACAAAATTTAGGTTTAAAATTGAGCACTAATATCCATACTACCGCAACGTCTATCATCACATCTGCAAAGTTAAATACGGCAAAATCAAATCCGCAATGCCAATAGACCATATCCACAACTCCGCCGTGGATAAACCTGTCATATATGTTTGAAAATGCACCGCCGAGCATTAAACCTGCAGGAAAAGCGTAGCACACCTGTTTGAGGTAAATTATATAACCAAATATTCCCAAGATAAGCACAAGCTGTATATATTTGAGCGACTCATCCAAAAAAGCGAACATTGAAAATGCAACGCCTTTGTTGTAGACCAAAACCAGGTCAATACAGTCGGTATAGTATCTCCAGCCATCGACAAAAAGCGATTTTATATTTTGGTCTATTATAAAAATACCTGTCATTGTGAAGATAAGTATCGTTAAAAGACGAAGAGTTTTATTATGCATTTAGGGCTTTTTGAAAAAACTCTACCATGTCATCCATGTGCGAGTTCATTTTTTTTGCATCTTTGCACTCAAGCAAGACCCTAAGTTTATTCTCTGTTCCTGAGTAGCGCACTAGATGGTGAATGCCGTTTTTCTCAAGTTCTTTTAGTTTGCCATCAAGCCCCTCTATCTCGCCGAGCGGTTTTTTGTTTTTTATCTTGATATTTACCAATTTTTGAGGATAGAGCGCAAACGGACGAAGAGCTTTTGAGGCTTTTTGCCCTGTTTTTATTAAAAGAGCCAAAACTTGAAGCGCAGAGACCAGACCATCGCCTGTTTTTGCAAAGTCGCTTATTATTACATGTCCGCTCTGCTCTCCGCCAAAATTTATATTCTCTTTTTTCATCAACTCTAAAACATTTTTATCGCCTACGTCTGAGCGAAACAGTTTTAGCCCCTGCTCCTTCATAAAATCATCAAGCCCTTTGTTGCTCATAACGGTTGAGACGATGCCTCCGCCCTTTAAAGTCCCAGCGCTGTTCATATATGCTCCAAGCGCGCCGAGCAGCTGATCTCCATCAACCACAACGCCCTTTTCATCAACTATCACGACTCTATCAGCATCACCATCAAGCGCAATTCCCAAATCGGCCCTGTATTTGATAACGCTCTCGCAAACATCTTTTGTGTGAAGCGCGCCGCAACCGTCATTAATGTTAAAACCATCCGGTTTATTGTGCAGAACTATAACCTCGGCACCAAGCTCTTCCAAAACTGTCGGCCCTACCATGTATCCGGCACCGTTTGCCGTATCTAGGACTATGCGCATATTTTTAAGAGAGATATCTCTTGGGAACGAATTTTTAAGCTGAACTATATAGCGCCCTATTACATCGTCTATTCTTTTTGCCTTGCCTATCTCTTTGCCGCTTGTCTGAGCCTCTAAAATCATGTCGTCGTTAAAGTAGATTTTCTCTATCTCCTCTTCTACGCTGTGCGGGAGCTTATCGCCGCATCCGTCAAAAAATTTAATCCCGTTATCCTCGTATGAGTTATGCGAAGCGCTTATCATGATGCCTGCGTCACAGCGCATATTTTCCGTTATATATGCGATAGCAGGGGTGGGCATCGGTCCGATTTGCACAACGTCATACCCGATAGCCGTTAGTCCGCTGACAATTGCGTTTTCTATCATGTAGCCGCTTCTGCGCGTATCTTTTCCAATTAAAATCTTGTTTGTTTTAGAGTGTGCTTTAAAGTAAATTCCAGCAGCCATAGCTACTCTCATGGCAAGCTGCGCACTTAAAAAAGTACCTGCCTCACCCCTTACTCCATCAGTTCCAAATAATTTCATGATAATTTCCAAAATTTAAAGTGCTGTATTTTAACATATTTAATCAATAAAGTTGAAATTATTGTAGTTTACCTTGTCTTTAACTTAATTTTAATTATTTTTAAGCTAGTATTTCACTAAATTTTTATGAGAAGGACTCATACATGGCAAATCACAAGTCATCAGTTAAGAGAATTCGCCAAACTATCGTTCGCGCAGAACGTAATCGTTTTTATAGAACTCGTCTTAAAAACATTGTAAAAGATGTTCGTTCTGCAGTTGAAGCAGGTAACAAAGAAGAAGCAAGCTCAGCAATGGGCGTAGCAAACAAACAAATTCAAAAATTTGTAAGCAAAGGTATCTTGAAAAAAGAGACTGCTGCAAGAAAAATTAGCCGCCTACACAGAGCTGTAAACGCTATATAAGGTTAACAGTATAAATGTTAGCTGATAAACTTACCCCGTTTATCAATCGTTATAATGAACTTGGCGAAATGCTAAGTTCACCTGACATAACCTCCGATATCAAAAGAATGACTAACCTCTCAAAAGAAAGATCTTCCCTAGAAAAAATTGTTGAAAACGCAACAGAGTATAAATCTGTAATCGCTCAAATAATTGATACAAAAGAGATGCTTTATGACCCAGAAATGGCGGAAATGGCAAAAGAGGAACTCAAAGAACTTGAGCTAAAAATCCCAATTTTGGAAAATGAGATAAAACTTCTTCTTCTTCCAAAAGACCCAAATGATGATAGAAACATCATTGTTGAGCTTCGTGCTGGTGCTGGTGGAGATGAGGCAGCTATATTTGTTGGAAATCTTTTTGAAGCATACACTCGTTATGCTGATTTAAAAGACTGGAAAGTTGAGATTTTAAGTAGTTCACCCTCCGATGCAGGTGGTTACAAGGAGATTATTGCTCTTATTCAAGGAGAGCAAGTTTATAGCAGATTGAAATATGAAGGCGGAACTCATAGAGTTCAGCGTGTTCCAGCAACTGAATCGCAAGGACGTGTACACACTTCAGCTATTACAGTTGCAGTTATGCCTGAGGTTGAAGATGTCGAGGTTCAAATCAATGAAAACGACCTGAAAATAGATGTTATGCGCTCATCCGGCTGTGGCGGGCAGAGCGTAAATACAACAGACTCTGCTGTTAGAATTACCCACTTGCCTACGGGCTTAGTGGTAACAAACCAAGACCAAAAATCTCAGCACAAAAATAAAGAAAAAGCTATGAAAGTTCTAAAAGCAAGACTTTATGATTTAGAGATGCAAGAAGCGCTTGCAAAAGACAGCGCAAACCGCTCCGCACAGGTTGGAACAGGTGATAGAAGCGGAAGAATTAGAACTTATAATTATCCGCAAAATCGCATTAGCGACCATAGAATCGGTCTGACGCTTTACAGACTGGCTGAAATTATGCAAGGCGGACTTATGGATGAAATCATAGAGCCGCTTATTGCTGATCATCAATCAAGAATAGTTGAGGCTGCAGGTCTTTAACTATTTTTCGGGGTAAACCCGAATTTTAGCTTCCAAACTCCGTCACAAAAACTCTCTTAACCTCGCCTTTAAACGTAATAGTTCTATCGTTCATACCGAGGTATAACGTTTCACCGCTTCTTGGATAGACTTTTATATTCTTTCCTACCAGATTTTCCTGCAAAGCTCTGTAAAAAGATGCCGCCATACCGGTCCCGCAAGCAAGCGTCTCATTTTCTACGCCGCGCTCATAAGTTCTGACTTTTAAATTTTTGCCATCGACATAAGCTATATTTACGTTGGCATTATGCTTGTATCTAAGCTCTCTTGCCTCGTCTATATCAAACTCTTCTATGTTGTTTGTCAAATATACCAGATGCGGAACACCCGTATCTATCTTCCACCACTTTTTGCCGTTGTGCTCTATCTCTTTATCCAAAATCTTCGGAGGGGTGAGTTCGCTTTGCACCATATTGCCATCAACTTCGGCATTAATAACTCCTGCTAAAGTTAAAAAACTCATCTTTGATGGAGCCAACTCATTAGTAAACGCGTAGTGCGCACATGCACGGCTTCCGTTTCCGCACATCTCGGCTTCGCTTCCGTCTGAGTTGTAAAACTGCCACTCAAAATCAATCTTTGATTGGCTTCCTTGAAAGTCATATTTCACATGCGGAACCAAAACAATCAACCCGTCAGCTCCAACGCCGTCTTGCCTGTGGCAAAGCTTTTTTGCAAGAGAGCTTCTATCTTTTTTAACAAATGTATGAAAAATTACGAAATCATTTCCGTTTGCGCTATATTTTGAAACTCTCATTTTGCCTCCAGATATTTGGCTTTAATTTTATCTACAAACTCTTCACATTCGCGCTGCAGATGTTTTAAATCTTTTGAATTATCTATAATCCACGTAGCTCTTTTTCTCTTCTCTTCTATATCCATTTGCGACTCTATGCGTCTGAGTGACTCCTCTTTTGAGTAACCGTTTCGCTTCATAAATCTCTCAAGCTGTATATCTTTTGGCACATAGACTACAACGCTCTCTTTTATATCGTAAGCTTTATTTTCGAAAAAGAGCGGGATATCTATTAGGTATGGAAATCTAAAACTATCCTGCTTTATACTTCTTTGCTCTATCTCAGCCCTGATTTTCGGATGCAAAAACGCCTCAAGCTTTTTTTTAGCCTCGCTGTTTGAAAAGATAAGCTGACCGAGTTTTGCCCGGGTTACTTTAGTACCTTCTACAAACTCATCACCGAAATTCTCTTTAACCCACTCATAAGAAGCATCAAGTATACCATGTGAAATCGTATCCGCGTCTATTACCCTCATGCCGTTAAGCGCCAAAAGCGAAGCTACCGTACTCTTACCCGTAGCGATTCCTCCTGTTAACGCAATAGCATAAGCAAATGCCATTAGTTTTTGATAATTCCCAAATACTCTTTGCGGATATAGTTACCCATCGCAAACGCCGCAGGATGAACATCACAATTATAGTAGCTAAGTCCATCAAGCATATCGGCACGCTGAAGATTTATATCTGCAGTCGGGTGATACTCTTTTGAAGACAGAAGCGCCGTTGCGCCGTTTCCAATATTGTAAGGCATAATGATTTTAAAATAATTTGCCAAAGTTGTCATCAAATTTTTATTAGCACCGATATCATCCAAAGACGGATGAGTAGTGACAAACTGCCCATCTTTTTTAAGTACACGGCTTACGTGCGAAAAAAATGCCATATCACTAGGCATCTCAGAGATTACAACATCATAAGCAGCATCTCCCAAACCGCTAATCTCATTTAAAGAACACGCAATAATTTTTAAATTTGCTTGAGTATGTTTGGCGACCTCTGCACTCAGCGGCTCGGCACTGTCACTTATTATTAAAACATCTTTTGCTTCTTTTGACGTACACATTGGTACATGTACCATCATCTCTGCGTAAATAAAATCTCTCATTTTTATAATTCCTAATTTCTTTTGCTGCGATTTTAGCATATTTGAATTAAATATAAATATTAACTATGAGCTCTTTTGTTTCTTATGTTAAAAATAAGTTATCGGTAAGTCAAAAAAAGATAATATTGTCACAATATTTTTTATGAGGATTCTACATGTCAATTTCAAGAAGAGAGGCTTTAGCACTCTCAGGACTTGCTATCGCTTCTTCTGCTCTAAATGCAGAGAGCAACTCCGCAAACTCAAAAAAAAGAGCGGACACAACTCCACTCACTGACTATAAAGCTCCTCTACCAGATACTAAAAATCCAAGAGTTGTTGTTGTAGGCGGTGGATGGTCAGGACTCTCGGTCGCAAAGTACACGAAAGTGTTTGCTCCGAGCGCTGATGTTGTATTGGTTGAGCAGAGACATGGGTTTATTTCATGTCCAGTTAGCAATCTATGGCTTGTTGATAAGGTAAAACTGGAGTATTTAACACATGACTACCTTCAAGCTGCTAGAAAAAACAACTACACATATTTTCATGCAACGGCAATCGGACTTGATAAAGAAAAGCAGATATTAAAAACAAGCAACGGCGATATCGCGTATGACTATCTTGTTTTTGCTCCGGGAATTGACTATGACTACTCACGCTGGACAAACGATATAGCTTTTGAAAACAGACTCCGCCAAGAGTATCCTGCAGGATTTATCCCAGGTTCTGAACATATGACTCTAAAAAATAAAATTTTAAACTTTAAAGGCGGCAATTTTATACTTACCGTACCTGCCGGAAACTACAGATGTCTTCCTGCTCCATACGAGAGAGCATGTATCATCGCCGATTATTTCAAACAAAAAAAACTAAAAGCAAAAGTTATTCTTTTAGACGCAAACAATGCTATTACGATTAAAGAAAAAGGGTTTCAGAGTGCATTTGAAGAGCTCTACGCCGACTATATAGAATATGTTCCAAACGGCGTAATAACAAAGATTGATTTGGACAACAAAGTAGTGCACACAGAGTTTGATGAGTATGAATTTGAAGATGCGGCATTCTATCCTCAGGTAAGAGGTGCAAAGATATTAGAAAAAGTTGGGCTGGCAAAAGATGCTAAAAACAAACTAGAAGCGCATATAAATGAGCTTACATACGAAGCGATAGGCGCGAAAAATGTCTATATTACGGGAGATTCTCGTCCGATGGGCTTTTCAAAATCAGGAAACACCTCTAATACGGAAGGAAAATATGTTGCTTCTCATATAGCACAGAAGATAAACAAAACAGCCAAAATCAAATGGCAATCACCTGTAACAACCTGTTTTTCCGCAGTCTCCATAGAGCCTGAAAAAGCTATCTACATTTATACGGAGTACTCGTATGATAAAGATGTAGTATTTAGCTTTGCAAACACTTTTAGCAGCGAAGATTGGAAAAAAGATGGCGTGCAAAACGCCGAGTCAATATATGACTGGGCAGATGCACTTTATGCAGATATGTTTAATTAAAAATGGAGAAAAAATGAATTACGACAAAATTAGAAAAAACTGTAGAGTTATCAGAATAGTTTTGGGCTTAGCCCTTATAGCAACGGGCTTTATCACGGGCAATGCATGGTTTTATTTAGGTATTCTTCCTTTAGTTGCAGGAATCGCAAACTTCTGCCCTCTATGCATTATATCTAAAAAGTGTTCTACAAAATAGAGTCACACTATTAAATTAACTTGCATAATCATATGTAACGAACGATTCTGCAACGGAAGGGTCAAATCTAGCAGTAGCTAGATTTGGGCACCCACCAAGAAGCCTTAGTGAGTTCGTATGATTATAAAAGTCCTTCTTAACTCTCAGTTTAACTCTCATTAGGTATAATTCGATACTTTTTAATATCGGAGCCCTAAATGAGCCAAATAAGCTACAAAGACGCCGGTGTCGACATAGATGCCGGTAATAGTTTCGTTGAGAACATCAAACCTTTAGTAAAATCAACAAAAATCCCAGGCGTTCTTGGCGGCATTGGCTCTTTTGCTGGAGCGTTTGAGCTCCCAAAAGGGTTTAAAGAGCCTGTCATGCTTGCGGCAACGGACGGCGTTGGAACAAAACTAAAACTTGCGATTGACTCCGGCATACACAACACGGTCGGAATAGACCTCGTTGCAATGTGCGTAAACGACCTTCTATGCAACTTCGGTACACCCTCTTTCTTTCTAGATTACTACGCTACAGGCAAACTTGATGTTAAAACTGCTACAAATGTAGTTGCAGGCATCGCTGAGGGGTGCATACAAGCTGAGTGCGCTCTTATCGGTGGAGAAACTGCTGAGATGCCTGGAATGTACTCGCATGACGATTACGACCTCGCAGGCTTTGCTGTGGGCGTTGCTGAGAAGAGTGAAATGGATAGAGTCTCAATGGTAAGAGCAGGAGATAAACTTATAGCTCTTCCAAGCTCAGGACTTCACTCAAACGGCTTCTCTCTTGCTAGAAAAGTGCTATTTGAAAAAATGAATATGAAATTTAGCGACGAGTTTAACGGCAAACCGTTGATTGAAACGCTTCTTACTCCTACAAAAATTTATGTAAAAACTTTTAAAGAGCTAAAAAATCAAATAGTCGCTCTTGCTCATATCACAGGCGGCGGAATAGTTGAGAATCTTCCTCGCGTTCTTCCTGAGAACCTAAGAGCTGAGATAAAAGAAGATGCCATAAGAGTTCTGCCAATCTTTGAGCTTATCTCTGAGCATGTAGAAAAAGAAGAGATGTACAGAGCGTTTAACATGGGCGTCGGCATGATTTTAGTAGTAAAAGAGAAAGATGTAGATACTGTTTTGGCAAAGGCTGAAGGTTCTTACCTCATTGGCGAGATAAAAGAGGGGAAAAGAGAAGCTAAGCTTATATAGCTTCTCCCTACTTAAAAGGTTTTCGCAACTCTTTGATAACTTGACGGGCACTAGGCGCTATTTCTCTAAATTGCGTCATATCTAATAGCGGATAGCTTAGAGTGATATAATACTCAGCTTTAAGCGTAGTGGCCTCCCCGCCGCTTACAACGATAGGCCAAGGTAGCAAACCTGCATTTTGACGCCCTATTTTCGTTACAAATCTTTTTGTTCCTGCACTAAGACCATACCCCACAAGAGTTATATCATCAGAAATTTTCACTTCATATATAAAATCTTTGCTTTTTTTGTACTCTTTTAGTTTAGTTAGAAGTTCCGCACTTGTTCCTTCTCCAAGAAATTCTACATCTTCATAAAAAGGCATACCAAGCGCAAAGCGATAGCTTGCCAATTTACCAAACACCATCTTCTCAGCCGATGGCGTTAAATCCGGAAACAGTGCCTCTAATTTAACCTTTACAGCCGAAAAAACATCATGGTTATAATCTTGCTGCATATAAGCCTTGCCGAAATAGAGTGGATTTGTCAAAAAGATTCTCTTTTTCTCATCATCCACAAACAATTTCATAACCGCTATATTTGCTCGATTTGGCAGAGCAGCCTGCTTCTTTAGCGAAGGGCATGTAAAAATGATTGTATGACCATCTTTTACGCTCTCGTATGTAGCAAGAACTTCAAAGCCGCCTGCCTTAAGCTTGGCCTCTGCATCTGCAACGCTCATGTGCGCACCCGCAAGATATGCACTCACTTCTCTCTTGGAATCTTCTGCCTTACCTTTTGCTGTTTGAGCGCCCTTGTCCGCACAACCTGAAAACGATAATACGACTGCACTAAATAGTAATGCTAATAAATTTTTCATATCTCTTTTGCTCCTAGACTAATCATAATCTCTTTGATTTTCTCATCCATCTCTTTAATAAACTTGATTTGCTCAGGGTCAGTAATACGACCAAAAGTTATCCAGTTTTCAACACTCGGCATACCTATTTTTAAGCTGTTTGAACCTTTATCCAAGTACATGTACATTGAGCATGGAGCGGATACTCCAAGCTCTGGATGCTGCCATACGTTAAAAACAGTATATGAGAACGTGAAGTGGCAAAGGGAGTATACCCAGTAAGCATCAAATCTGCTATTTTCTAAACTGTAGTCGCTCCAGTACTCTTCAAAATCTCTCTTGCCTGCGACGATAAATTCCTCTGATTCAAACGCTTTTTCAAACTTATCCATAAAGTTGAACTTGGCTTCAAGTATATCATCGCCTCTCTCAAAGGGCATCTCAAACTCAACTATTGTTTTAGCGGCTAATTTGTCTATCTCTATATACCCAACTTCGCCGTCCATTCCAGCGTCAATTGCCTCTGAGAGTGCGTCAATATACTTCGTGAAAGTTTTTCTAACTTCAGGATCTTTTACTTTTGTAATGTCAAGCATTGCCTCAGGAGTCAAAGTACCTACATAAGTCTTAGTTCTACCGGTTTTTTTATAGATAAGAAGATTAAGCGGGGCAAACCCTCCAAGAGAGGGTTCTTTTGTAAGAAGAGGCAGCATCCACTCCTCATTTGAAATCGTTATAAATCCAAGATTGTCTAGATTGGCAACATGGTCTGTCTTAAATTGAGGATTTATACGACCGTTGTCTAGCAGCTTTGTGCCATAAAATTTATTGTACCAAAACTCTATGCTTGGGTGAGTATCTTTTGGTGTGAATCCTGCATCTTCAAGATCAACCTCTACAATTTCGTTAAATGCTTTGTTTCTCTCTTTGGCGTCACCATCAGAGAGATTAAATCTAATAGCCTGATAGCCAAATGCTATGCTCACACTCAATGATAATATGAACGCTGTTTTAACAAGTTTAACAAGCGTATTTAACATCGTTTTCCTTAAGGTCAAAAAATGATTGTTATTTAGAAAAGAAGTGTGTGTTGTAAAAATATTTTTCACGCAAATGCGTGAAAAATAAGGAGGCTATATTAACGATTACTCGCCCGAAGCAGCCATTCTAGGAATCTCTTCCATAGCTTTTTTAACATTTAACATATCTGCAAAAAGATCCGAATTGATAGGTTTTTTATCAGTTCCGCCGTAAAGTGCCAAAGTCATATCCATTGTTATTAAGTATCTTCTGCCATCACCATACTCTACGTAAAGAACGCGGCACGGCATAAAACCGCCATAATAGCGAGAATGATCTAGCATCTTTTTAGCAACGCTCAGGGAACAAAACTCAGCAATTCTAGCATGTACAACCTGATTAGGTTTTCCATCTTCAATTCTAAACATATTTTTTTCGCCAACAAATCTCATGTTGTACTGATCAGCGTACTCTTTCATAGCGTCAAATACATCCTCTTCAGATAAATCATCAGCCACTTTAAACTCAAGCATCATAGCCTGTGCAGGATCTCCCGTCTCACCGATAACACCCATCATATTAGCGTAAGCCGTTCTTGTTTCTCCCGAAAAATCCCATACAAACACTTTACCCATATTCATATACGAACAGCCGCTAAACAACACAGCCATTAAAACAGCTGAAACTCCCAGTGATAATCTTTGCATCATATCTTTTTCCTTTTAGTGTATCATTTATGTGATAATAGTATCACAAAAAAATCTGAAATATTATATCATACAATTCTGTAACTTTTCTGAAAATATTTATTTGATTTTTTTATGAAGTGAAACACCGCCAAAATGGCGGTGCCGTGTGTGTGAAGAGAATTTCTTAGAACGCGTAGTTAAGTTGAACAGTGTAACTTTGCTCTGAGTGAGTGCTAGTGATATCTTGTCCGGTAAAACCTGTAAATGTCTCTTTATTTTCTAAACCATATACAGCAGCCAAATCTATAGATAGAGTCTCATTGAATGCATAAGTACCACCTAAAGTAATGTGACTTTCTTGAGTTCCTGGAAAACCAAGTAAGTTAAATGTGTTTGTTAAAGAATAATCGCTGCCTGGGAAACCAAACCAGTTCATATTTGCAACATGTGCGTTGTCAATTGCTAAATCTTTGCCACTATTATCTTGAACAGCAGATTCTGCATATTGGTAACCTGCGCGTAGAGCCCAACCATCAGTTGCATACTCATAACCTATAGCGATTACATCCTGGTCTTCCCAACCAAAATCTTTGTAGCCTTCAGCATCTTCCCAATTGATATTTTTATAATCTAATGCCAATGTATGTCCAGCATTTGTGTAGCTCACACCAACCCCATACTCTGCAGGAGTAGCCATTTCATCAATTGTCGTACCCATTCCCATTGGATTAGAAGGACCAACACCAAAACCATCCAATGCAGCATTCATTACATCTTTTGTATCAAACTTGATCTCAGATTTATAAACTGCACCAAGTGTTAAGCCATCAGTCTCATACGCTAAACCAAAATTAACGCCTACAGCCACATCTTGAGCAACACCAGTACCAATATTATCAGCACCAAAAGCGGTTGGTTGAGTATATTGAATGTCTAATGAAGAGTACTGCACAATTGGCGTAATACCAACACTAAAACCACTATTGGTATATGCTAAAGGTATGCCAAATTGCATAGTCTGAAGTGCAGTAACCATACTAAACGTGCTTTGTGTTACGTCTCTATAGTCAACACCTAGGCCACCGGTGCCCCACATACCGATACCCCAGTAAAAATTATCATTAATCTTAGAAGCTAAAGATACCGTTGGTATAACAAAAAAGTCTGAGTCACTCTCTTGTTCAGATGCAGCTGGATCACCAATTGCAGTTGTGTTAGCCTGAACTTCAATACTTGGCATAAAAACAGTACCGCCAAATGACACTTCATTATTACCCTTAATAGTAGTGATTAAAGCTGGATTAGCGATTCCCGACTCTGCACCGTGACCAACACCAATTTGAGCACCACCCATACCACGAGCTTTCGCGCCGATTCCTATAAGCGATGAACCATTTGTTGCGAATGCAGATGTTGCACCTAAAGCCAATGCAGCTACTACTGCAAGTTTAATTGTTCTTTTCATTTTCTCTCCTACGAGTATTTTAGAATGTAAGCATTATAGGCGAGTAATTTTTAACCAAATCTTAAACGAATGGTAAATAAACATAAACATAACTTAATTTAAATATTTATACAGTCATAATTATAAGTACATTATATAAGAAAAATTATAATTCTCTATAAAAAAGTGCTATTTAGCCATTTTTATTACTTTTATCTATACTTTGCCACTGCAGATGTTATAACTCTGCCATTTTTGGCATAAAGTAAATTTTGTGATAAAAAAATAATATCGTGTAGTTATGTAACATTATTATTATAAGCCTTTGGGCAATAGCCCAAAAAACAGCTCTTCTTGCGGATTAAAATTTTACGCGGATATTTAGTTAAATGGTATAAAGCCATTAACTATCTGTTGAGTTTTGCTCTCTTTATAGAGCTTTGCATCTTTTATGTCTTCTAATATATAGCCTGAACCATTATTTGAAACTATACATGTGGGACTTTTTTCATCCTCTTTTGGTACTTTTTGATTACTCTGTTGCTTGTGCTCTTGCAAACTCTTTTTTAATATCTCTTTTTGAGCACCCAAATCAACACTGCCTTGGCTAAGTCCGCCGAAGAGATGCCCGTCTGCATCATCTAAAAATGCTTTGGCCACTTTTGCTTCTATGGTATCGCTGATTTTTTGCTTTTTTATCTCTTCTTTTATGCTCTCTGCATCTTTTGCTTCAAAAACTTCTTGCGTAGTAGCAAGATAGCCGTTTTGCAACTCCTCTCCTGCCATCTCAACTCTGTTTTGACTAAGCCCCCCGAAGTGTCTCACAAGAAGACATTCGCTTGGAACAAGATAAGCGCGGTTGTTACTTATAATTATCTCTTTTTTATATTTATCACTAAGCTCTGTGAGGCTTTTTTCATCTGTATGATTTGATACATGTATAAGTTCAAAACCGCTGAGTGCTGCTGCTAAAATAGTTGTGGTTAAAAATATCTTCACTTAAAAATATCCTCATCGCTTAGCCACAATATCCATGAATATTTCTTAATATTGCTGTTGTCAAACAAAGCATCATCTTTAATGTTGTAGTACTCATAAACAACTGAGATTTTTCCACTTGACGCGGCTTTTATATATGGCTCAGGAATGATTATCTTATATGACACAGTTCCGGGACCATAGCCTCTCTCATCCGCATCCTCAAGAGCTAAAACTCCGTAAAGCTCTTTTTCTAACGATGAAACTTTTATAAGAACATGTTTAGCACCAAACCCTAACGCTTTTTGATACCCGTTTATAAACTTATCTCCGCCGACATTTAAAGAGTGGTAGTGAATTGTGCTTGCAAACGGCGCTTCAAACTTGCCTTGAAGCTTAAAACTGCCATCTCTTGCAGTTATTATGGTTTCACTGTTGTCTATGAGGCCGCTCTGTATTGGTTTTGTGTATGTTGTAGTAGAGCATCCGCTAAAAAAAAGCAGAGTTGTAAGTAACGCAAATATATATTTCATAAAAAACTCCTTGGTTGTTTTTTTAAAAATTATATCTGTTAAAAATTAAAATAGAGGAATGATTGAATTTAATTATTAATTGTCATTGCGAGGAGTTTACGACAAAGCAATCTATGTAGAATTTAAATTTTATATCAGTTTTTCATGATTTAGTTAGCTTGATTGAATTGTTAAATATTAGATGAGTTGTTGTTAGTAGAAATGATCAACTAGGCAGCGACCTACGTTTCCACACCTGACAGGTGCAGTATTATCAGCGATGAGAGGCTTAGCTTCTGGGTT
>JBAZIE010000005.1:0-110141 GCA_041652055.1 Sulfurimonas sp. | reverse complement strand
TATCGCCAGTTATTTGCAAAATAGGCTTTATATTTTTAAGATATTTGTAAATTGTTGGTTTGGAGGTATGAAATTTATGTATATTTCAAAATGAGACTGTGAAGAACAAGGTTCTTTCACAGTCTCATGAGAGAGGGATTTTAAATGGCAGAGTCGCCATTAATGTTTCGGCACGTCAGCTTACCCATTTGGAATTTATAGATACTTTAAAAAATATGCTATCAGAGAGCGGATGTGAAGCGTCATGGATAGAGTTGGAGATTACCGAGAGTTCTGTTTTAGAAAACCCTGAGCTTGTCATAAACCTGCTGGAGCAGTTAAGGGCGCTGGGCTTTAGTGTCTCGATGGATGATTTTGGAACAGGATACTCTTCTCTCTCCTATCTCAAAAATCTCCCTATCGATAAACTCAAAATAGATAGGTCTTTTATTACTAATATAAGGGAACATCCAAAAAATCAGATAATCGTAAAAACCATTATCTTTTTGGCAAAAGAGCTTGGCATACATGTGCTTGCAGAGGGTGTGGAGACCGTGGAGGAGCAGAGCTTTTTGCTAGAGAACAAAATAGACTCCATCCAAGGTTATTACTACGCTAAACCGATGCCGCTAGGTGAGATGGAGAGGTTGTTGCAAGCATAAGAATAGAGGGTTTACGGTTCATATATCTCATCCCGCGAAAAGTGTGAAGCTCTGAGTCCCTCTTCTATCATCTCTTTGGTTTTTGTGTAGGTTGCGGCGAAAACGGCGTGTTGCACGTCATGATTGCTTTTGACTTTGACATAGCTAAAGTATGTGAGCAACAAAACAATGCCATAAAAGATGTAGACTTCTGCTTCATGAGTGGCGTAGAGCTCACTAAAGAGTGCAATGATATTGTGAGCCATAAAGAGAATCATCACTCCTGCGCTTCCTATCCAGATGGGGTATGCGCTGTTTTTGGAGTCGCCCTCGAAGTTTTCAAGATTTTTTAGTGTCTGGATGTTTTCGTTTATCTCTCTTTTTTTTTGTGTGACTTCGGCTGCCTCCCCCTCTTGTGCTAGAAGCTTTTTGATTTGAATACTTGAGAGTTCGCTTTGTCGGTTAATCTCTTTGTATTCGCTCAAAAGAGAGAGGTCTTCACTTAGAAGCGCTTCTATCATCACGGGGGTAATATTTTGCGCAAAGAGCTTCTCTTTTATCTCAAAGAGAAGCGTGTTGTAGAGTGAGTCGTTTAGGATTTGGTTGGATACTTTTTGTATATTTACCATTTTAAACCCCTTTTATGCCTCAGGTACTAAAGCTGTTGTTTGCAGTTTTGACTTGCTAAAGATGCCAAGAAGCCCTTTTAAACCCACGCTCATGATGAGGTTAAGCAGAAGTGCTAGCCAAGCTCCAAGCAGCAGAAGTCCGCAAATGCCTGCAAGTATCATGTATGTTTGGTATTCGCCATCCACATAGAGCGTGCGTCTAAGTGCGCCGTCCATCGCCGCCATTCCCATAAATGCACCCATACCGATACCGCCGACCAACTGTCCCCAGAAGTGGAAGTTTGCCAACTTTTGACTGTAGAGCTTGACACCGTTTGTAAGAGTCGGCCATAAGATATAAACCGCACTATAGAGCGTCATAGTCAGTCCGACAAGCAAAGCGACATGGAAGTGCGGTCCTGCTACCCACTGCGTGTTGTGTAGGATGCGGTTAAGCCCCATATCTGCTTGAATGATGCCTGCCGGAACTGCCAACATAAAGCCTAAAATCCCTGCAAGAAGGAACTTCAGCTCATTTGTCATCTTAAGCGGTCTTGCACTCCAAAGTGTTACAAGCGTGATAAAGATAGCGATTCCCTGTGTGACAAGCTCAAACGCCGTTACCATTTCGCCGCTGATGAGCTTCATCATATTGTTTTGTCCCTGATCCGCCAAAAGGTGGTGTGACCAAACTGCCCATGAAACGATTAGCTCAAGTAAAAGTGCCGCTCTTGCTATATTTTGCATAAAAAGCTTTTTACCAGTGATGAGCATCGCCAAAAGATACCAAGAACCTGCTATATAAATAAGCACTAAACCGTCTGCAATTAAGTCAAGTCCCCACCAAAAGAAGTTTTTGTAAAGCAACGCATTGACCGAGGTGTAGTTCATTGTTGCACCGGAAAGATCGCCGATGATGTAAACCATAATTAAAATACCGCATGTCAAAATCACAAGCGCATCAAGGAAAGTATCTATTGTTCCTCGAAAGATTGCCACGACTGGGAGTGAAACTGCTGGCTCTTTCGAGTATGGCTCACGACCAGTCATTTTGTACCAGATGTTAAGCATACCGTCAATTCCCAAAGCAGAGATAAGAAGCGGTTTCATCGGGCGTTTTTCATGCCCCTCTTCAGTGTAAAAAACAGTCGCAAAGATGTTGTAGATAAACCCTAAAGTTCCTATCATTATAAGTGCTATACCTGTGATAAAGACAAGTCCGCCGATTGCGTCAAACTGTGAAAAATCAACAGGAAGCGGCCAGTAGAGCGTGTAAAGCGGTGCATAGTGGAACAAAAACCCGCCAAGCCAAGCGAGTAAAACCCCAAGGGCGATAAGCATCCATGTTGCGTTTGCAAGTTTGATGCTGTAGAGCGGTTTTTTCATCAAGTAAGGCACTAAAAATGTAAATGCGCCAAAAACCACAAGGTAAGTAGAGCCAAAAATCCCCACTATCGGGTGTACCGTCATAACTGAGAAGTAGTGCGAATCGCTAAGCATCGGAAGCGGCGTAATGGCATGAGCACGCATCATCATCCCCTCAAACGCTGATAAACCGTAGTAGAGTATCCCTATAATTACGGCTCTGAGTGTCACTTTTTGCGTTGGTGTCAAACCATCCGCCTTTAAGCCTCCCTCATTGCCATGAACAAATGTATGTAAAAAACTCATAAACTCCCTCCTTTTTGCGAGTATTTGTCATCTTCGTCACATCCTTTGACTTCAAAAACATCTTTTATGTACATTTTTGCCCCCTTAGGTCCTGAATACTCCGTGGAGCGCAAATGGTAAACACCGTTTTTGCCAAACTTCCACATAAGGTCGTTTCTGCTTCCCGGAACCACCTGCATCTGCGTAACCATAGAGTTGTTTTGTCTAAAGATACCAAAACCGTAAGTTATATCTTTTGATACTACATCAAAGAGAATATATTCATTGCATTTAAGCTCTATTTTTGGACTTGGAAGCTTAAACTCGTGCTTCTCAACGGTTATATTTACAACTTGAGCCGGTTTTAGTGAGTCTCTTTTAAAGTCAATTTCAACCCATGGTATCTTGTTAAAAGTGACGATATGAATCGCCACACCGACAGTAATAAGCACACCTACATAAGTGTAAAATGTAGAGGTCTTTACAATACGCGGTTTACCTTTTGGGTTTACAACTCCAAGTGCAAACCATCCTATGAGCGAAATCACCGAGAGAGTGTAGAGCGTATAGACGAGTTTAAGCATCCCCAGCACATCAACAGAATCTGTCATCTTTTCCCCTTAAAATAAAATAAAGATTGAAAATATACTATAAATAGCAATTTTAAAATACATTAAACTGTATAAAAATTAATCAATAAGTTGGTAATAAAGTAAAAATCTATAAATATGAGAAACTTCATTCAATAAAAGAGAAATATGATAAAATCTTGTTATGAAACTATCACACCTAAAACAGATAACCGACTATATAAAAAAGTTTACGAAAATATCAGCTATTTACAGGGTAAGTGACACCATTATAAAACTTGTATTTGACAGAGACGACGAGCTTTACTTTGAGATGCAGCGTTCAAACTCCAGAATATTCAAGTGTGCTTCTTACGCCCGCTCAAAAGTCTATAATGCTCCGTTTGACGTGCTTTTGGCAAAAAGATTTAACCGCGCAAATATCTTACATGTAGAAATTTTTGGCGGCGACAAGATTTTAAGGTTTAAAACCTCCGTGGCATCCGCCTACAAAGAGGAGACAACTTATCTGCAGTTTGAATTTACGGGTAAATATACAAACGTCATTATCCTAGACGAGGATGAAGTAGTTCTTGAAGCGCTCAGGCATGTTGACCTTTTTTCTTCATTTCGAGAGGTAAGAGTAGGGCAGAAGCTCCTAGATGTGCCAACTGCTCCGTTTGAGGCAAAAGAGTATCCAATCGAGGATATTGAGCAGTTTTTGTATGATGAGTACGCAAAAGAGATGGATGACAAACTCTCATCTCTTAAAAAGCAGAAAATCTCACTTTTAAATAAAAAACTAAAAAAATTAGAGAAGCTCTCAGAGAGTTTGGATAATGAAGCTGAACTTGAGGCAGAAGCGGCAGAGTGTAGCCATTTTGGGAATCTTCTTCTGGCAAATATGCACAATATAAAGCCTTACCAGAGAGTAGTAGAGGTTGAGGACTATGACGGAAAAAAAGTAAAAATCGAGTTTCATAAGGAGTTTTCGTCCGTTGCAATGATGGCAAATTCGCTCTTTTTACGAAGTAAAAAAGCAAAGCAGAGAGCCACGCATATGCACATAGAGAGAGAGTCTTTAGCATCAAAAATAGAGCACATGAAACTCTTTATACATACGGTGCAAGAGGCAAAAGATGTTGCAAAAATCCAACTTCTTTTTCCAAAAAATGTTCAGGCTAAAAAGATAAAAACAAACGACGCTATCGAGACTTTTTGGATTGACGGATACAAGGTGAGTCTTGGAAAAAATGAGAGAGGCAATGTCGAACTGCTTCAAAATGCCCGCGCAAAGGACATCTGGCTTCATATGAAAGAGAGACCCTCGGCGCATGTCATTATAACAACTGATAAGCAAAACGTTCCGGAGAGTGTTATAAAAGGCTCAGCTAGACTCTGCGTTGATTTTACGATGTTTGAAAAAGACAGGTATTTGGTCGATTATACTCCAAGAAGAGAAGTTACCATTCAAAACGGCGCGAATGTACTGTACAATAAGTACAAAACTATAGAGGTAGATACGCGATAATTTTGCCGCTTTGAAATAGTTTAAAAGTTAAATAAAATTCTCTGAATAATTATGTTTTTAGATTGCCGCGCTTCTAGCGAAACTCGTAATGACAGTCGTTGCGAGGAGCCTGTAACGAAGCAATCTAGGCTTAGTCAGCGGATTTAAATAAAATTAAGGGAAAGTTATGGCAGTAGGTTTAGTGGGAAATGCAATATATGTAAATCAACAGACGGCGAGTGTTTCA
This sequence comes from Sulfurimonas sp., assembly GCA_041652055.1. Classification (GTDB taxonomy): domain Bacteria; phylum Campylobacterota; class Campylobacteria; order Campylobacterales; family Sulfurimonadaceae; genus Sulfurimonas. Next base: position 104,937 of record JBAZIE010000005.1, on the reverse strand, counting down.
TCGTTGGTAAATGCCCATAACAACCGTGTAGATTTTCAAAATATGGCAGCTCAGGTGGCAGCTCAAGAGAAAGAGAAAGAGGTTATTGAAGTTCGCCCTACCGAGGAGAACCACGGCATTAACCCAGACAATGAGCATGAGAAAAATGAAGCGGATCAAGAGACCGCTAGAAATGAAAAACACAAAAAGTCTGAGGAAGATGAGGAAAAAGAGATTTATCCGCCTCTGCATATACTAGATATTAAAGTGTGACAGGCTATAATTGCCTAATTTTAATTGGGGATCGTAAATGAGCATATTTACAAGTTCTAAAGAGAGAGTTACTACCGGTTTGGTTCTCGTTGCCACCGTACTTCTTGTCGGAATCATAAACAACTTCTTTTTGATGTGGCTTTTTTTGGGAGCCTTCTATATTTTGGCGTTTCAAGAGGCTATGAAGCTATTTGATATCCAAAACAAAACCCTGATTTACTACGCAGTGGGTCTATGGCTGGTTGCCGCGATATATCCATATAGTGATGACCTTTTTGTTTTAGCGGGTGTAGTTTATGCGAGCGCCGTTGCTTTTAACAGAAGCCTTACTTGGAAAAACTTTCTGCCGTTTATATATCCTACAGCAGGTATGCTTTTTATACTTACGATGTATCAAGAGTACGGAGTTTTATCTCTTTTATGGCTTGTGATGGTTGTTGCCATGGCCGATGTCGGAGCTTACGTAGTTGGTAAAAGCATAGGTAAGACCCAGTTTAGCGAGACCTCTCCAAACAAAACAATTGAGGGCGTTGTAGGTGGAGTAGCCGTGGCAACTGCAGTTGGAATGTTTGTAGGACTTAGTATAGTTGATTTGGGCGTATCGCTTATCATCTCTTTTATGGTTGCAGTCAGTTCTATTTTTGGTGATCTGTTTGAGAGTTCATTAAAAAGAAGTGCCGGCGTAAAAGACAGCGGAGATATTTTACCGGGTCACGGCGGTGTTTTAGACCGTATTGACGGCTATCTTTTTGGCGCAATAGTTATGCTTGTGCTTCTTAGAGGCTTGGTTTAATCCTTGATACTGCTCGGCTCTACAGGTTCAATCGGAGTAAATACGCTTGAAGTTGCCAAAAAATTCTCAATGAATGTTGAGGTTCTTGTTGCTGGAAACAACATCGAGCTTTTAAACTCTCAAATAAAAGAACACAACCCAAAAACAGTCGTTATCGCAAACAAAGATGACCTCCATAAAGTAAATCACAACAATGTTTTTGGCGGAGAAGAGGCGATTTTAAGAGCCATAGAAGAGTCACAAAGCGAGTTGGTCGTCAATGCGCTTGTAGGCTTTTTAGGTCTGCGCCCCACACTTAAGGCTCTATCATGTAACAAAAAAGTGGCTCTTGCCAACAAAGAGTCGTTAGTCGCATGCGGCGCATTTATAGATACTTCAAAGATTCAACCCATAGACAGCGAACATTTCGGACTTTGGTATCTGATGCAAAATCGCCCGGTAGAGAAGATGATAATCACCGCAAGCGGCGGAGCATTTCGCGACTGGGATATTGCACGGCTTGAGAGTGCGACACTCGAAGATACCCAAAAACACCCAAATTGGTCGATGGGACAAAAGATTACCATAGACAGCGCGACAATGATGAACAAAATGTTTGAACTCTTAGAGGCAAGATGGCTTTTTGGTGAGGGTCGTTACGATGCCATCATTGAGACAAAGTCACTCATTCACGCACTCATCGACTTCAAAGACGGCTCAACCACCGCACATTTTGCAAATGCAAGTATGCAACTTCCCATAGCTTTTGCGCTTAATGGGGCGATGCAGGAAAATATCCTCCCGCATGTAGATTTGCTAAAAGTCGGCTCTCTTGAATTTCGCGAGATAACAACTGACAGATACCCGATTTGGGGCATAAAAGACGAACTTCTAAAAAACCCATCTCGCGGCGTAGTAGTAAATGCGGCAAATGAAGCCGCAATCGAGAAGTTTATAGCTAAAGAGATAGGCTTTATGGAGATAGCAAAAACAGTTATCGGGGCTTACGAAAAGTTTGACACGCTACCAAAAAGCGTCGATGATGTGTTTGCTCTTGATGAAGAGGTTAGAGCTTTTATAAAATGAACTACATCGGCTCAAAACTAAAGCTCTCTTCTTGGATAAAAGAGGAAGTCCAAATCGTGGTAGGCGCTGATTTGTCAGAGAAAACTTTTTGCGATATTTTTGCAGGAACGGGGATAGTTGGAAGAACTTTTAAAAAAGATGTCAAAAAAGTAATAAGCAACGATTTAGAAGATTATAGTTTTGTACTTAATAAAAATTATATTGAAAATCACAAAGAGATAAAAAACAAAGAAGATTTTATAGAAGAGTTAAACTCATTAAAGCTTATAGATAGTGGTTTTATCTATAATCATTACTGCATGGGAAGCGGAAGCGAACGACAATATTTTAGTGATGAAAATGGTAAAAAGATAGACACGATGAGAACAAAGCTAAAAGAGTGGAAAGAGAGTGAAAAAATAGAAGATAATTTGTACTATTTTTTATTGGCTTCACTTTTGGAGAGTGCCGACAAAGTGGCAAATACGGCTTCTGTTTATGGTGCGTATCTAAAACATCTAAAGAAGTCTGCACAAAAGAAGTTGGTTTTAGAGAGTGCACATTTTGGGTTAAGTCAAGGTTTGCATGAGGTACACAAAGAAGATAGCAATGAGCTAATCAAAAAAATCAAAGGGGATATTTTGTATCTTGACCCGCCTTACAACCAAAGACAGTATGGGGCGAATTATCATCTTTTAAACACTATTGCACTCTATGACGAGTTTGTTCCAAATGGGAAAACCGGGATGAGAGAGTACAATCGCTCAAGCTATTGTAAAAAACAAGAGGTTCATAAAAGTTTTGAGGAGCTTATAAAAAATGCAGAGTTTAAATACATTTTTTTAAGTTACAACAATGAGGGTTTGATGAGTGAAGATGAGGTAAAAAAGATTATGACAAAGTATGGATCTTATGATTTACAAACCAAAGAGTATCAGAGATTTAAAGCTGACAAAACCGAGAAAAGAAATCACAAAGCAAATTCTACTTTTGAGTATCTTCATGTATTGGAAAAGAGATAAAAAATGATTTTAAGTATAGAGAGTTCATGCGACGACAGCGCAATCGCCATAACAGAGATTGCCACAAAAAAGCTTCTTTTTCATAAAAAAATATCGCAAGAGTTGGAACACTCAGTTTACGGCGGCGTTGTTCCAGAACTGGCGGCTAGACTTCATGCAGAGGCACTTCCAAAGATTTTAGAAGAGTGCAAACCGTATTTTAGTGGCTTAAAAGCGGTCGCGGTTACTACAACTCCCGGATTAAGCGTTACTCTCGTTGAGGGTGTTGTTATGGCAAAAGCCGTATCTATTGCGCTAAATATCCCTATCATCGGAGTAAACCATCTTATCGGGCATATCTACTCTCTATTTATAGAAAAAGAGGCGGTTTTTCCTTTGACGGTTTTGCTGGTTTCAGGCGGGCATACGCAAGTGATGGAGGTTAAAAGCTTAGAAGAGATAAAAACAGTTGCAAAAAGTATGGATGACAGCTTTGGAGAGAGCTTTGACAAAGTGGCAAAAATGATGCACCTCGGTTATCCGGGTGGTCCTGTTATAGAGAAGCTGGCAAAAGAGGGGGATAGAAAAAAGTACAACTTTACCGTTCCACTGCATCAATCTCCGCTCATCGCATTCTCCTATTCAGGGCTGAAAAACTCCGTGCGGGTCGCGCTAGAAGGTGCAAGTGAGAGTGACTACAAAGATATCGCCGCTTCGTTTGAGCATGTCGCAGTGGCTCACATCATCCAAAAACTAAAAAAGTATTTTAAAGAAGTTCCGCCGCAAACATTCGCGATTGTCGGCGGAGCTAGTGCCAATCTCTACCTTCGTTCTCGTATTGAGGAACTTTTAAAGCCTTACAACGCAAAATTACTCTTAAGTGAGCTAAAATATTGTTCAGACAATGCGGCGATGATAGGAAGAGTGGCGGTTGAGATGTACGAAAAGGGCTTATTTAACTCACTTGATGAGCTTGAAATCTGTCCCAAAAGTGTCATTTAGCTTAAGAGGTGCTTAGTAACAAAGCCTCTTTTTCTAATTAAGAGTTAAATTATCCGATATCATCTATACTTCTTCCATAAAAATTAAAAACAAAAAAAGGAGCCAAAATGGCAACTACAAAATTTAAGGGTACTGAAGTAAATCTTTTAGGAAATCAAGTGAATGTTGGTGACAAAGCACCGGAAGTTACAGTTGTAAATTCAGCAGGTTTGGCTGATGTGGTAGTTGGCGGCGCACAAGGCGTAAAACAGCTAATCATCGTTGTTCCTTCACTTGACACTGGTGTATGTGCTACTGAAACTCGTAACTTCAACGCAAAAGTTGCAAACCTTGAGGGTGTAAAATCGACTGTTGTTTCTATGGACTTACCATTTGCATCCGGTAGATTTTGTGCGGCAGAGGGCATCGACAAACTAACAGTTGCATCTGATTTTAGAAACAAAGATTTTGCTAACGCTTATGGTGTATTGCTTGGTGGTTCGGTTCTTGCAGGTGTAACTTGTAGAGCTATTTTTGTAGTTGATGCAGACGGTGTTGTAACTTACAAGGAAATCGTACCTGAGATTACAGAAGAGCCAAACTACGAAGCTGCAATAGCTGCTGCGACTAAATAATTTTTCTTTTCGCCCCTCCTTCTCCTTTTTAAGGGTCTTGTACCCTTAAAATCAAGCAAAAATTCGGTACAATAATCAAATCTATTTCAGAAGGATTAATCAATGAAAAAAGTTTTTTATTCTCTTGCATGTACGGCGCTTCTTGCATCTTGCGTGATGGCGGATTTTACGAGAGTTGAAATGGGTGCTGGTGCATGGTCTCAAACCCCAAAAGGTGAAGCATCTTATACAGATGGCGGGGCTGACGGTCGCTATGTTTCTAATGAAAAAGAGGAAAACTCCGCTTATGTTTGGGCGTTGGTTAAGCATCCTATCCCAATCGTGCCAAATCTAAGACTAGAGTATGTAACTCTAGAAGATAGCGGTTTGGCAACTGGAGAGTTCGAGGATTTTGATATCGGTGCGGCTACAACAACCCTCTCTTACGACATGAAACAGTATGATATCATCCCGTACTATAATATCCTAGACAACACTGCTTGGATAACACTTGATTTGGGTCTTGATATCAAGGTAGTTGACCTCTCATACACTGCAGCTCCATCAGCTCCATTTACGGGTTACGACGACAGTGTAACGTTTGCAGTTCCACTTCTTTATGTAAGAGGCAGAGTTGAAATTCCTGCAACCGATATAGGCTTAGAGGCCGACGTAAAATATATCACTACGGGTGATTCCACGGTTTATGACGTTAGAGCAAAAGTTGATTATACGCTTGATTTTATTCCGGCAATTCAACCTGCCATAGAAGTAGGCTACAGAGCGCAAAAGCTAGATATTGATGAGAGCGGTGTAGATGCAAAACTCGACATCGACTACTCCGGTTTTTATGCAGGTTTGATGGTTCGTTTTTAACGCTTAGCCTATAAGGCTAAGCCCCACCTTCCCTTTTTCTTCATCTATGGAGACAACCTCGATTTGAGGCAGATACTGGTTTAGCGAGAGAACTTCAAGCGGATGGGAAATTTTTATTGCACTCATCTTTGAGATGTGAATCATGCCATCATTCTTCAGCCCAATATCCACAAATGCCCCAAAATCGGCAATATTTCTCACAACTCCAGAGACAAAACTCCCCACGCTTAGCATTTTAATATCCGTTATACCGTCCTTAAACGGGATGGGCGGAAGCTCTTCTCTTGGGTCAAATCCAGGTTTTTGCAGCTCTTTGATGATATCTTTTAGAGTCTCTTCTCCGACATCCAACTCTTTTGCTTTTTCTTTCACATCAACAGTCGTCAAATCAAGAGCGAGAAGTTTTTTAGCAACTTCGTAACTTTCAGGGTGGATTCCGCTGTTGTCAAAAATATTTTTAGAGTTCTTTATGCGGATAAATCCTACAGCCTGCTCATAAGCTTTTTTGCCCAAACCTTTTACTTTTAAAAGTTGCTCTTTTGTTGAAAATGCACCGTTTTCTTCTCTAAAAGCGATGATATTTTGAGCGACTTTTGTGCCTACTCCTGCGACATAAGAGAGAAGTGAGAGGGATGCGGAGTTTATGTCAACACCCACACGGTTAACCAAATCTTGCGTAACATCGCTTAGTTTTTTCTCTAAAAGTTTTTGGTCAACATCATGCTGATACTGCCCGATACCCAAAGATTTTGGGTCTATTTTAACCAAAGCCGCCATCGGGTCTTGAAGTCTTTGCGCTATGGAGATAGCCCCTCTTATGGTTACATCAAGGTTTGGATACTCCTGAGAGGCTATCTTTGAAGCAGAGTAAACGGATGCTCCTGCTTCTGAAACAACCGTGTAGTTTAGCTTAACTCCCTCCTCTTTGTTGATGCGGGCAAAAAACTCTTGCGTCTCTCTTGAACCTGTCCCGTTCCCGATAGCTACACCCGTGATGTTATACTTGTTTGTAAGTAGAAGTACTTTGTTTTTGGAGTTTTCATAATCTTTTTGAGGCTCTGTCGGGTAGATAACGCATGACTCAAGGTAGTTGCCGTTTTCATCTATAACCGCCAGTTTGCACCCCGTTCTAAAAGCGGGGTCAACTCCCAAGATAACTCTTTTTGTAACAGGCGGCGTCATAAGAAGCTGGTTTAGGTTTTTGCCAAAAACAGATATTGCCGCTATGTCGGCTCTCTCTTTTAACTCGGCGTGAACTTCTCTCTCAAGCGATGGAAGCAAAAGCCGTTTCAGCCCGTCTTTGTATGCTTCAAAAAGCAGCTCTTTTGATGATGAAGCGTTGCGAGGGATTTTGTACTCTTTTATGTTTTGCTCTAGTCGCTCTATATCTATGGTTATCTTTACGCTTAGCTCTTTTTCGTTTACTCCACGCATGATAGCAAGGTAGCGGTGAGATGGGATGTAGGCGACTTTTTCGCTTTTACCGACAAAATTTTTAAACACTCCGTTTTCATCAAAACTTTTTGTTTTTTTAATCTCTAAAACACCGTGGCGAAGCATATTGCCTCTAATTGCTTCACGCTCTTTGGGCATATCGGCGTATCTCTCTGCCAAAATATCCTGCGCACCGGATATGGCTTCATCAACCGATGTAACACTCCCCTTTACAAACTCTTTGGCTTTTGATTTAAACTCCTCAGCAGTTAAAACAGCTTTTTCTAACATGTTAGCAAGCGGTGTTAGTCCGTTTTCTATGGCAGTTGAGGCACGGGAGTTTTTCTTCTCTTTATATGGGCGGTAGATGTCTTCCAAAACACGCAAACTATCAGCCTCATCGATGCTCTTTTTGATAGCCTCGCTCAAAGTTGCTCTCTCTGCAATTAGCCTTGAGACCTCCTCTTTTCGCTCTAAGAGTTTTTTCGCACTTAAGAATACGCCCTCAAACTCACGAAGCACTTCATCATCCGCACCGCCCGTCATCTCTTTGCGGTAACGGGCTATAAAAGGGATGGTCGCACCCTCATCAAGAAGTTTTAAAATATTTTCTACATGCTCATATTTAAGAGCTGTTTTTTTGGTTAGTAAAGTGACTAAAGTGTTAATATTTTTTCCCCACACACTCTATAAAATCTTTGTCGCTCAAATCTTCTATAAGTATTTTAAAATTTTTAAGTCCAAATAACTTAACATCTTCGCCTTTTAGAGCCTTTAGCTCATTTGAAAAACCGCTCTTTGAGACAATAACACATATATCCGGCGTAAGTTCGGCTAAGCGACACTGCTCTTGGAGTTTTGTGAGTTCACTCTTTTTTGCTTTTTGGTTGGAGTATTTGCATATCCCCGCAACGATTTTACCCGACTTTGTTTTTGCCAAGATGTCGATTTGCGTCTCTCTGTCCCAGTAGCTTCCAATCTCTACAATTGGGTCATCACTCAGGCTTTTTTTGATAAGTTCACTTGAGAGTTTTTTAAAAGTAAGCTCATAAAAATCGCTTTTTCGGTTCGCAAACGACTCCATCGCCTCTTTAAAATCGCCCTCTTTTATGCCCTTAAAATATGGCGAGACAAAAGCGAACCAAAAACGCATAAAAGGGGTGTTGAAGTTTAGTTTCTCATCAATCTTCTCATCATCATTCGGCGGAGATTCTAATGAAAACTCTCTTTTGAGAAGGTTTTTAGCGCAAAGTGTAGCAATGGCATTTTCGCCCTCAACTCTTGAGATTCTAGCTCTCTTGATTGCAGAGTGAACTCTCCCATCCCCCGCCGCAACGGCACTTAAGAGCGAATGGCTCACTTTATCGCTCTGCGTGAGCTTTGTGATATCCCCATGAATGTAGGTATAGTTTTTCAAAACCTTATTCTCTATCAACTCCTCAAGAGGTTTACTCATATCAACGCTCCAGCTAGTACCTCCAAAAACAGAAAAATACTCCAACGCCTGTTCTAACTCTTGTGGCCTGTTTTGAAAACAAAAAGAGCGAAACTGCTGTAGTAGTGAGGGATGTTTTGCCATAAGAGAGCCTTTGGTTGATTTTTGAAATTATACAAAAATAATACTTTTTATATAGACATCTTTACTTACACTAAGGTATAATAAAACAAAAAAAACGGCGGCTAATGGAAGCAGAATTAATTGTCAAGTCTATAATGGGATTGGTTGCACTCTTAACGCTGTTGATATTTTTACTGTTTTTAGAGCCAAATAGCACAAAAAAATTCCAAGATAAACAATCAGAGCCTAAGCCGGTTGTTCAAGAAGAGAAAAAAGAACCAAATAACGAAACGCAGAAAAAAGAGCAGGATTTAAACTATTTGGTAGGAATAATTAAAAATAAAAAATCAGATTCTAAGAAGCTTCAATATGCGCTTGATGCAATTATAAAATATCATGGAAAAGTACATAAAAAGCTAGGGCTCAGGCCTCATCCAGATTTTGACATCTACATCGATATACTCTTTACACTATGCAGACACCCTAATGCAAACAAGCATTTGATAATCAACTTCGACAGAGAGCTTGAGAGACAAAATCTTGAGTATAAGCAGGAGATAAATGAGGCAATAACAAAAGGACTAAATTCTAGAGGAATTTAGAGCCTATTTCCCTTTTAACCTTGCGGCCCTCTCTTCAGTCAGCATAGCATTTAAAACTTCCGTAACGCTCTTGCTCGCTTTTTCCGCATCTCTAAAATATGTTACTACATTTGTAGATTGTTCTGTGCATGTACCGTTTGCAACGCATTCTATGGCTTTTTTAATATTTTCATGAACTTCTTTGTGCGGAGTGGTAAGCTTTGAGTAGCTCGGCGTTTTGCTGAAATTTTCTTTACCTATTCCGGTATGGTACCATTGGCCCAAGCGGCACTCGGTGTCTGATGCAAAATGACCATCAACCTGATTTTTAAATACGCTCTTGTAGCCATTTGACTTAAACAAGAGATGGTCGAGTTTAACAAGAGCCATAAATATCGCATTTGTAATGTTTTGGTTCTCTTCAGCTATAATCTCAGAACTCTCAAGAAGGTTATGCATCTTCTCTTGAAGTGAGTTTACCTGCTCATTTGAGTCGGTTGAGAGTTTTTCCATCGATTTTGAGTGTTCATGTACCTCCTGCGTATTTTGCTTTAAGCTTTGAACCGTTATCTCTACTTCGCTTGTTGCCCTTTGGGTTCTCTCGGCAAGTTTTCTGACCTCGTCCGCAACAACCGCAAACCCTCTTCCGTGCTCACCTGCACGTGCTGCTTCTATTGCTGCATTAAGAGCTAGAAGATTTGTCTGATCGCTTATATCTTTGATTAGGCTAATAACGCTTGAAATATTTTCAACATTTGTGTTTAGTGTGCTTACTTGGTCATAGGTGCTGGTAATATGCTCAAGCAGAGACACCATCGTCTGCATAAGAACATTTACATCAAGAAGTGCATCGTCTGCGCTGTGACTGTTAGTTTGGCTTCTTTTGTGAATATCTTTTAGTTCATTTAAATTATTGCTCAAATCACCTTGTAAACCTGATAAATCCCTAAAACAGCTCTCTGTCAAACCATCGACAAGGGCTTTTGTTAGCTCATTTATAGTGTGTTCGCCATTTGCATCTCTGACTTTTTTTTCAAGATTTAAAATTTTTTCATTTGCACGCTCTAGCTCATTTTGCAAAGTCGTTATCTCTGCATCTTTTACCTTCAAAGTATCAGCGAGTTTGTTGTTTTTAAAAAACATATAGTAGTCCAATCTTTTATTAATTTTGTGCGTAATATTACCTTTATACCAGTAAAAGTGGCTTTAAATATCGAGTATCTCCGTTACTTTTCCTTGAACAACATGTATGTCTCTAGCTTTTAGTTTTTCTAATGCTTCCATGTCGGCAACACCAACAGCTATAAGTGAGATGCCAAGAGTATCGGTTATAAGTCTAAGAGCCGAGAGAGATTGGTCGCTCTGAGTTAAAAAATAGCTGCTCTCGCCCTTTATATAGACCGGTCTAAGCTCTTGCAGGTAGCTATAGTCGTTGCTCTCTCCTATAAATTCAAAAATCCCGATACTTATGCCATATTTTCTAAATAGTTCTATATACTCTCTTATTAGCTTCGAATCTTGGCGAACCAACTTGTCTGGTAGCTCTATGATTACCTTAAACGACAGAAGCGCGGCATTTGCGCGAAGGAGTTCACTTAGATTGGCGTACGTATCTTTATGCTCTAGATACTCGTGAGGAAGTCTAAGCGAGTAGGTTGAAGCGCTCAGCACCATGCTCGAATTTCTAAACAACATGTCGACAATTTTTTTGTATATGTTGCAACTTAGCCCTGTTTGGATGGCAGGCGCCATAAATTGGGCATAACTGTAAGAGCTGTTTTTGTCAAGGGTCAGATTGATGCTAAGGACATTGTGCGATAGTTTTTTGGCTTTTGTATCTATAACACTCCATGAGACAAAACTAAATCTGTCTTTTTCAATAGCTTTGTTGATGAGAAGTTTCCACGCCTCTTTGCCCATAACCTCTATGGCATTTTCCGCTTTTTCAAGGTGTATATTTTCATGATTGAATTTTGCCTGCGCAAGCGCGTTGTCTGATCTTGAGAGTAGTTTTGCTATGGTATCGCTGTGTCTGTACTGATATAGCCCAATAGAGGCAAAAGTGTCATTTGGATCGAGCTCTGCCCATTCAATAACATCTTTGCAGGATTGCTTTATTTTTTTTGCAAGCTCCATTGCCTCTTCGTTTGAGAAGTTTGGCAGAAGAAGCGAGAATTCGGTGCCGTTGATTCTAGCAATGATAGAATCTTTAATATTTTTTGTGCTCTCTCTGAAGATGTCGGCAATCTCTGTAAAAATATTGTTGACGTTTTGTCTTCCAAGCTTTTCATTGGCTTCAATTATTCCGCTAAGAGAAATAAGCATATTTACCCCGCCCTCATAAGATGCATCCGCTTTGAGATAGGCAGGAAGTCTATCTATAAGGTATTTGCGGTTTCTGAGTTGTGTATCTTGGTCTATATATTCTAGCTCTTTGTGAGCTTTTAGCTCCTCGTTTTCTTTATTAAACATAGCTTTTACTTTTAAAACCATAGCATTCATTCCAAGAACTACATCCGCAAGCTCTTTTGTATATGGAATCTTGCTTTGAATGATAAACTCGTTTTTTGTTATCGCCCCAGCTTGCTTTTGTACCTCTTTTAGCGGCTTTAAAATGGCATGAAGCAGCAGGTTGAGTGTTGCAAGACCAACAAGAGCGATAATTATAAAAGAGATGAGAAGGTCAATTAAAATAGCATAGAGTTGCTTGTAGGCGTATGTCGTATCGCTTTGAACGTTTAGTATTCCCACTTGGCTCCAACCTGCTGAAACATTAGCATGGGCAATCGGCGCTTGAAGTTCTATTAGTGATATAAACCATTTTGGAACAGCCGTGATGTCACTCTCCATTATTCTGTCGTGAATCATTTTGTTCTCGACATCAACAAGCGATATAAGATTGTAATTTCCGCTGTCAAAATTTGCATTTATCATAGTCGCCATCATGGACAAATCGCCATTAGCACTTCCAAGCGAAAGGCTAAGAGAAGCGGCAGTGTTTTTTGCGTCATCATAAAGTCTGTCTTGAACCCCTTTGTTGGCACTTTGAAAGTTTAGTATGAGTACGGTTGCCAATATGATGAGTAAAAATAGCGATAACATTAAAGCTGCCTGTTTAAACAGTGTCATATTTTTTTCCTTTGCATGTTGAGTTTTAGTTCATCCCATTTTTTGTGAGATTTTTCGTTGTCCTTGCCGACTTTATCGAGCAAATCACCGTTGAAGTTATAGATTGGCGTTAAATCTTTTCTTTGCGATGCGGGAAATATTTTGCGATTGTTGTTGTCTAAAATAAGCGGTTCGCTTTTTGGTGTTTCAAAGTAGGTAAGGACCATGTGCGGCTCTTTAAAATTGGTGGAGCAAACATATGTAAAAAAGAGTTTTTTATAGTCAATGCCAAGATGTTTTAGAGCAAAGTATTTGCCAATAACATAATCTTCACAATCACCCTTGTCGTTGCCAAGGAATTCCCATGGAGTGACCCAATGGTCGCTTTTGCCGTAAATTTTTATATCGGGGCTGTATCTGACCTCATTAAAAAAGTTATTTATCGCTTCTAGTTTTTCCAAGTCGCCTTTATCTTTTACTAAATCGATAATTTCTTGAAGAAAGAAAAATCTCTTTTTTGCGAACACCCCATGCTTGTCAGTTATCTCATTTAGCAGAGCCTTGTCCACGTATGGCTCACTTGCAAATAAGCTACATGAAAAGATTAGTGATAGTAATACAACCATTTTCAACTTAAACATTCGAAGATTATATCGAAAAATTTCTGATATTATCTCTGTCTTTTATTAAAACCTGATGTTCCATGTTTGTTATTGGTTGAGAAGCCCTCAGCATACTCTTTTAAGTACATAGGAGCTGCTCGCCCTTTTAATTTCATCATATCAGCTAACATCTTTTTTGCCACCACTTCAGGTGTGAGTTTTTTAACCTCGCAAAGATATCTAAAGAGCAACTCGCCGAGTCTTTGGAGTGAAATTTGCCATGTAGAGTCGGTTTGAGTGTATATCCAAATAGTAAAATCGTAAAAGTTTTCAAATACGCTTTCGTCTTGCCAGATAAGTTTTACACTCTCTTTGAAGTTGCCGCTGTTGTAGGTCAAATCCCAAAATCTTGAGAATCTTTTCATAACCCCTATCTCATGAAAGGAGAGTTGCGAAGTTTGCAAAACATCATAAGGTGGAATGTCGCTGTAAATCATCCCGTGCTCTATGTCGTGGCGGTTAATATATGTGCCAGAGAGTTTTTTTAGTATCCCTATCTGTATCTCACAGCTGCTAAGAGAGGCAAGTTCATCAAGGTTGGCTCCGAAGCTCTCTAGAGACTCTCCCGGAAGACCCACTATCAAGTCAAGATGCATGTGTGCTTTTGTCTCATTTTCTAAAAATCTTATATTTTCTTTAATTTTATCAAGTTTTAGCGGTCTTGAGATATTGTTTGCGATTTGCGGGTTAAGTGTCTGTATGCCGATTTCAAGCTGCAGCGCACCCTCTGGAAAGAGGGCTATCTTGCTCTTTAGCGATTCCGGAAAATGGTCCGGCACAACTTCAAAGTGCGCGAAGTACGGGGGCTTTTTTGCTAAAAAAAAGTCCAGCAGTATGTTTGCGGTTTTTATGTTGAGGTTAAAAGTTCTGTCAATAAACTTGAAGTTCCTAGCCCCTCGCTGCCAAAGAAGTTCAAACTCATCTAAAAGCATATCAAGGTCAAATGCTCTTACCTTCTCATCCATTGAAGAGAGGCAAAACTCGCACTCAAACGGGCATCCGCGCGAAGCTTCAACGTATATGTAACGGTTTTTTATATCATCATCCGTGTAATATCTGTACGGAAGAGCTACGTTTTTAAGAGATGGCATACTCATTTTAATGATTCGCTCTTTTGGTGCGTTGCCGCCTATGATTTTTTTGCACAGCTCGTAAAGGGCTAAATCTCCCTCGCCTTGAATTATAAAATCTGCGCTATCCAAATTAACCCTAAAAGGTTCATGAGAGACCTCTGGACCGCCTAGAATAATCTTTGTGGCAGGAGAGACTTTTTTTAGTATATGTATAAGTTCATAAACCTCGGAAACATTCCATATATAGACGCCTATGCCTATGATTTGCGGCTCGTTAATAAGCAGTTTTTGCGCGATGGTTTGCGGGGCATCGTTTATGCTAAACTCTAAAATATTGGCGCTCTCTTGTAGCTCATGCAGATTTGCATAGAGATATCTAAGCGCAATAGATGTGTGAGTAAATCTTGAGTTTAGTGTAGTCAGGATGATTTTTTTCATAAGGGAAGTTTAGCATAATTATCCGAGCCAAAAAGGGGGAATGGTCGGATAACTAAAATAATTTATAGGTAATATATATCTCTACTATGAAAGGGGTTGAACATAATCGAGATGCAGTATTATACTTAATTATAAGTTAATAATAAGTAAATACTTTAAAATTCATTAACCATGATGTCTAGTTGCTCAAAGAGCTTGTTTGAGGCATGTTCCATCTCTTCAAAGTTCTTATGAATGAGTTTTGGATTATCACCTTTTAATACGGAGTTGTTTTTGATATACTCATGATTTTTAAGCACGGAATCATGAACAATAGCATGCACACTATCCATCTCTTTAAAACTCTTCATGTGTCCAAATTTCTCTGCTCCCACCCCTGTGTACCACTTGCCCATACGGCAATTTTTATGGTCAATAAAATGTTTATCTGATTGAGAATTAAGCACTGCAGAGTAGGCGCTTGATTTGAAAATGATATGATCCACTTTTACAAGTGTTGTAAAGAGGCGATTGTTGATTGCTGCTGCAACTTCGGATGATTTTTCTGCAAAAGAGTTAAGCTCGGTAAAAGTTTGCTGAAATTCATGAATGACATCGCTTGATTCATGGGCAATGTCTGAAATAACATCTGAGCTTGTTCGCATTTCACTTGCTTCTTGCTGGAGTGATTTGATGTTAATTTCTATTTCATGTGTTGCTTTTTGTGTTCTTTCAGCAAGTTTGCGCACTTCATCTGCAACAACTGCAAATCCGCGTCCATGCTCTCCTGCACGTGCGGCTTCAATAGCAGCGTTGAGAGCAAGAAGGTTTGTTTGATCTGCAATATCTTTGATAAGATTTACAACATTTGAAATCTCACGAGAGCGCTCTTCAAGATGAATAATAATTTCATGTGAATCAGAGATAGACTCTAGAAGTGTTGAGAGTTTTTGGTTTATATCATAAACACTATTAAGACTTTGTGACGAGAGTTGGGCTGTTTGTTGTGACGCTTGTGAAATCTCTTCTGAACCGGTTTGTGAAAGCACGATATCTTTTTGAATAACACTAAGACCGCCGCTTACACCGCCACCAAGTTGTGCAAGATCATCGGAGAGTGCGCTTTTAATGCGTGTTTCATATCCCATGGCGATGGAAGAGATGGCAAGTTTTAGTTTTTCTGAAGTTGTACGAAAGATGCCATGAAGTCCATGTGGATTTGTGCTTCTGTATGTTTTGCCACTTGCAGCACTCTCTATAGATGTTTGAACATCGCGCATAAATGCCTCAAACTGGTCAAGCGCATCATTGATGCTCCATGCAAATGCCGCCTCTTTGGAGTTGTCATTTGGTATGCCTGTTATGCGCCAGCTTAATTTTCCGCTAGCTGCATTTTTGAGAACATTTATAGCTTCGTCGTGAAGTTCTGCATGTCTTTTTTTATTTTTATTGGTCTTGAAGAGAGATAATAAGTTCATCGTAAGAGACCCCTTTTTCTTGTAAAATATCTGTTAAAACTTTAAATGATGCATCGACCCCACTGCTTTTTTCTACCGCAATCATTTTTCTATAAAGTGGAATAATAACCTCAAGCGCTTTTGGATTTGGTCGGCGTCTTACAGAGTAGTAGTCCACTATGTTGCCACGTTCATCAAGCGTTGCGGTTATGTTTGCATATACCCAGTAGTCATTGTTGTTTTTGGTCTTGTTTACTACGTAAGCAAAGACTTCTTGCTTTTTTGGTATGGTCTCCCACAAAAATCTAAAAACAGCTTTTGGCATATCTGCATGCCTGATGATGCTGTGCGCTTTGCCAATAAGCTCCTCTTCCGAGTATTCTGCCATTTTCATGAAAATTTGGTTACAGTAGGTAATGCGACCTTTTAAATCAGTTTTTGAGACAATGAAATCATCTTCTCGCATCTCTTTTAGCATAAAAACTCCTTCCTCTGAAAAATCAATATAATTTTTTAAGAAAAGATTATAGCAACTTTTTTTGAAAAAGTTAAAGTATAATGATAAATGTCATTTTTACTAGCAATTTTTTATTTTTTTTACTTCTCAATTATCGGTGTTTATATAATATTCCTGCCAAAAGTCCTCTCAATGACGGGATACAGCGCGAGCGATATAGGCATCATATTTGCCGCAGCTCCCTTGGTGCGTTTTTTAGTTCCTTTTGCATTTATAAAAGGACTTAAAATAAACGTAAAGAGCTTTAACGTCTCTCTTTTGATTATGTGTTTGAGTGCCGTGTCGTTTTACTTCTCACTTGATAGTTTTTACAAACTCCTTTTTTCAAATATCAGCTTGGGCGTAGGACTTAGCATCGTGCTTCCATATGTTGAGTTGATTTCACTTAAATATCTGGGCAAAGAGAGATATGGAAAAATAAGGCTCTTTGGCTCTGTCGGTTTTATTATCGTAGCCCTTGTGCTAGTTAAATTTCTAAGCTCGGCGGATGTCGCACTTATGTATCTTCTTGTTTTAACGTTTATTACATCGGTAATTGGGTTTGTAATAGCAAAAAAAGCTGATGCACTTTTAGATAAAAGCGAAGAATCTACAAATGACATAAATCTTTTAAAAGATTGGAGATTGTGGCTTGGACTTACACTTATGCAGGTCAGTTTTGGCTCATTTTACAACTTTTTTACCATCTACACGACCGACCATGGAGTCAGTTTGGATATTACAATCTATCTCTGGAGTTTTGGGGTTGTCGTGGAGATTTTTATGCTCTACTTTCAAGGTTCCCTTCTTCGCAGAAATCTGCTTTTGATACTTCAGGCTACTACTTTAATAACCGCGATAAGATGGTTTCTGCTCTTTTTATTTCCAGACAATATAACCATTTTGTTTTTCTCACAAGCTCTTCATGCCCTTAGTTTTGCACTCTTTCACTCTGCGGCAATCAGCTATCTATTCTATCTTTACAAGCACAAATCTTTAGCACAGCAGTTTTTCTCAGGCATAACATATGGATTTGGAGCGTTTGCAGGGGCGCTTATTGCAGGGTATGTCTATGAGTATTATCCAAGTCACTTGTTTTTAAGCGCGACATTTATCGCGCTTATAGCAACTTGGTTTTTATATATTTGGGGGAATAGTTTAAAAAAAAATTAGCTTACGCGCCAAATCTAGTAGTTAGCGATTAGGTTAAAGCTAAAAATCTTATCCGTCGATGTTTTACCTGGAAGAGCAGGTTTATTTATATAGTCTATCTGGTAAACGATACCTGCAGAAAATATATCTGTTAGCTTATTGTATAACCCTGTTTTTGAGTAGATAAAATAGTTTTCAAGGTCAGAAAACTCTGATCTGTAGCTTAGCGTTTGGTGAAATTTTAGATTTTCAAGAAGTTTCATATTGTAAACACCCTTTAATCTGTATGCCGCGTAGCTTCTAACATGTCCATCATTTAGGCTTATGCTTCCTGCTGGGTATGGGTACTTTACTACATTTCCTAAGCCATCCATATATGTATCTTCTATCTCATCTTTTGAGTATAGAAGGTTTCCATCAACCGCCAAATCTTGAACTTCATCTTTTATTGCTATATATTTAGCACCCGGACCGGTATAAAATTGATAGGCAAAACCTGAGAACTTATCATCTCTATAACCTGCAAGGTAGTTCAAAGAGAGTCTCTCGGAGAGTTTGTAGTCATACAAAAGCTCTGTAAGAAATCTGTTTTTGCTCTCAACATCATCTTCTGTGCCGTATTGCATCTGCATCATGGCCTCAATCGAGTGAAGATCCCAACTGTTTGTAATTTTCGCATCAACGTTAAAAGCCTCTGTATCTGTATTTCCAGAGTTTGACGTATAGCCAACCTCGGCAACCGCGTTAAATAAGTAATCCTCTTTTGGGAGGCTCTTTTGAAGCTCTTTTAAATTCTCATTTAACGCCTTGATTTTCTCTTTTGTGATTTTTATCTCATCTTTTATATCTTCTCTATTTTGTGCAACTACGAAAGTAGCAAGAACAAGCAGAGCAACAACTGTTTTAAACATTTTCAATCCTTTTTGTGTGAATGTCCATCTGTGGAAAGGGAATTGTTATCCCTTTTGCATCAAATGTAAGTTTTATTTTTTCTAACATGTCAAAGTGTACGTCCCAAAAGTCATCGTTATTTACCCATACACGAATGGTAAAATTGACGCTGCTTTGGGCAAGCTCACCGACAGCGACAAGCGGTGCAGGGTCTTGCAAAATTTTAGGGTCATCTTTGATAATTTGGTTAAGAACCTCTTTTACATGCAACAAATCATCGCCGTAACTCACACCAATGATGTGTTCTACACGGCGTGTCGGTTTGTTTGAATAGTTTGTTATATTTGAGCTTATAACAGCAGAGTTAGGAATCATTATGGTTTTATTGTCCACGGTAGCCATTATTGTCGAGAAAAGGTTTATATCCTCTACTTTGCCGGAAGCTCCTGCGGCATCTATAAAATCTCCAACCCTAAAAGGTCTAAATACAATGATAAGAACCGCTGCACCGATGTTTGAGAGAGAGTCTTTAAGCGCCAAGCCTATTGCCAAAGACGCCGCGCCAAATACTGCTAAAAATGATGTGGTGTTGATGCCAAGAGCATTTAAGGATGCTAGGATAATTACAATTAGCAAGGCAAAATAGATAACATTTTCTAAAAATTCAACAAGCGTTAAATCAACTTGGGCTTTTAGCATTATTTTTTTGATAAGCGCGGTGATTTTTTTCACTCCCCATTTGCCGATAAAAAATATTACCAAAGCAGCGATGATTTTTAAACCGTATTGACTGCCGTAAAGAACAATCAAATCTGTGTATTTTGATATATCCATCTCGTCCTCCCTGAAATTTGGTGGAATTATATCAAAATTGGAATTAAAGATTTTTGTTTAGCTATTTATTTTATCTATTACTTTTATAATTTGATGATATTTTTCTACATGTTGGGAGTCTATTTTGTTGATTAAATCTTTATACCTCAGGTAGTTATTCCAAACTTTTTGTGAAGCTTCAATCTTCCCTTTTTTGCGGAGTTCAAAACTCACAGAGGCGTTTATGAATCCTTTAATTAGCTTCACTTCATCACTCTCTTCAAATCTTCTCTCATACCAGAGAACTTCCAAATCTTCGTGTGCGTCGTAGAAATTTTCGCTTTGGAGGTTTTGGATAAAGAGTTCGAGCTGTTCTTTGTGTTTACTCATCTAAAACTTTCATGTTGATGCGCCAGTAGCCTCTGCCGCCCTTTAGAGAGATGCAGTGCTGTTTTGGGAACTTTTTTTTGTACTCATCAAGTCTGTTTAGTGTTGCTTTTCCGCTGTCGCAGTAAAATACGAAAACGCTCCCCTCAGGCTCATTTTTTAGCTCATAAGGGTTGTAAACTATCGTATCGGCACCATCAATCGGCGAAAGAATTGTGTCAATCAGCACTACTTTTATGCCCTCTGCTTCAAGCCGTTTTTTGTTTTGCAAAAACTCTTTTTGTGTCCATTCGTCTAGATATTTCATATCAGCTCTTTGATACCTTTTTTGATGTTACTAAAACTGCAACCGCGGTTAAAAATGCGCCCAAAAATACAATAGCGTAGCCGGTCGGCAAGTCGTAAAAGTATGATAGTGTAATTGCGCTTATACTAAAAAACCATCCAAAAAAGAAACTGACCAGCAAAGCTCTTTTAAAGTTTAAAGAGAGCGCTACAAACGGCGGTGCGATAAGCAGCACAAAGACTACTAAAACCCCCGCAAGCGCAA
This sequence comes from Sulfurimonas sp., assembly GCA_041652055.1. Classification (GTDB taxonomy): domain Bacteria; phylum Campylobacterota; class Campylobacteria; order Campylobacterales; family Sulfurimonadaceae; genus Sulfurimonas. Next base: position 84,797 of record JBAZIE010000005.1, on the reverse strand, counting down.
CAGATGAGGTAACGGTTACGGCAAGAAGCGAGAAGAAGAGAAGCTCTTTTAAAAAGCCGTTTAACTTGGGATATAAAAAGTAGAGAGCAGCAGCAATAAATGAGTAGATAACCCCGCTTTTTACAACTTCACTCGGAGGCGTGAAGAGTATATCGCTTGCAAGAAGTGACTTGAAGTGCTCCATCCCCTCTGCGGAGTGCGCGAGTATCATCATAATTCCGCTCGCACCCAAGACGTAAAGTATCCCGATAAACGCCTCAAGATGGAGTTTTCGCGTAGAGGCAAAAGCTATAAGAAAAGCACTTAGAAGCGCGAAACCAAGAGTTAAGAGGTAGAAGTGCTCTTCGTGAAAATAACCGAGGCTCACAGATGAGCCCAAAGCCGCAAACTGCGCGATTGCAAGGTCTGTAAAAATGATGCCGCGTTTTAATATCTCCATGCCAAAGTAGGAGTGAAGCATAACAAGGATGATAACAAGGGCGATGGGAACAAGCAAAATATCTATCATTTTATAGCACCGGTTAGATGGTCAAAGAGCGCGCTTAGGTTGTCGATATTTTCAAGTGCTTCTATGTCGTGGGGCATTAAAACAACCTTGATTCCTGTCTTTTGGCTTATAAAGTCGGCTGTTTTTGTTGAGTGGTAAACATCATGCAAGATACAGCAAGGGTTCTCTTTTTTTATAAGCTCTATCGTGTTGATAGTATGTTTTGAAGATGGCGGGATTCCAGGCAAAGGCTCGATGGTTCCGATGTTTACAAGTCCGTACGCCTTGTTGAAGTAAGCTAGGTTGTCATGAAACTGGATGACTTTTAGCCCCTTCTTGTTACTCATCTTTTGGCTCCACTCGCTCATCTTTTTGTTCCACATATCTGAAAAATCAGCAAAGTTTTTCTCATAAACGTCTCTGTGCTGGGTGTCTATTGAAATTAAGAACTTTTTTATAGTATCTGCAAGAAGAAGGGTGTTTTTCGGATCAAGATGAAAATGAGGGTTCCCGTCAGGATGGATATCGCCATCTTTTCTATCCACTTCGTTTGGTTTATTTATAAGCTCTACATGGTGGGAGAGGTTTAAAAATGTTGCGGACGATGTTGAAGTTTTTGGGTTGCCTGCACGGTTAATCAGAGGAGGAAGCCAGCCGATCTCAAGCTGTCCGCCGTTCATTATAAGCGCATCGGCATTTCTAACTTTTGAGATGAGCGAAGGGCGTGGAATGATAAAGTGTGGGTCCCAATTTCCTTTTGCCAAAACAGTAGTCGTGATATGCTCGCCGCCTATTGTTTTGGTAAGAGCCCCAATGTATGGGTAGCTTACTGCAATATTGAGATGCGCTAGGAGCGTTAGCGGCAGAAGTGTTAGTAATGTCAATAATTTTTTCATAATGTGCTCTTTTTAATAAAATTCTTTAGTCAAAGAGAGATTGCCACGGCTAAAGCCTCGCAATGACACACATGCGGTCATTGCGAGCTTCATTAGAAGCGCGGCAATCTAAAAACCTAATTGTTCAGAGAGTTCAACCTGCTCTTGTAAAATCAAAAACTATGAGCACCGTGCGCACCGATAGAGATGTTTGCCTGAAGAATGATAGTGTTTATCTTCTCTCTTTGACCGTCTTCGTTAAACATTGCGTCATCGTGGCTGTACTGTAGTCTAAAACGTGCAAACTCGCTTGTGTGGTACTCTACCATCGCTGTGTATTTGTCAAGACCGTTTGGCTGTTCTACATCAGAACCGTTATTTGTTACATCATTTTTAAGGATTGTGTCGTATCGCACACCCATTCTCCAGTTTTTATCGTGTGTATAGATAAGCTGTGAGTAAAGACCGCTCTGTTTTTTAAGCATCGATGGCGAGCCAAGAACAGTTCCGTCCGCATCTAGAGCGAATTGGGTGCCGTCAAGTTCTCTCTCCAAATATTCGTTCTGCCATTTTATAGAGCTGTATGAGTCTAGGGAGTGAAGAAGTACAAAATCAGCACCGTAGAGTTTTGCATCACCTGAAAATGCATGAGGATTCTCTTCGTCTGCGCTGTGGTCAATTCTTGATTCGCCCTGCGCATAAGAGATGCCGCCGAGGATTGTCGTGTCGCCTATGTCATGAGAGGTTTTGATGTAGCCGACATAAAGAGCAGGTCCATCTTCGCCCTCTGCAATAGGGTCTTCAGCATCGCCGATAGTCTCTTTGCCGAACATCTGCTCATTTTCACCCTGAAGTATCTCAAAACCTGCCATAAGGTAAAAAGGAGTTGGAGCCGTCCACTGAAGCTGCGCACCTACTTCATTGATGCCGTGCATTCCCAAAAACGACTCATAGACAAGAGGCATATCCGCAAAATCCCACGCGTGGTGGTGCTGCTCGTTTAAGTAGCCGAAGTTTGAGTTAAATTTTCCGCCCTTTAGTTTTGTGCCGTATCCAAGGGCGTTTGATGTGAAGAAAAGCTCTTCTGTCTCAACACCGTTCTCTGAGAAGTGAAATATACCGTCCATGGTAAAAAACGGGTCAACGCTGCTGGATAATACAAGTTCCGCGTAGTTTAGATTAAATCCGTTCTCTGCGTTGTATGTAGCGTGATTGTCATCGCCGTGCGAGTGTGAACCAAGCAGACCGTGAACAACACCAGGGACCTCGAGATGTCCAACTTCTGCGTCTTTTACACTTCTGTTAACATAAGAGGCATCCATAACCAAAGAGATGTCCGGAATAAACTTTGACTGATCAAAAGTTCTTTTTTCAACAGGAAGTACATTTGCACCGTAAACTAAAGCCGCGCATAGTGTGCTTGATAATAATATTTTTTTCATAATTTTCTATCCTAAAATAATTTTTGTTTTTGTAATGATTGTTTTAATTAAACTTCTTTTTAGATTGCTTCACTTCGTTCGCAATGACGGTCATTGCGAGGAGGAACGACGAAGCAATCTAAGTTATGAAAGAAGTCTATTGATTTAGGATATTCTTGGAGGGGCGCGGGTCTGGTTTGAATTTGTTTTTACATGTAGATATGTGATTTGATTGTTTTGAGCTATATTTTCAAAGTGAGAAATCTCGACATCAGAGACAAATTTTACTGCATCATCGGATACTAAATTATTACTAACGGTACAGATTAAACATGTTGAAGAGTCGTTATGTTTAATATGCTCTACTTCATGGATAGCAGCAAAGCTTGTAACAATGGCAAAGAGTATGGATAAGAGCACATTAAATTTCATGGGCGATATTTTACCACAAAATTGTAATATTATTGAAGTCTGCTTTAAGCTAGCCCAAACTATGATAGTGTCTATATAGCGCCTAGGAGAAAGAGTTATGTTTCATACTAAAAGCGTAGAGGAGACTCTGCGGGATTTAGAGTGCAGTACCAAGGGACTTAGCAGCGAAGAGGCATCTTTGCGTAGCGAGAAATACGGTAAAAATGTTTTGGCTGAGGCGAAGAAGCGTACCCTGCTGATTATATTTATTGAGCAGTTTAAAAGCCCTGTTATTTATGTATTGCTTATTGCCGCGATTATTTCACTAGTCATTAAAGAGTATGGTGATGCCGGATTTATAATGGTGGCACTTCTTTTAAATGCAGTAGTCGGAGCCTATCAGGAGTATATCGCAGGCGAGAGGGCGGATGCTCTTAAAAAAGCAATCAAGACATTTGTCCATGTTTTAAGAGATGGTCATCGGGTTGAGACACACAGTGAAGATGTGACGGTTGGAGACATCGTTTTTTTTGAATCAGGGGTCAAAGTTCCATCAGATATACGTCTTATCGAGACAAATGAACTTCAGGTAAATGAGTCGCTTCTTACAGGCGAGTCACTTGAGGTAGGTAAAGATTCTGCTTATATATCGGCTAATGCGGATGAGCCTATTGGGGAGAGACAAAATATGCTCTACGGAGGTTCTTTGGTTACAAAAGGCAGAGCAATCGGTGTTGTAACTGCAGTGGCAGCCGAGACGGAGGTCGGTAAAATCGCCTCTCTTCTTGCTTTAAAAAAGGTCTCAAAACCGCCGTTGATACTTCGAATGGAGGAGTTTTCAATAAATATCTCCAAGATAATCGGCGGAGTTGCGATACTTATTATTATACTTGGTATCTATCAGGATTTTCCGATAAAAGATATATTTTTTCTGACAGTTGTACTCGCTATATCTGCCATTCCAGAGGGGCTTCCGGTTGCTATTACCGTGGCGCTTAGTGTGGCAAGTGCGGCAATGAGCAAGCGAAATGTCATAGTGCGCAGGCTCTCGGCCATTGAAGGGTTAGGCTCGTGCACTCTTATAGCAAGCGATAAAACGGGGACTATGACTCAAAATCGTTTAAGCGTTGAGTATTTTGTAACGCCTGAGAAAACATACAATTCAAATGAGTATATAAATAAACATCTGCTCCTTGGCGCAAAGCTTTGTAATGAATCGACCTCTCACATAGAGGATGGTGAGTTGATTTTTATAGGTGATCAGGTGGATATTGCTCTTGCAAGATATGCTTTTGCTCTTGATGAAGAACTCTTTAAAAAACATGATAAGCAAAGAGCAATCAACACGCTGCCGTATGAGCCTGTTAATAAATATTCTGCTGCTAGCTATGAGATTGACGGTGCAAAAGTACATTTTATAAAAGGCTCTCCGGAGATAATACTGGGTATGTGCTCGTTGGACAACGATAATGCCAAATCTGTCTTAAAGCAGGTGGACGACTGGGCAGCCAAGGGATTTAGAAATATTGCTTTGGCATATAAAGTGAGTGATGAAGAGGGCATTGCAAAGGATGGTTACACATATAGCGGATTTGCTGCCATCACCGACCCGCTACGAGATGGGGTAAAAGAGGCTGCAAAAAGAGCCGAAGATGCTGGAATCAGAGTTGTGATGGTAACCGGTGATCATCCAAATACGGCGTTTTTTATTGCAAAAGAACTGGGCATTGCAGCAAGCAGGGATGAGATAATTGACGGAGTGGAGATTTCACATTGGATAGAAAATGGAGCTCATAAAGAGGAGATTGCCCAAAAGAGAGTTTTTGCCAGAGTTTCTCCAGAACAAAAACAGCTTATTGTAAAAGCATTTCAAGAACTCGGTCATTTTGTGGCGGTCACAGGAGATGGGGTGAACGATGCGCCTGCACTTAAGTTTGCAAACATCGGCATAGCTATGGGAAAGAGCGGCACAGACGTTGCGCGTGAATCAAGCGATTTGATTTTGACGGATGACTCTTTTAGCTCTATTATCAACGGTGTGGAAGAGGGACGGGTCGCGTATGACAATATACGCAAAGTTATTCATCTTCTGATATCTACGGGATTTGCGGAGATTATTCTTGTTTTGCTCTCAATGCTGTTTTTTATTCCAATTCCTCTTCTTCCTGTACAGCTTTTATGGCTAAATCTAGTTGCCAACGGCGTTCAAGACATGGCTCTGGCTGCCGAAAAAGCCGAACCCGAAGTATTGAAGCGTAAACCGCGCGACCCAAAAGAGCCCGTATTTAATAAAATTATGATGAGAAGGGTGGTTGTCGGAGGTCTTTACATGGGCATATCCGCATTCGCCCTTTTTTATACCCTGCTTGAGTTTGGCTACGAAGAGGATGCGGCAAGAAATCTTACGCTGCTTCTGATGGTGTTGTTTGAAAATGTACATGTATTTAATTCGCGCAGTGAAAACAGTTCTATTTTTAAAATTAACCACGCTAAAAACAGGTTTTTATGGATATCGGTGTTAGCTTCGCAGGGCGTACATATTATATCGATGTATAACCCATTTATGCAGTCGCTGCTCAGCATTGAGCCGGTAAGCTTGGAGATGTGGACTACACTTCTTCTAATCGCTCTTGTGCTCAGCGTTGTTATGGAGGCAGAGAAGTTTTTTAGAAAGAAGTTCTCTCCAAACTCCTAGGAGAGCTTCTTTTCCAAATCACTCACAACTTTATGCATCTTAAAAAGAGAGTCTGGATTTAGCGAAATTGAGTCAATCCCCTCTTGAACTAAAAACTCCGTAATCTCTGGGTAATCTGACGGTGCTTGCCCGCAGATGCCAATGTATTTGCCTCTTGCTTTGCACGCTTTTATCGCCATTTGAAGCATTCTCTTAACCGCTTCGTTTCTTTCGTCAAATATGTGGGCGATTTTCGCACTCTCGCGGTCAACTCCAAGGGTTAGTTGTGTCAGGTCGTTTGAGCCGATGGAGTAGCCATCAAATACCTCTAAAAACTTATCAGCCAAAATCACATTTGCGGGAATTTCGCACATGGCATAAATTTCAAGTCCATTTTTGCCTTGAGTAAGCCCTTGCTCATTCATAATCTCTATGACTTTTTTGCCCTCTTCTGGTGTGCGAACAAACGGAATCATTATTTTTATGTTGCCAAGCCCCATCTCTTCACGTACCCTTTTTAGCGCCGCACACTCCCACTCGAAAGCCTCGCGGTAGCTCTCGTTGTAGTATCGGCTTGCCCCTCTAAAGCCTATCATCGGGTTCTCTTCCTCTGCTTCATAAAGAAGCCCGCCGAGCATATTGCGATACTCGTTGCTTTTAAAGTCGCTTGTTCTGATAATGACGGGTTTTGGATAAAAAGCCGCCGCAATCATCCCTATACCCTCGCTTAGTTTATGGACAAAAAACTCTTTTGTATCCGTGTAAGGTGTCATAAAAGAGCGTATCTCATCCTCGTCTTTTAAATTTTTTCCTTTGTACATGTCAACAAGTGCCATCGGATGAGCAGCTATGGAGTTGTTCATAATAAACTCCATTCTAGCAAGCCCAACGCCGTTATTTGGCATCTTTGCAAAGTTAAAAGCCTCTGCAGGATTGCCGACATTTACAAAGAGTTTTGTTTTTGTAGGTTTTAGCTCTTTTATATCTACGCTCTTTACAAAGTATGGAATCTCTCCCTCGTAGATATACCCCTCATCGCCCTGCGCACAGCTTACGGTTACCCTTTGGGCATCTTTTAAAACCATAGTCGCATCGCCGCATCCAACAACGGCAGGAACGCCTATTTCACGTGCAACTATGGCGGCATGGCATGTTCTGCTTCCGCGGTTTGTCACAACGGCGGAGGCCTTTTTCATGATAGGTTCCCAGTCGGGATTTGTCGTATCTGCCACCAAAATGTCGCCCTCGTTAAATCGCTCAAACTCCGTCGTATCATTTATGATGGTTACCTTTCCGGAGCCGATTTTATCTCCAACTGCCCGACCCGATGTTAAAATCTTTGCACCTTTTGTATTTTCAAGTGAGTAGTGTTCTATGGAGATGCTTTGGTCTAGTTTGCTCATGACCGTCTCAGGTCTCGCCTGCACGATGTATAGCTTGGAGTCGTTTCCGTCTTTTGCCCACTCAATATCCATCGGACGTCCGTAATGCTCCTCTATTATCACAGCCTGCTTGGCAAGTTCTATCGCTTCACTATCGCTTATGGAGAAGCTGTTTTGCTCCTCTTGGCTTGTCTCAACATTGAGAGTGTGTGCATTTTTGCTGTATAACATCTTCTCTTTTTTACTTCCCAAAGAGCGTTTTAAAATAGTGTTGATTCCTTTTTTTAGAGTTGGTTTGAAGATGAAAAATTCATCCGCATTTACCCGTCCGCTTACCACATTCTCACCCAAGCCCCAGATGGAGTTGATGAGTATGAGATTCTCAGAACCGCTCTCAGTGTCGATGGTAAACATAATCCCGCTTGAAGAGATGTCGCTTCGCACCATTTTCTGCACGCCTACAGAGAGAGCAACTTTGAAATGGCTAAATCCGCGGCTTGTTCGGTAGCTGATGGCGCGGTCGGTAAAGAGTGAGGCAAAGCACTTTTTGACACTTAGCAGAAGTGATTCAGGAGTGTTTACATTTAAAAAAGTTTCCTGCTGTCCAGCAAAAGAGGCATCAGGCAAATCTTCCGCAGTTCCTGAAGAGCGAACTGCCACGTCAACTGCATCTGTTTTATATTCGTCACATAGAGTTTTGTATGCTTCAAGCAGCTCATCAACAAGTGCTTTTGGAAGGTGTGAGTTTAAGATAAGAGTACGGACTTCAAGTCCGCGCTTTTGAAGGTTATTTGTGTCGCTAATATTTAAATCATGCAGGATGTCGGCTATCTTATCTTTTATGTTGTTCTCTCGCAAAAGAAGCCAGTAGGCATCGCTGGTTGTTGCAAAACCGTTTGGAATATTTACACCTTTTGGAGTGAGTTTTTGGTACATCTCCCCAAGAGAAGCGTTTTTACCTCCTACGGTTGGAACATCATTAATGTTTAGTTCATTGAAAAATCGTATGTATCTCATAATGTTGCCTTTTAGCTGAAAATTGCCTATATCTTAGCATAAATTGATAATTTTTTTGCATGTCAGAATTTGATTAAAAGCCAAATTTGGATAGAATGCAGCTATTTTTAAAACATAAGCATCAAACAATTACAGGATTTAAACTAGATGAAAATAGCAATAGCGGGAACTGGATATGTCGGACTAAGCAACGGCATACTTCTATCTCAACATAACGAAGTGGTCGCACTTGACATAATCCCACAGAAAGTGGAGATGCTAAATAGAAAAATTTCTCCAATCGAAGACAAAGAGATAGAAGAGTATTTAAAAAGAGATGAGCTCAATTTTCGTGCAACACTGGATAAAAAAGAGGCTTACGCGGGGGCTGACTATGTCATCATTGCCACTCCTACAGACTATGACACCGAGACAAACTATTTCAATACAAAATCCATAGAGTACGTAATCGCCGATGTTTTAAGCATAAATCCAAATGCCGTGATGGTTATAAAATCAACGATTCCCGTCGGTTACGTAAATAGCTTAAAAGAGAAGTTTAAAACCGATAACATCATCTTCTCGCCTGAGTTTTTAAGAGAGGGGCTTGCACTGCATGACAATCTCTACCCAAGCAGAATAATCGTAGGAGAGAGAAGCAAAAGAGCAGAAATTTTTGCCTCTCTTTTAGCCGAGGGTGCCATCAAAAAAGATATACCCATCCTTTTCACCGACTCTACAGAAGCGGAGGCTATAAAACTTTTTGCAAATACCTATCTTGCCATGAGAGTTGCATATTTTAACGAACTTGATTCTTACGCGCAGACACACGGACTTGATACAAAGCAGATTATAGAGGGTGTCGGACTTGACCCGCGCATAGGCTCGCACTATAATAATCCCTCTTTCGGGTACGGTGGATACTGCTTACCAAAAGATACAAAACAGCTTCTTGCAAACTATGCGAATGTGCCATCAAATATGATTGAGGCGATTGTAAAGTCAAATAGCACAAGAAAAGATTTCATAGCCGATAGTATCTTGGCAAAAAAGCCAAAGATAGTCGGAATCTACAGACTTGTTATGAAAAGCGGAAGCGATAATTTTAGAAGCTCTGCTATTCAGGGCATCATGAAGCGCATAAAAGCAAAAGGGATAGAGGTTGTTATCTATGAACCTGCGTGCCATGAGGATAATTTTTTCAACTCAAGAGTTATAAAAGATTTGGATGAGTTTAAAAAGATAAGCGATGTCATAGTGGCAAACAGACTTAGTGAGAGCATTATGGATGTAAAAGATAAAGTCTATACCAGAGATATTTTTAATAGCGATAGTTAAGAGGAGTTGATTTGAAGATACTAGTAACAGGCACAGCCGGCTTCATTGGCTACCATTTGGCAAAAAAATTGTTAGAGCGCGGTGATGAGGTAGTGGGGCTTGACAGTATAAACGACTACTATGATGTAAATCTAAAGTATGCAAGATTGGCTGAGCTTGGGATAGACTACCACGCCTTGCTCGCAGTGGCAAACAAGTCTTATTGCGAACACAATGAAGCAATTTCCGAGACTGCCGCGTCGCAAGCTCCTCGCAGTGACGGTCATTGCGAGCGTAGCGCGGCAATCTTATCATCAAAGTATCCAAAACATAAATTTATCAAAGCCTCTCTTGAAGATACACAAACCATAAACAACCTTTTTGAAACCGAAAAATTCGACGCAGTATGCAACCTCGCAGCGCAAGCAGGTGTGCGTTATAGCATAGAAAATCCGCATGCTTATATCCAAAGCAATGTTGTGGGGTTCTTAAATATTTTGGAGGCTTGCAGAAACTTTGGTGTGAAAAATCTCTCATACGCAAGCAGCTCAAGCGTTTATGGACTTAACAAATCACAACCTTTTAAGACAAGTGACCATACGGATCACCCGATAAGCCTCTATGCAGCCACTAAAAAATCAAATGAGATGATGGCGCACTCTTATTCTCATCTTTACGGCATTCAAGCAACAGGACTGAGATTTTTTACCGTTTATGGCGAGTGGGGAAGACCGGATATGGCGCCGATGCTTTTTGCCGATGCGATTTTAAATGACAGAGCCATAAAAGTATTTAACCACGGTAACATGAGCAGGGATTTTACCTACATAGACGACATAGTGGACGGCATTATAAAAGTGATAGACAATCCCGCAACTGCTATCATTTCATGTGGGGATAGACTGCCGCGCTCCGCTCGCAGTGACGAAGAATTTTTCATTGCGAATGATTCTTCTGTCATTGCGAGCGAGGCGTGGCAATCTAAAAATCTCCCAGCTGATGGCTCAAGCGCACCTTACAGAATCTACAACATAGGAAATAACTCGCCTATTCAGCTTTTAGATTTTATAAAAACACTTGAAAAGTCACTGGGCAAAGAGGCAAAGAAAAATTTTATGGAGATGCAAGATGGCGATGTCGTCTCTACCTATGCGGATGTAAGTGGTTTGATGGATGATTTTGGCTACAAACCCGACACTTCTTTAGATGTCGGTGTAGAGAAGTTTGTGAAGTGGTATAAAAGTTTTTATGGGAGTGACAAATGATAAAAATATGTATCATAGGTCTTGGATATGTAGGCTTACCGCTAGCCCACGCATTTAGCGAAAAATACAAAGTTGTCGGTTTTGATGTAAACAGAGCTAGAGTAGATGAGCTAAACAGCGGTTTTGACAGAACGCAAGAGTTGACAAATGAGCAAGTCAAAGAGTCGTTAAAAAATGGCATGAAGTTTACTTTGGACATAGAAGAGATAAAAGAGTGCAATATTTATATAGTCACCGTTCCAACACCCATAGACAACAGCAACGAACCGGATCTTACTCCCATCATAAAATCAACGCAAACAGTAGGTAAGGTGCTTAAAAAAGGCGATATTGTCATCTATGAATCAACTGTTTATCCGGGAGTTACCGAAGAGATTTGTGTGCCGATACTTGAAGAATTTAGTGATTTGAAATTTAACGAGACATTTTTTTGCGGTTATAGTCCTGAACGCATAAACCCCGGAGATAAAGAGCATACAGTTACAAAAATACTAAAAATTACATCCGGTAGCACCCCAGAGATAGCAAAAAAAGTTGATGACCTTTACAAATCTATCATCACGGCAGGAACATATTTGGCATCGACAATCAAAGTTGCAGAGGCTGCAAAAGTGATAGAAAACACCCAAAGAGATGTAAATATAGCTCTTATGAATGAGCTGGCTATGATGTTTGACCTTATGGGCATAAACACTCACGATGTCATAGAAGCGGCGGCTACGAAATGGAATTTTATCAAGCTAAAACCTGGGCTTGTCGGTGGGCACTGCATAGGCGTTGACCCTTACTATCTGACTCATAAAGCCCAAAGTGTAGGGTATATGCCAAATCTTATACTAGGTGCTAGACAAATCAATAACGGCATGAGTAAAATCATTGCAAGCAAAGCTATTAAATATATGGTTAAAAACGACAAAAAGTTAAAAGGCGCAAATATCTTAGTCATGGGCGTTACTTTTAAAGAAAATTGTCCTGATATGAGAAACTCTAAAGTACTTGATATCATTAAGGAACTTCAAGAGTATGAGTGCAGCGTAGAAGTGTATGACTACTGGGTGGATAGAAGCGACAAGGAGACAAAGCCTTTGACTTTTATAGAAAAATTGCCTCTTGATAGCAAAAAATATGACTCCATAGTCGTAGCAGTCGGGCATGATGCGTTTAAAGAAATCACTACTGAACAATTTGAGAGCATGTCAAATGGGGAGCCAATTATCATAGATGTAAAAGGTGTCGTTGAAAAACCGACATGGAGGCTTTAGCATGAAAAACTTTGCACTTATTGGCGCTAGCGGATACATAGCCCCAAGACATATGAGAGCCATCAAAGAGACCAAAAATAATCTGTTGGTTGCATTTGACCCGTATGACGGCATAGGTATCATGGATAGCAATTTTCCTCAGGCCGATTTTTTTACGGAGTTTGAACTTTTTGAGAGCTTTGTGGATGGATGGCAAAGGAGCGAAAAAGAGAAGATAGAGTATATCTCCATAGCCTCTCCAAACTATCTGCACTACAGCCACATAAGAACGGCACTTCAAAATAAAGCTCATGCAATATGTGAAAAACCGCTCGTGCTAGACCCAAAGCAGATTGATGAGCTTCTTGTTATAGAAAAAGAGAGTTGCAAAAAAGTCTATACTATTTTGCAACTCAGGCTTCATGACGCAATTATTGCGCTTAAAGAGAAAATCGCAAACGAGATAGAAGCCAATCCAACAAAAGTTTATGATTTGGATTTGACTTATCTGACAAGCAGGGGAAAATGGTATTTTGCATCATGGAAGGGTAATGAAGCTAAAAGCGGCGGCATAGCTTCAAACATAGGGGTGCATTTTTTTGATATGCTCTCTTGGATATTTGGAGGAGTTGAAGAGAGTTTTGTGCATATAAAACAAGCAGATACCAATGCAGGATTTATGAAACTCAAAAATGCAAATGTAAAATGGTTTTTAAGCGTAAACTACGACTACATCCCTGAAGATGTAAAAGCGGCAGGAAAGAGTACTTTTAGAAGCATTACTGTGGATGGCGAAGAGTTTGAGTTTAGCGAGGGGTTTACGGACTTGCATACAATAAGTTATGAACATATTTTAAACGGCGGTGGTTTTGGACTCCAAGAGGCTAGAAACTCCATAAATATTGTCTCAGAGATACGAAAACTTATCCCCTTAGGATTACAAGGGGAGTATCATCCGTTTTGTAAAAAGGTATTAAACTAATGGCTGATTATTTTGCGCACGAAAGCGCGTATATTGATGACAATGTAAATATTGGCGAAAATACAAAAATCTGGCACTTCTCACACATCTTAAGCGGTTCAAACATCGGAAACAGTTGCTCTTTTGGGCAAAACTGCGTTGTCGGTCCAAATGTCAAAATAGGCAGCGGCGTTAAAGTGCAGAACAATGTCTCTATTTATGAAGGTGTTGAGATAGAAGATGCCGTCTTTGTAGGACCGAGTGTAGTTTTTACAAATGTTATAAATCCGAGGGCTTTTATAGTAAGACGACAAGAGTTTAAAAAAACGCTTCTCAAATATGGCTGCACGATAGGTGCAAATGCGACTATCGTCTGCGGCGTAACCATAGGAGAATATGCGCTTATAGGAAGCGGAGCGGTTATAAACAGAGATGTAAAGCCATACGCACTGATGGTCGGAGTTCCAGCAAAGCGTATTGGATGGATAAGCCGCGCGGGAAATAGACTTGAGTTTGATACAAAGGGTTTTGCAGTTGACGAATACGACGGCAGCAGATACAAGCTTGAAGATGAAAACATAGTTTTTGTGGATATTTCGCTACAATAAGATAGAAATTAGATTAAAGCAGAGTTACAAATGAACTGTCAGATTGTCAATCAGCTAAAAGCACTAAAACCCATATTGAAAGAGGAGTATGGCATAGAAGAATTTGCCGTATTTGGAAGTGTTGCAAAAGGGTTGGATACAGAGACAAGTGATGTTGATATTGCAATATTAAAAGACAGTAAAAAAAGTTTTTTTCTTTTGCTAAAAGCAAAAAAGTTTTTAGAAGAACAATTAAATAGAAATATTGATATAGGTGACTTTGATAGCATGAAAACATTTGTGAAAAATAGAATAAAAAAAGATTTTATCTATGTTTGATATAGATAAAGTTGATAGAAATATTGAACCAAAATTGAAGAGGGAGTTGGTTGATGCCTTTATGGAGGATAACAAACATTTGGATTTTGTACTTCAGGCACTAAAAAAGTTAAACTAAATGCTACGCAGCCTAAAACCCCGCTCAGAGTTTAGCCGTAGTGTACTTACTCTCATGACGGGTACGACGATAGCCCAAGCCATACCTATAGCTATTAGCCCGATACTCACTCGCATATACACTCCTGAGGATTTTCAATATATTATAGGAAAAAAACAATATGAATGAATTAACTTTAATTGATAATCAAACAATAGAAAATAAAATCTACACCATAAGAGGTATGCAAGTTATGGTTGATAGAGACTTGGCAATTTTGTATGGAGTTGAAACTAGAAGATTAAATGAGCAAGTAAAAAGAAATATAGAAAGGTTTCCGCAAGAATTTATGTTCCAAATGGCTTCAGAAGAACTTGAAAATTGGAAATCGCAAATTGCGACATCCAATAAAGAGATAATGGGGTTAAGAAAACTTCCTTTTGTGTTTACCGAACAAGGGGTTTCTATGCTTAGTAGTGTTTTGAAAAGTCAAACAGCTGTTCAAACAAGTATTCAAATTATAAAAAGCTTTGTAAATATGCGAAAGTTTTTACAAAATAATGCTTCACTTTTTACAAGAATAGAAACTATAGAAAAAAGACAAATAGCTTATGAAATAAGAAATGACACTAAAGTAGATGCTATTTTAAATGCTATAGAAGAAAAAGGAACACCGCAAAAACAGCATATCTTTTATGATGGACAAATATTTGATGCATATCTTTTTGTAAGCGATATCATAAAAAGTGCTAAAAAATCTATAAAACTTATAGATAACTACATAGATGAAAGTACTTTAGTATTATTTACTAAAAGAGATGTAAAAGTTGATATGAAGATATATACAAAAGTAATATCAAAACAACTTAAGTTAGATATAGAAAAATATAATACTCAATATCAAAAAATAGAGGTTATCAAATTTGAACTGTCACATGATAGATTTTTAATCATTGATGAAAAAGAGATATATCACTTTGGAGCAAGCTTAAAAGATTTAGGTAAAAAGTGGTTTGCAGTTTCAAAGATGGATATTAACTCTTTTGAATTATTAGAAAAGTTAAACTAAATGCTACGCAGCCTAAAACCCCGCTCAGAGTTTAGCCGAAATGTTCTTACTCTCATGACGGGTACGACGATAGCGCAAGCCATACCTATAGCCATAAGCCCGATACTCACTCGCATATATACTCCTGAGGATTTTGGAGTGTTTGCGCTTTATATGGCTTTGGCTTCCATCTTATCCGTAGTGGCAACGGGTCGATATGAAATGGCAATCATGCTTCCAAAGAAAGATGAGGATGCTATAAATATTGTGGTGCTTTCTATCGTCATATCTTTTTTTGTTAGTTTTATTTCACTCATTATCGTATCTGTTTTCAATTCTCAAATCACAAATCTTTTAGGAAATCCGGAAATTTCAAACTGGCTCTATTTTATCCCTGTTACGGTTTTGCTTACGGGTGTTTATCAGAGTTTTAATTACTGGTCAAATAGAAAAAAACAGTATAAAAGACTTGCCATAAGCAGAGTTACGCAAAGCGGCACCGCAGCTACGGCAAATCTCGGGATGGGTTTTGGTGGGTTTGGTGCAAGTGGACTGATTTTGGGGCAAATTTTAGGGCAGAGTGTGGCAGCGACTATTTTGGGAAGAATGGTTTGGAGAGAAGACAGAGGCAAGGTAGAGCAAATTAAAAAATTAAAAATATTTGCTTTGATAAAGAAATATTTAGATTTTCCTAAAATCAATATGTTTCATGCGTTCTTGAATGATGTTAAAAATTTAATTGTTAATGTAATTCTTATTAGATGTTATAGTAGTTTTGTTTTAGGGCAATTTTACATGGTAAATAGAATTCTTTTGTTGCCAAGCGGACTTGTAGGTTCGTCTATCTCTCAAGTTTTATATAAAGAAGTTAGTAGTAAATACAACAGAAAGGAAGACTTCTCAAAAGATATAGTAAATATTATTGTTAAATTATTTTTATTTGGGTTAATTCCTTTTTTTATTATTGTATTTTTTGGAAAAGAGATATTTGTTTTTTTGCTTGGAAAAAACTGGGAAGTTGCAGGAAGTTTTGCGAGTTCATTTGCTTTATATGTATTATTTCACTTTGTAGCATCACCAATTTCTGTTGTTCCATTGGTAGTAAATAAACAAAAGCAGGCTTTTTATTGGAATTTAGTAGGAAATCTTGGCTATACTCTTTCAATATTCATCGGTTATTATTTGTTTAAAGATTTATCTAATTCTCTGTTGTTACTATCTGGTGTCATGGTCACTTACTTTTCATTTTATTATAGATGGATATACAAGATCTCAAAAAATATTTGTCACAATGATAATATATAGGAAAGGGAGGGGAAAATATGCGCATACTTTTAATTGGAAATCCGTACTCTATTTTTATTGTTCAATTGATTCAAAATCTTAAAAATATAGATTCATCTCTTCAAATAGATGTTCTTGAATTGGGAGAGTCGCAGAAAACATTTGAATCTTCTGCCGACCAAATAATATCTCTTGTTCGAAAAAAAAGCAACAACAATTTAATTGACTTTTTTTTTAAAATATTTTATTTCTTTTATAAAAAAATTCAATTAAAAAAAATTCCGACTTATGATGTTGTCAATATCCATTCTTATTCGAAAGGAATCAACCGCTATTGGCATGAAATAAAAAAAATTGCTCCATTTAGGATTATAACATTTTGGGGAAGTGACTTTTACAGAGTTTCGACACATACTAAAGAACTATATAGAGATGCTTTAAAAGAAACCACATATATCACATTTACAAATATTGGTATGAAGAAAGATGTGTATCAATATTATCAAGATTTTCAAGACAAAATGAGAGTTTGTTCTTTTGGGCTTGAGACATTAGAGTGGATAAAAAAAACATCTGCTGCAGATGTTGATATTTTCAAAAAAAAATTTAACATGCCGGAGAAAATTATTATTACATGCGGTTATGCCTCAAGCCATTCACAAAGACATTTGATAATTATCGACCAAGTTTGCAAGCTTGATGTTTCAATCCTTGAGAAATGTTTTTTTATTTTTCCAATGGGGTATGGCGATATGGCATATAAACAAACAGTTGAACAAAAACTTAAAAAAACTTCTTTAAATTATTTGGTGTTATCAGATTTTTTTTCACCATCAGAAATCGCAAAGCTTCGCTTAAGCTCAAATATTATGATTAATATTCTTGAAACTGATCAGTTTAGCGGAAGTATGCAAGAAGCTCTTTTTGCAAATAATATAGTTGTTTCCGGAACTTGGCTTCCTTACGAAATTTTATATCAAGAAGGTATAGTAATGCAAACTATTTCAGAACCATCAGAACTAAGAGATAAACTCCAGTATATTATTTCGAATTTACCAAAACTTCAAGTAAATTTATCACAAAACCAAGCTGCAATATGGAAGTTTTCTAGTTGGGAGCATAATGCACCTAAGTGGCTAAGTCTTTATAAGGAATAATATAAGCATGAAAAAAACAATCTTTCATCATCCGCTACTGCTTAATCCAAATGAAAAGTTAGTCAGCGGAATCAGACCTTTAAAAATGATAAAAGTTTTTGAGAGATTGGAGTATGCGCAGGATTTATTTATGACACTACAGGTTCTTATGCCGAGATTTAGATATGGTGTTTGTTATGAGTTTAGTATGTTTGATTTTTTACAAAGACAAAAGCTTAAGCTTAGGCAGCAATCGTTGATGGTGATGGAGTGTAGCTTGGAATTATATTTTGTTTCTAAAAAATTAACAAATATTTATAAAAAGGTTTCGAATACATGAAAATACTTTTAGGGATGTCACCCGTTGGAGGACATTTAGCTGGAATACAATATGGATTAAAACAAATTGGGGTAGATAGTGACTTGGTGTATTATAAAAATAATAAATATGGAATGCCGTCAGACCAAATTGTATGGAAAGAAGGTTTTTCAAATAAACAAAAAATATTGTCAATGTATGATTTTTTTAAATTTGCAAATAGTTATTATGATGTAATACATTTTGCTTTTGGCAGTAGCTTTTTTATGTTCCCAAAACACATAACCTTTTTAGATTTGCCATTTATTTCTAAGAATATAAAAATATTCACAACATTTAATGGTTGTGATATTCGTCAAAAGCAAAAAATGTCACTATTAGACAATTTTTGCGCATGTAATGATTCTTTTTGTGGAAAAGGTTCCTGTGGTTTTGGATGGGATACTATAAAGCAACTTAAAGTTAATATGTTTAATAAGTACTCAAAAAAAACATATGTAACAACACCTGATTTGAAAATATTTTCTCCAAGTAGTGACCTTTTGTTTCAGCCAAAACATACTTTTTTTAATTATGATTATATAGGAGTAAGGGATAATTTTAAATTAAAAGTTGTTCATGCACCTTCAAATACTACAATTAAAGGTACTGAAGAGATTATTAAAGCATGTGGTAGATTAAAAGATAAACTAGAATTAATATTAGTTAAAAATATGTCAAATATAGAAGCTTTAGAAATATATAAAAGTGCAGATTTAGTTATAGACCAGCTAAAAGTTGGATGGTATGGCGGGTTCGCAGTAGAGGTTATGAGAATGGGCAAGCCAGTAATCGCATATATGTCAGATATAAGTTTATCGAAAATTGATTTAAGTCTAAAAAATGACTTGCCTATAATAAATGCAAATAAACAAAATATTGAAATAGTATTAATTGATTTAATAAAAAATAAAGAAAAGTTACAATTATTATCTATAAAAAGTTATGAGTATGTTAATAAATATCATAATCCCATAAATATATCTAAAAAACTTTTGACAGATTATAGGCTTTTATGATGTGCGGAGTAAGCGGCATAATAAATAAAAACGGTAAATCGGTAGATGAAGATGAGATAAAAAAGATAAATGATTTAATAGCTCATCGTGGTCCAGATGATGAAGGATTTTATTTTGAAAAGAACTTTGCTTTTGGTCATAGAAGACTTTCTATATTAGACCTTAGCATCGATGGGCATCAGCCTATGCATTATCTTGATAAGTATGTTATAACTTATAATGGAGAAGTTTATAACTATCTTGAAATAAAAGAGGAACTGCAAAAAGAGGGTTATGTTTTTCATTCTCATACAGATACGGAAGTCATCCTTGCAAGTTATGATAAGTGGGGTGCGGAGTGTGTAAATAAGTTTAATGGAATGTGGGCATTTGCTATTTATGACAAAGAAAAAGAGATAATATTTTGCAGCCGTGACAGATTTGGTGTAAAACCTTTTTACTATACCGAAGTGAATGGTAAGTTTGTGTTTGGTTCAGAGATAAAACAGCTCTTAGCGTTTTATGATGAAAGATATGTAAATAAAAAGATTTTGATAGACTATTTAGTTATTGGGTATGAAAACCATACAAGCGAAACTTTTTTTGAAAATATTTTTCAACTTGAACAATCACATAATCTCATTTATGATTTAAAAACAAATCGTTTTGAGATTAAAAGATATTATGATATTAAAGAGAATGAAATAAAATTAGATGAAAATTCATCAGTTGATGCTTATAAATCAAAGCTTATTGAAGCTATAACTTTAAGGCTTCGTAGTGATGTAAAAGTTGGAACTTGTCTGAGTGGTGGATTGGATAGTTCCAGTATAGCTGCCATTGCATCGAAAATTTATAAAAAAAAATCAGATGATAAATTTACTGCAATTCATGCAAAATCATCTGAAAAAAATAGTGATGAAAGTTTTTTTGCACAAGAAGTTGCTAATACTTGTAATTTAGATTTAAATATTATCGAACCAAAGCAAGATGAATTTATAAATAATATAGATGATGTTATTTATACTCAAGAAGAACCTTTTGGTAGCCCATCTATTTTTATGCAATATTTTGTAATGAAAAAAGCAAAAGAGATTGGATGTACTGTTTTACTAGATGGTCAAGGTGGTGATGAAACTTTGCTTGGGTATGAAAGGTATTATCCAGCTTATTTAATAAATTTAGGATTTTTTGATTTTATCAAAGGTTTTTTCAATGCCTCTAAAAATTCAAAATTATCCAAAAAACAACTTTTTTCATATTTTATATACTTTACTAAATCTAAAATAAGAATACAAAGACTTAAAGGTAAAAGCAGGTTTATAAAAAATAAATTTTTAGATTTAGCTTCATTTGATAGTTTAGAAAAAAATTCAAAAAGCTATTTAAATCTTTTTGAGTTGCAGCATGAAGAAATATTTCATACTCAGATGCCACATTTGCTTAGATATGAAGATAGAAACTCTATGAGACACTCTATTGAAACACGATTGCCTTTTATTGATTTTAGAGTAGTAGAAACAGCATTAACAATTAATAATAAGTATAAAATTAAAGATGGATGGACAAAATATATTTTACGAAAAACTGTAGATAAAATATTACCTAATAGTATAGTTTGGAGAAAAAATAAATTTGGATTTGAAGCACCTACAAAAAGCTGGATAAATTCTATTGAAAATGAAATTATTAAATCTATTAAAAAGTCTAAGATATTAACGATAATATCCAATGGTATAGATTTTGATAAATTAGAGACAAATCAAAAATGGAAGTTGTTCAATATCGCGAAATGGGAGCAAATTTATAATGTCGAAATTGATTAAAATAACCCACTTAACATCAGCACATGCAAGAGTGGTAGTATGTTTGTATACCAAGGACCACTCAAGGGAGTGCTTATTAGTTATCCAGCATATGAAAAAATAGAAGAATTATTAGGAAAGTAAAGATGACCAATATCAAAGAACTTCTTACTCAAAAAGAAAATCGCAAATTAGAGTTCAAAAGGGAGCTACCATCAAACGATAAGCTTATCAAAACGGCTATTGCATTTTCAAATTCTCAAGGTGGGGATTTGATAATAGGGGTGGAAGATAGCGGGATTGTTGTTGGTATAGATGAAAATAACATGGTCCAATATGAAGAGAGTATTTCAAGTGCGATTTATGATAGTTGTTCGCCTTCTATCATCCCTGAGATATTTTCGGTAAGAATTGAAGAGAAGACGGTTTTAGTAGTGCATATTTATCCATCAAATCAAAAGCCGCATTATATAAAAGTAGATGGGAAACACAAAGGCACATATATACGAGTTGGATCTACAAATAGACTAGCTACTTTAGATATTTTGGAAAACTTAGAGCGAGAAAAAAGAAGTATCTCTTATGATAGCGTGGTGTTATATGATTGCGAATATAAAGAGGGCATGTTAAATAAAATTGATACGTATATCAAAATAAGACTAGGAGAAAAAGCAGATATTCTTAGTTATGAGAAACTAAAACTAGTAAAAAAAGAGCGAGACATATACTATCTTACAAATTTAGGAATTTGGTTTAGTGCTATGAGAGCCGATTATTTTCCACTGCTTAAAATAGAGTGTGCGAGGTTTAAAGGGACTTCCACAAAAGTATTTTTAGACCAAGCTACATTTGATGGCGATATGATAGAAGCAATTGAAAATAGTATAGATTTTATCAAAAAAAACATACGACTAGGTGCTACAATAGGGGAAGTATATCGTGAAGATAGATGGGAATATCCACTTTTGGCTCTTCGAGAAATGGTCATAAATGCCGTAGTTCATAGAGATTATTCTGTGTTAGGAAGTGATATAAAAATAGCAATATTTGATGATATGATAGAAATCACAAGTCCAGGTGTGTTACTTATAGATAAAGATAAGCTAGGATTGGGATATAGCGAACTAAGAAATCAAAATCTTGGAAATCTTTTCAAAACTTTTAAGATTATAGAACAATGGGGAACGGGATATGAAAAGATACAAAAAGAGCTTCAAAAGTATCCTGAGATAAATATGGAAATAGACGATACATCAAGTTTCGTGCAAGTAAGATTGGTAAAAGTAGCAACTACCCCAATAACTACCCCAATAACTACCCCAATAACTACCCCAGTAACCACAAAAGAAAAATTATTGAGTCTTCTGAAGCAAAATCCGAGCATTACAAGAGAAGCATTAGCAAAAGAGCTCGGCATAAGTGTAAATGGAGTAAAGCAGCATATTTTAAAACTCAAAAAAGATGGAGTAATTGAAAGAATAGGGGATAATAGAAATGGATACTGGAGCATAAGTGAAGCAAACTAAGATAACCCACTTAACATCAGCCCATGCAAAATTATGTATAAAATATTTGACAAAATGATATATATAAGTTAAAATGACAAATATTTTATACAAAAAAGAGAAAACATGGATTTTAGAGAGCTTGGAAAGGAAATAGCAATGTTAAGAAAACAAAAAAAAATATCTCAACAATCCCTATGTGAGGATATTGCCATATCAAGAGCTACTTTAAGTAATCTTGAAAATGGTGGTGATATAGATATCGGGCTGAAAAAAGTTCTGCAAATTGTTGATTATTTAGATTGTGAAATCTGTATAAAAGAAAAATCACCCTTTCCTGTATTTGAGGATATTGTAAATGGATAAATTGGCTGTGAATGTTGATGGTAAATATGTAGGAGATATTATCAAAGAAAACAATGAATATATTTTTGATTATGTAAGTGAAAAAGATGATGCTTTTGTCTCTTTGATTATGCCTGTGCGTGTCAAAAACTACATTCACAACAAACTACATCCTATTTTTGAGATGCATCTTCCTGAGGGCTATTTGCTCTCTATCATAAAAAAACACTTTTCAAAAATACTCAAAACAGATGATTTTGGTCTTTTAAAAGTAATGTCACCATCTATAAAAGGTCGTCTAAGTTACACAATGGATACAAGTACAAAAGATGATACTCTGTATTTAGAAGATTTGTTACATCCAAAAAGTGAAAAGCTTTTTGATGAACTTGTTTCACGGTTTGCACTAAATTCAGCTCTTAGTGGTGTGCAACCTAAAGTATTAGCAACTATAAGAAACAAAGCAACACTTAAATTAGATGACTATATCGTTAAATCATGGGGTGAAGAGTATAAAGAACTAGCGTTAAATGAATACTATTGTATGCAAATAGTAAGAGGTGCAGATATACCAGTGCCTAAATTTTTTATCTCTGATGATGAGAAGCTTTTTATTATGAAACGATTTGATATAGTTGAAGATAACAAATATTTAGGTTTTGAAGATATGTGTGTGTTACAAGGAAAACAAAGAGAAGATAAATATGATGGAACCTATGAACAAATAGCAAAAACTATCAAAATATTTGTATCAAATAAACATAAAAAAACTTCACTCAAAAACTTTTTTAAAATGATAATCATAAATTTTTTAGTACAAAATGGAGATGCTCATCTAAAAAATTTTGGACTTGTTTATGATGGGATAAAAGATATTAGGTTAGCTCCCGCTTATGACGTAGCCTGTACAACTTTATATATAAAAGATGATATACCAGCGCTTCATCTACTAGGAAGCAAAAAATGGTGGGATAAAAAGTATCTTTTAAGATTTGGTGTGCAAAGTTGTGAACTTACACAAAGTGAAGCAAATAGCTGTTTTGATATGTGTGTAAATTCACTAGAAAAAGTTCTAAAAGATATAAAACAAAGAGAGCTAAAAGAACAAGACAAAGACAAAAAAGAGATTTTAGAAAAATTAATAGAAAGGTTTCGACAAAATGTCAATTAAGATAACCCACTTAACATCAGCCCATGCAAGATACGATACTCGTATATTTCTAAAGATGTGCAGCTCGTTGGCTACATGTAAAGAGTACGATGTGAGTTTAGTCGTAGCTGATGGTAAAGGCGATGAGGTTAAAAATGGCGTAAGTATAGTTGATGTTGGGGCAAAAACAGGCGGCAGAATCTCTCGCATGACAACTACGGTTAAAAAAGTTTTCCAAAAGGCTAAAGAACTGGGCAGCGATATATACCATTTTCATGACCCAGAGCTTATTCCCATAGGACTGAAGCTTAAAAAGCTAGGGTTTAAAGTGATATTTGATGCGCATGAGGATCTGCCAAAGCAGTTACTTGGGAAACCGTATCTAAATAAACCTACCAAAATAATACTCTCATATGGTTTTGAACTTTATGAAAAATATGCTTGTAAAAAATTTGACTACATCATCACGGCAACACCATATATAAGAGATAAGTTTTTAAAGATAAATAAAAAGAGTTGTGATATAAACAACTTTCCGATTTTAGGCGAACTCTCAAACGATATACCGTGGAGCCAAAAAAAAGACGAAGTATGCTATGTAGGCGGTATAGCACAGATACGGGGTATAAAAGAAGTGGTAAAAGCTATGGGGTTGACTAAAAATATAAAACTAAACCTTGTGGGTGCTTTTAGCCAAAAAGATGTGGAAGATAAAGTGAAAAATTATGATGGTTGGAAAAATGTAAATGAGCTTGGGTTTTTAGGTAGAGAGGGAGTGGCTGAGGTTATGAGTTACTCAAAAGCTGGAGTAGTTACATTTCATCCACTTCCAAATCACATAGATGCGCAACCGAATAAAATGTTTGAATATATGAGTGCAGGACTTCCCGTTATAGCATCGGATTTTGAGCTTTGGAGAGAGATAGTAGAAGGAAATAGTTGCGGTATTTGTGTAGATCCTCTTAAGCCAAATGGTATAGCAAAAGCTATAGAACATATAATCGCTCATTCAAAAGAAGCTAAGCTAATGGGGCAAAACGGTAAAAAAGCAGTTTTAGAAAAGTATAATTGGGGTGTTGAAGAGCAGAAGCTGTTTAGAGTTTATGAGGATCTTTGTGCAATTCGTTAATATATAAATAAGTATATATTTAGTACTATATACATATATAAATAAAAAGGAAATTATCATGTTAGAGTTAGGGATTTCTCAAGCACAAGCTCAGTTTACAAAGCTACTTAATCAGACTGTTTTCATAGTAGATAAAAAAGCACGCCAAAAAAAGGCTGTGATAATGCCTTATGAAGAGTATGAAAAACTTCTAAAGCAGTCTATAAAAAAAGAGAACTTAGAAGAGGGGTCTTTTAATAAGTTTGTCGGTATTTTAGATAATACGTTTGCAACAGACGACGAAAAATATAAGGCAATCGTAAAATGAAAATATTTATAGATACCAATATTTTTCTTGACCTTATTTTGAAAAGGGAAAGTTTTCATGATGCTCTTTTACTATTTAATGCAGTAGAAAAAAATCTTTTTTTAGGAGTGATTTTAGATATAACTGTTTTAAATATTGATTATATTGCAAAAAAGCAAGTAAAAGATATAAAAGAGTTTATACGGCTTCTAAATGCAAATTTTAGTGTGGTCGGTGTATCAAATGAGATGATTTTTGAAGCTTTAGAGATTGAGAATGGTGATTTTGAAGATACTTTACAATATCTAAGTGCCAAGAGCTTTGATTGTGAATGTATTGTTACAAATGATAAGAGTTTCTATGTAGCAGATATTGAAGCTTTATCTAGTAGTGAATTTGTAAAAAAGTATTTGTAGAATAAAAAAAATCATCTGATGTTTATCGCAGCAAATTATTTTCTTGACAACGTGTCATACAAAAAGATATAATGAAAAAAATTGAGGAAAACACAATGCAGTCAATTCAAATAGCACAGTTAAAGTCTCGCTTCTCAGATATACTCAAAACCATCAAGAATGATGGTGAAAAGTATATAGTTGAGTATGGTAAGAAGCATGAAAAAATAGCTATGATTATACCGTACGATAAAAGCTTAGAAATAGAAGAAAAAAGAGAGTTTGGTATTTGTAAAAACAAGGGGAATTTTACTATGAAAAAAGATTTTGAGCTTAGTGATGAAGAGTTTTTAGGTTTATGAGTCGTTATATTATAGATACGCATATATTTTTATGGCTTTTATTTGACCCTGAAAAGATAGATAATAACAAGCTTCAAACTCTTCAAAGCCCTAGAAACAAAGTTTACATAACAAGTATAAGCTTTTGGGAGATATCTTTGAAGTATGCACTTGGCAAGCTTGAACTAAATGGTGTTAGCCCTGAAGAGTTACCCGACAAAGCACAAAAGATGGGTATAGATATTTTAGAAATAGATGCCGCAACAATGTCAAGTTTTTATAGACTTCCAAAGGTAGATGTACACAAAGACCCGTTTGATAGAATCATAATATGGAAGTGTATCAATGATAATATCACGCTAGTATCACAAGATAGAAAGTTTGTTGAATATGAAAAATTTGGATTAAAGTTTATATAAAATAGCACTATATGGTGGAAGAGAAGAAACTGCTTGAAATGTATAATAGTTCAATTAAAATTGATTAAATGTATGCTATAATGTACAAAAAAGTGTAAGGATGTAATATGCAAGTAGTAAGTATGACAGAGGCTAGAAACAATTTTAAAGCTATATTTGATGCGGTTTTTTTAAATAATGAGGAAGTTATCATCCATAGAAAAGGTAGAGAAAATGTTGTAGTGATACCTTTTGATGAGTACAGTTCTATGAAAGAGACAAATTATCTCCTCAATAATCCAAACAATGCTAAACATCTTATGGATTCTATAAAACAATTGAGAGAAGGTCAGGTTGCAGAAAGAGAGCTTATAGAATGCGACTAATCTTTAGTGATAAAGCATGGGAAGATTATCTTTATTGGCAACAAGCAGACAAGCAAGTAGTAAAAAAAATAAATAACCTTATTAAAGATATAAAAAGGGAGCCGTTTGAAGGTATAGGTAAGCCTGAACCATTAAGACATGAGCTTTCAGGGTTTTGGTCTCGAAGAATAACAGATGAACATAGGCTTGTTTATGAAGTTACGAGTGGCACTATTGCCATAGCATCTTGTAGATTCCATTACTGAGATTATAATGAAAATACTAACTATTTTGGGCGCTAGACCGCAGTTTATAAAGGCAGGAAGCGTTAGCCGAGAGATAGCAAAACACAAAGAGATAAAAGAAGTTATAGTCCATACGGGGCAACACTATGATGCAAATATGAGTGATATTTTTTTTGAAGAGATGCAAATCCCAAAACCCAACTATTTTTTAGGCATCGGCGGGAAAAGTCACGGTGCTATGACAGGGCAGATGATGCAGATGATAGAAGAGGTCGCACTCAAAGAAAACCCAGACTGGATAATGGTTTACGGAGATACAAACTCAACTTTGGCAGGTGCGCTTGTTGCTTCAAAACTCCATATAAAATTAGCTCATATTGAGGCAGGCTTGCGCAGTTTTAACATGAAAATGCCGGAAGAGGTAAATAGGATACTTACTGATAGGGTGAGTGATATACTTTTTTGCCCAACAGATGCAGCAGTACAAAATCTTAAAAATGAGGGCTATGATAATTTTGATTGTCAAATAGTAAAATCTGGCGATGTTATGCAAGATGGAGCGTTGTTTTATAGAGGGTTGGCAGTTAAACCAAATATAGATATAAAAGATAATTTCATCCTTTGCACAATTCATAGAGCAGAAAACACAGATGATGAAACAAGGCTAAGAAGCATATTTGAAGCACTAGATGAGATAGCAAAAGAAAAACAAGTCATTTTACCGCTTCATCCAAGAACAAAAAAGATACTAGAAAATTTAAAATTGACCGAAGGAAATCCCTTTAGGGAAAACATTCAAAATTTAACATTAATAGACCCTGTCGGATATCTTGAGATGATATGGCTTATAGATAACTGCTCTTTGGTTATGACGGACAGCGGAGGACTTCAAAAAGAGGCTTATTTTTTCCAAAAACCGTGTATTACACTTAGAGATGAGACTGAATGGGTGGAACTTGTAGAGTGCGGAGCAAATGTTTTGGTAGGCGCTGATAAAAGAAAAATAGTTGAAGCTTATAAAAACCGCCAACCACTAGCCACCAACTACCATTCACTAAACCTCTACGGCGGCGGAAAAGCTAGTGAAAATATTATAAAAGAACTTTTGGACTATTAATTGCATATTTGGATATTTAACCATCATGCCCTAACTCCTGAGATGAGCGGAGGAACTAGACATTATGATTTTGCGAAAGAGCTTATAAAAAGAGGTCACAAAGTTACCATTATGGCATCTAGTTTTCACTACTCTAAATATCAAGAGATGAAAGAGTATGGCGATAAAGAGTATCTTTTAGAGAGTATAGACGGTATAGATTTTGTCTGGATAAAAACACCTGTTTATTTTGGAAACGGCATCGGCAGGGTTAAGAATATGCTTTTTTACACGTTTAGAGTTCTTAAAATCATGCCGAGATTAAATCTTCCAAAACCCGATATCATCATAGGCTCTTCAGTTCATCTTTTTGCTGTTTGGGCTGCTTATAAACTCTCATGCAGGTATAAAACTCCCTTTATCATGGAGGTTAGAGACCTTTGGCCTCAAACGCTTATAGATATGGGTATTTCAAAATGGCATCCGTTTATACTGCTGCTTGGACGGCTTGAGCGATATCTCTATAAAAAAGCGGACAAAATCATCTCTAATCTTCCCTATGCTTACGATTATATAGGGCAATTTGCAGAGAGAGAAAAATTTATTTGGATATCAAACGGGGTAGATTTGTCAAATATAAAATACACTCCAAAAGAGCAGAGTGAAAAATTTACCGTAAGCTACACAGGGGCAATTGGGGTTGCCAATAATTTGCAGATTCTTTTAGATGTTGCAAAAAAGCTTCAAGGCAAAAAAGATATCTATTTTAGGGTTGTAGGCGATGGAGCAGAGAAAGAAAAACTTAGAAAATTTGTAAAAGAAAACACTCTTTTAAATATAAGCATAGAAAATTCGGTACCTAAAAGTGAAGTTTCAAAAATACTGCAAAATAGCGATGTGCTTTATTTTAATTTGAAGGACAGCCCGACATTTAACTATGGGATAAGTTCAAATAAACTTTTCGATTATATGGCAAGCGGAAGAGTTATAATATTTTCAACAAATGCCAAAAACAATCCAATAAAAGATGCTAATGCAGGATATAGTATAGCACCTGATGATGTGGAGCAATTAGAAAAAACAATTTTAGAAATTTATAATTTGGCAAATGAAGAGAGAATTAAAATCGGAGAAAAAATAAGAGCTTATGCAGAAGAAAATTACTCAATAGAAATTTTAACAAATAAACTTGAAAACCTTTTAAAAGATGAGGTAAAAAAAATTAATGCTTAAATCACTATTTGATAAGTTGCTGGCACTTTTTTTAATCATACTGTTTTTACCTATTTACATCATAGTTAGCTTACTTATATGGTGGAAGATGGGAACACCGATACTTTTTAGACAAAAAAGGCCCGGATACAAAGAGAAGATATTTACTATTTATAAGTTTAGAACTATGACAAATGAAAAAGATGCAAACGGCGAGCTACTTGCAGATGAGCAAAGGCTTGTTGGAGTTGGGAAGTTTATAAGAAGTATCAGTTTAGATGAATTACCACAACTTTTTAATGTACTAAAAGGGGATATGAGCTTTGTTGGCCCTAGACCGCTTCTTATAGAGTATCTTCCGCTGTATAATGACGAACAAAAAAGAAGACATGACGCTAAACCGGGTATTACTGGTTGGGCACAGGTAAATGGACGAAACGCCATAAGCTGGGAGCAAAAGTTTGAGTTAGACGCGTGGTATGTGGATAATCAATCTTTTTGGCTTGATATGAAGATATTTTGGCTAACATTTTTAAATGTTCTAAAAAGAAGCGGGATAAGCTCAAGGTCAAGTGCAACTATGGAAAAGTTTAGAGGGAATTAGCTTTTTGTGAATGTATGATATAATACTGTATTACAAAATACAAAAGGATTTTTTATGGTAGCAACTGTCCGTCTTGATGAAATTTTGGAAAATAAACTCAATACTCTAGCAAGTACATTGCATAAGAAAAAAAGTGATGTAATACGCGAGGCAATAGAATACTATGCCAAAAGTGTTGAAAAAAGTAAAAAAAGCAGAATGCTCAAAGCTGTAGAAAAAACAAAAAATGCAGACAAAGATGAATATAACAACTTCGAAGGAATTTTAAGTGATGGTTTGTAGAAGCGAAATTTGGCTTGCAAATCTTAATCCTGTCAAAAAAAACAATGAAATGGGCAAAATACGCCCAGTACTTGTTTTTCAAAATGATGAACTAAATCACAGCGAGTATCCTACAACCATCATCATTCCACTTACCACTTCACTAATAGATGACGCAGAGCCTATCCGCATGAGAGTTAAAAAAAGAGAAAAGTTACTACAAGATTCTGATTTGGTCATAACACAAATACGCTCAATTGATAATGATAGATTTGTGGAAAAATTAGCATCTTTAAAAACAGATGAGATTAAAAGAGTTAAAGAACTTTTGGATGAAGTGACTTCATGAGAAGTATATATATTTACGGAGCAAGCGGACATGGTTTAGTTGTAGCAGATATCGCAATTGCATGTGGATATGAGGATATCATATTTTTAGATGATGCGGACAATGAGTATTCAAATTTTGAAGATATAAAAAATGAGAAAAACATACCGATTGCTTTTGGTATAGGAAATAATCAAACAAGAGCAGAACTTTTTGAGAAGGTAAAACAAAATGGGTTTGAGATAGTTACTCTTACTCATCCAAGTGCCGTTATATCTCCAAGTGTTATTATTGGGATTGGGACAGTTGTTATGCCAAATGTGGTTGTTAACGCCAAAGCAATCATTGGCGATGGCGTGATACTAAACAGTGGATGTATAGTAGAACATGAGTGTAAGGTAGGCGATTTTGCACATATTTCTCCAAATGCAGCATTAGCGGGAGCGGTAAAAGTTGGCGAGTTTACGCATATTGGAATAGGGTCTAATGTTATCCAAGGTATAAGTATAGGTAAAAATACAATCATTGGCGGAGGTAGCGTAGTGATAAAAAATATTAAAGACAATCAAAAAGTTGCAGGTGTGCCGGCGAAGGCAATATAAAATTTTTATTTGACAAAAAGATACTAAAAATAGTACAATATTTAACTTTAAATAAAGGATTTTAAATGCAACCTATTTTATCAAACTATACTGCAAGCATAACAGAACTTAAAAAATCACCAACGCAATTGCTAAAAGATGCAGGGAATGAAGCAGTGGCGATACTCAATCATAATGTAGCAAGTGCATATTTGGTGCCGAGTGAACTTTATGAAAAGATGATAGATATCATAGATGATTACTACTTGGCAAAAGAGGTTCAAGAGAGGCTGAATGATGGTGAAAAATCTTTTAGAGTAAATATAGATGAACTATAATTTAGAGTTTAAACCAAAAGCTTTAAAAGAGTGGAAAAAGTTAAATAGTACGATAAAAGAACAGTTTAAAAAAAAGCTTATAGAAAGACTAGAAAACCCAAAAGTACCAAAAGATAAACTTAGTGGTTATGAAAATGTGTATAAAATAAAACTTAGAAGTATTGGATACAGATTGGCTTATGAAGTTAAAGAAGAGCAGATAGTTGTGTTAGTGCTAACAGTAGGGAAAAGAGAAAACAATCAAGTGTATAATAATTTAGCTAACAGAGATAAAGAAAAACAGTGAACAAACGAATCTTTTTAAGTGCTCCACACATGAGTGGAAATGAGCTAAAGTATATAGAAAAAGTTTTTGAGAGCAACTATATAGCTCCGCTTGGTGAGTATGTAAACAAGTTTGAAGAGAGTATAAAAAACTATACGGGGGCTAAAAATACTCTTGCGGTAACAAGTGGCACGGCTGCTATCCATTTGGCTCTTAGAGTTTTGGGAATCACTCAAGGCGATGATGTAATTGCTTCAACCTTTACTTTTATAGGTTCAATCAATGCTATTTTATACCAAAATGCAAATCCAGTTTTTATAGATAGCGATAAAGAGAGCTGGAATCTATCACCTAAACTGTTTAATAAATATCTCTTAGAGTGCGTGAAAAAACCAAAAGCTTTGATAGTTACTCATCTTTACGGGCAGTGTGCAGATATAGAAAAAATTGCGGATATTTGTTCTCTTCACGGAGTTTATCTTATAGAAGATGCGGCTGAATCTTTAGGTGCTATGTATAACGGCAAGCATACAGGAACTTTTGGAGATTTTGGAATCTACTCATTTAACGGAAATAAAATACTCACAACTTCAGGCGGCGGCATGATGGTGTCAAACAACAAAGAGTGGATAGATAAAGCTAAATTCTACTCTACTCAAGCAAAAGAGCCCTCTGTGCATTATGAACATGCAGAATATGGATACAATTATCGTATGAGCAATGTGTTGGCCGCTATCGGCGTAGCACAGATGGAAGTGATAGAAGAGAGAGTTGCAAAAAAGAGAGAAATTTTTGAGTGGTACAGAGAGTTTTTAGGTGACGTACAAGAGATAACTTTTATGCCGGAGCTTGAAAATAGCCGCGGAAACAGGTGGTTAACTGCTTTGACATTTGAAAAAAGTGATTTTAACAAAGTGATGAAAGCTCTTGAAGATGTAAATGTCGAGAGCAGACCGCTTTGGAAGCCGATGCACATGCAGCCCCTCTTTAAAGATGCAAAAAGTTTTGTGGACGGGACAAGCGAAAAGTTGTTTAGTAAAGGGCTTTGTGTTGCAAGCAGTACAACTATAAGCAAAGATGATGTCAAAATGATTTGTGATGTTATAAAAAACTGCTTGGACAAGCCTCATTTGTAACCACTATTTTGCTATTATATATCATTATAAAGTTTGTAGATTATAAAAAAGTTTTTGAGTGATATGGATCAAGGTAAATGGCAAAAAAAAATAAGAAAAATTCTAAAATAAACCAAAAAATAAGAAAATATTTTGACGACGACCCGTTTGATGTTGGGGTTGCAAGAGTAAGCACGCAAACGCTCAGCGAGCTATTTAGCTTTCTTGGCATATACGATATCGACCAGAGCAGAGATATGCTTATAAAGATGGCAAGAATGTTGTGGAGCGAGGCGGATAACCATTTTCGCTCAGATATTTTAAACTTCTTTGCACACGAGGGCAAAATCTACAAATCGCCCGTTTCAAAAGAGCCAAGTCTTGAGAGAGAAGACAAGATAGATACGCTCATAGATGAGTTGCATGTAAGCCATGAAGAGGCTAAGCTGCTTCGTGAAGCGTTTATGGATGTCAGAAGCAAAAAAATTACCATAGAGAAGATGGAGTCAAAGCTACGACACATCAGATACAATCTGAAAAAAGAGCGCATCCAGAAAAAAGTTGACGGGGTTTTTGACATTGACGACTCTTTGGAGTTCAATGCTTCGCTTCATTATGTTCTATACGGACAGAGTTTTCACAAGATTTTGACGCTTAATACCAAAGTTTACGACTACGAATACCTCCAAAACGGCGATGAAGAGCTGCTTGTAAAAGAGATTGGCGAAGAGAAGGAGCGTGTAGTTGCATCAAAGCAAAAAGAGATAGAGAGCTTTATAGCAAACTTAAAGAACCCGCATCCTTACCTGACTCAAAAAGAGATAGCTTCTTCGCTTCGTGCAACGCCGCCAAAAACAAAAGTTTCTTATCCGCTTATAAAAGAGAGTATTCTATCTAGCATCATTTGCGGAGAGCTTGGAAATGTTGAGATAGAGCTTCATGACGAAGAGCTTTTGGTTAGGATGGAGCAGAGTTTAAACCTTCCCTATTCTGACAAAAATCAGCCCTACGTTTTAGAGTTGCATGTAGAACTGAATTCACTTTTAGAGGATATCTGGAAGGGCAATAAACTTGACTTTAGCCAAGTGATAAACGACTCTAAAAAAGAGCATGAAGAGCAGTTTTTAAGCGATTTGAACTCTTTGGTTGATGAGTGCAACTCCTATGCAGCCTTGCTTCATCTGACCCCTGCGGTGCTCTACCCAAAAGTTTATGAGGCTCTGTTTGACCTGTTGCCCTCATCGCTGAACATCTCGCCGAAAATCGCGCGAAAAACTCTCAAAAGGTTTGTGCACTCCATCCATGACGAAATAGCAAAAAAGCAACGCTATGAGCTGCTCGCACGTACAATCAGGGATTTTAAAAACCTTTTTCCGCTTGCACGTGATATGAGAAGAAAACTCACTCTTCACATAGGACCGACAAACAGCGGAAAAACTTATCAGGCCATGCAGAAGCTAAAGAGTGCCGATACAGGCTACTATCTTGCCCCGCTTAGACTTTTGGCATTAGAGGGTTTTGAAGATTTAAAAGAGAGCGGTATCGAGTCTTCGTTGATAACCGGAGAGGAGCAGATTGTCAGTGAAGATGCCTCGCATATAAGCTCAACCATTGAGATGGTAAACTTTGACGTGGATGTGGATGTCTGCGTAATAGATGAGGTGCAGATGCTAGATGACCGCGACCGCGGCTGGGCATGGGCAAATGCCATCATCGGTGCACCAGCAAAAGAGGTTATAATGACCGGCTCGCCAAACGCAAAAGAGGCGATAGTAGAACTTGCCAAGTATTTGGGCGAAGAGCTTGAGATAATAGAGTTTGAGAGAAAAAATCCGCTAACACTTTTAGACTCACCAGTTAGTGAAAAAGATGTAGAGGAGAGCACGGCAATCATCGCATTCACGAGAAAAGACGTGCTAAGGTTAAAACAAACATTCTCTAAATATTTCAGCGTTAGTGTTGTTTACGGAAACCTCTCCCCTGAAGTCAGACGCGAAGAGGCGAGAAGATTTAGAAGTGGTGAGACGCAGATACTCGTTGCTACAGATGCCATTGCCATGGGTATGAATCTGCCGATAAAAACAATTCTTTTCTCAAAAGCAGAAAAGTTCGACGGTGTTAATGACAGAAGCCTGCTGCCGAGCGAAATTCATCAGATATCAGGTCGTGCAGGAAGATTCGGTCTGCACGAAGAGGGTTATGTAGGAGCCTTGAGCGGTGATGTTTTGAGTGTGATAAAAAAGAACTTCCATAAAGAGGCGAAAAAGATAACACTTCCTTTTAAAGTGATGGCAAATCTTGACCATATAAAACTTGTCGGGAGCATACTTGAAGAGAAGTCGCTCCATGAGATTTTAAACTTTTTTGTAAAAAATATGGAGTTTGACGGTCCGTTTGTGGCAACGAATCTCGATGACATGTTGGAGACTTCCATTTTGGTTGACAGTTATGACCTTGATATTGCAACAAAGTACCATCTTGCCTGCGCGCCGCTTACTCTAAAATCTCCATATATCGTTGCGGCTTATGAGAGCTATCTATCAGCGCTTGAGAAGAGGATGCCGATACATTACAGCATCGTGCCGCTTGCCGGAAGTTATGCGCAGACAACGGACGAGCTGTTGCGCGCCGAAGATATGGTAAAGGAGATTTCACTCTATCTCTGGCTGAGTTATCGCTTTAGCGACTACTTTATCGACGTAAACAGAGCCCGCGCATCAAGAGGCATTTTAAACAAATTTATAGAAAATTCGCTTCAGCAGAGCCAGCTTGCAACAAAATGCAGAATGTGCAGCGCACCGCTTCCGCCAAACTCTCCGTATGGCATATGTCAGGCATGTTTTAAGAAAAATTATGCAGGGCGCGGAGTGAGTAATAGAGGATATAGAAAAAGGTAAAGAAATGCTCTAGTTTTTAGACTGCAGTAATTTTTCTAACGGTTTTGTCTCTTCCTCTTGCATATTATTGAGCATGGTCATCATAAAGGTGTCTATCTTTACAGAATTTACATCTTTATTTTTCAACTCTTCCTCCATCTTCTCTTTCATCTCTTCAATAAGGTTCTTTTTGAACTCATCTACAAGTTTTGCGATTTTCTCCATAGCCTCAGGGGAGTCGCCCATCTCGTCAATAAGCTTCTGTTTATACTCCTCTACCATCTTGTCTATCTTCTCTTGATTTAAATCGGACAAGAATTTTGCGGCTCCTTTTGTGCGAAGGTCGTGTAAAAATTTCTCTACCGCGCTGTTTTCTTCGCTTTGAGTTTGCGAGCTTTGAGTTTGCGAGCTTTGAGTTTTGTCTCCCGTATAAGCGGCATCAAAAGCGTTCCAAAATGCCGTTATGCTCTCTTTTGCTTCGACAGATGTATAGCCCCCGTTTTGAGGATTTAACACATTTTCGACTCTGCTTTTGAGGTAGTTGTAGTCCATATTTGTCGGAGTATAAGCCTTGTTGTTTATAACCGAATCCAAGTGTGCAGGGTCAAATGTCAGCGTCATCGCCATAAGTTTGTCTTTGCCCTCAAGAGAGTTCATAGCCGAAATATACGTTTCTTGAACGTCTGCTGGCATATTTTTAGGTACAGGCAATATATGTTTGCCTATTCCCACTTCCGCAGTTCCGTTGCCGTCAAAATCATACTGTTCATTGTCGTGCATCAGCAGATTGTACGCACCCTCGGCAGAGAGTGAGTTTACATTGATAGAATCTGCAAGACCAGAGTATTTTTGAAGAGTTCTCAGTTCACTTTGAGAAAGTGACTCCAAAAAGTTTTTGGCATTTGAGAGTTTGACATCCTCTTCCTGCGCTTTTGAGTAAATAAGCTCAAAACTCTCGGCAAAAGGAGCCTGATAATCTTTGCGTCCTTGCGTTGTTTGGTAATTTTGCATTACATTTAAGTAGCTTTGATAAGCAGTAGAAGTCTCCATAACCACTCCTTTACAGTTTAAATGATAAACAACAAGCAAAAACAGTTCCGATATTAATTTTATATATTTTATAAATATTATTTGTATAAAAAGTGCAAATATATAAAATATTATGCTAATATAATAAAAAATAAATAAGGAAATTGTAGTGTTATTGCAATTCAGCGTAAATAATTATCGTTCCATCAAAGATACAGTTACATTTAGTATGGCTACAGCTTTGCAAGAAGATAAAAATTTCTTTAATATCAGAAAATATAAATTGCTCAACAGTGCAGTGGTTTACGGAGCAAACGCAAGCGGGAAAAGTAATCTTTTACGAGCTATGGCTTTTATGGGCAAAATAGTTTTAAATAAAACAAAAGTTATTCAGTCGGTAGATAAACTGCCTCATGACCCGTTTAAACTTAACACTTCGACAAAAGAGGCTTCAAGCAGCTTTGAGATAGTTTTTTTTATCGATGAGACCAAATACAGATACGGTTTTGAACTTGATAGCACCACTGTTTATAGCGAATGGTTGTTTGCGGATGAAAAAGGGAAAGAGGCGAAGCTTTTTTATAGAGACGATGAAGAAGCCCATTATGTAAATCCGCAAAAGTTTAAAGAAGGATTTGCATTTTTTGACACTTCATTATCAAAAATCAAAATCTCAAAAAACCAGCTTTTTATCTGGAAATGCGATCAAAACGACGGAGAAATATCCAAAAGTATTTTAAACTGGTTTAGCCGTTTTAATCTCATTGACGGGCTTAGTCATGATGGCTACATCAGCTATACTATGAAAAAAACAGAAGATGCAGAGTTTAAAAACAAAATTGTTTCATTGGTTCAAACTGCCGATATCGGGATAGACGATATCAAAATCCAAGAAGACAAAATACCAGATGAGGTATTTGAGAAGTTACCTTTGCCTGATGAACTAAAGCAAGAAATACTAAAAGAAGGCGGCTTAAAATCGGTAAAAATCAATACTTATCATACAATATTTGATGAAAATAATGATGAAGTTGGTAAAGAGATTTTTGAACTAGACAGTGAAGAATCTTTAGGAACGCAAAAGTTTTTTAAAATGTCAGCACCTATCTTAAATACATTGCAAGAGGGCAAAATACTGATGATAGACGAGCTTGACGCCAGTTTGCACCCGATGCTCACAAA
Organism: Sulfurimonas sp.; assembly: GCA_041652055.1. GTDB lineage: Bacteria > Campylobacterota > Campylobacteria > Campylobacterales > Sulfurimonadaceae > Sulfurimonas. The sequence goes on along the minus strand of JBAZIE010000005.1, from coordinate 47,069 downwards.
ACATCTTATCAAACTGTTTCACGATAAAAGCATCAATACGAAAAATGCACAGCTTATTTTCGCTACACATGATACAAATATCTTAAAACCGCAGCTTTTCAGACGAGACCAAATCTGGTTTACCCAAAAAAACAAATACGGTTCCACAGATGTTTATGCACTCTCCGAGATAAAAAATGTGAGAAAAACGGAGGATTTTGAGAGCCAGTATATTCAAGGCAAATACGGAGCTATCCCGTATCTTGGGAAGTTTGAGTTTTAGTCATGGCAAGACGGGGTCAAGATTCATCAGATAAAATTTTTCAACGAACAAAAGAGCCTATAGATAAAGACTTTAAAAGGAAAAAAGCCGATAAGTCAAAAATTCCCGATATTATTATCGCTTGCGAAGACGGAGTGTCGTCGCCTACCTACTTTGGATTAATCGTTGAGAAGCTCATAAAACAAAGGCTTATAACTCAAGACTCTTTCATTATAGCAAATCATAACCATAGCAACCCTGGTGGCGTTTTGGAAGATTTGAAAAAACATACATGCGATAATGGAAAAACATATAAAGATTTTGAGCATAAATGGATAGTGATAGATAGAGACGCTGCAAGAGTCAACGGTGGAGGGCATTGCAGAGAGGATTTTAACAAAGCTTTACAAAGTGCAAAAAAATTAAAAGTAGAAGTTGCATACAGCAACGATTCTTTTGAGTTGTGGTATTTTGCGCATTTTGCATATAGAAGTACAGCTATTTTGAGAGATGATATTGTAAAAGAAGTTATCCATCATTTAAAAAACAAAGATCCGCATAAATTTACCAAGCTAAATAAAGACAATATCAAACAAGAAAATTTTACAAAGCTTATATTTGCCGAACTTTTAGAGTTGCAAGAAACGGCGATAAAAAATGTTAAAAGACTTTTAACATCATATGGAGCTGAACATAACCCTGAAAGTGGCAATCCATCAACTACGGTGCATTTGTTGGTTGGGGTTTTAAATAAGCTGCGTGAGAGAAAATTAAAGGAATAAACATTGAATTTGACAAGTAGAATATCAAATACGGATGATTTAAAAGCTATCGCCAAACTGCCTGAAAATGAGATGGCACTTTTTTATATGTTTCCAAGAGCCACATACCCTTTAAGTAAAGAACAATTAGAAAAGGTTATAAAAAATAGATTTGAATCTACAGTGTTTATATTGGATAAAAAGATTATCGGTTATGCTAATTTATATCTCTATAAAGATGAAAAAGAGCCTTATATCGGCAATGTAATTTTATCCCAAAAATATAGAGGCAGAGGCTTCGGAAAAGAAATAGTACAAACTATGATTCAAAAAGCAAAAGAAAAATTTAAAACCGATTCTATCAAAATAGCCGTGTTTAAGTCTAACACAAATGTTTATGGTATGTATAAATCGTTGGGCTTTGAAGAGTTCGACACAGAATCAAGAGAGGATTTTAGAGGAGAACAACAAGAGCTTGTTTTTATGGGGTTAGAACTTAAATCTATAAAATAAAAACGGATTTATTTCAAATGTAGTTCCGTTTTTATCTTGAATGAAGTTAAATTAAGCAGTTTTTTAGTAAGAATATTTACTATATTAATAAGTACTTAATTATGCTTATAATATAATCATCTCATAAATTAAGCAAGGCAGCGTAACAGTGAAAAATACAATTGTTGAATGTGTATTTGATATAACTTATGAATCTACAAATGCACCAGAGGGTTTTCTATCTTTGATTGCATCAGTAGACAGCTTTGATAACCTTAAAAAACTACCATTATCTCAAATTCCAGAAACCATTAGAAAAAGTGATCCTAATTTAAGAAATCAGCCAATTTATGAAATTACATCATCTGAAAATAAAGAGTACAAAGTAATGCTGGGAGATAATACTATTGGATTAGCAATAGTTAATGAATATAGCAGCTGGACTAGTTCAATGTACCCTGAAATTGAAAAATTATTTGGAAAAATATTAACTAGTGGAAAAATAGACAAGATTAATCGTATGGGGTTGAGATATACAGATTTTTTAGAAAATGAAAATATCTTTGATAGTGGTAAGGTAAAAATAAATATTGATAATAATGTAGTAGCTGATAAAACAATGTTTGTAAGTATTGAAGATAAAATTGAAAATATATCTTATATTAAAGTTATTACCAATAAAAAGCAGTATCAATATAAAGATGGAAAATTATCTGAAAACAAAGGCTCTATAGTTGATATAGTAACATCTTTAGAAAACCAAGAATTTAATTTAAGTGATATGAGTAACATATTTACTCTAATTGATAAATTGCATAAAATACATAGAGAGAAGCTAAAAGAGGTGGTAAGTGATGAGTACAGTATCAAATACAGTTTATAATTATAGTAAGTTATTTACGGGTGCTGCTGTTTTATTTGCTGGAATTGTAATTTCAGATGCCAACTCTGATGATGTTGAATTAAATTTAATTCAACCTGTATCTTCTCATATTTTTACACAAGATTTTTCTAGTCAATCGACAAGCAGAAGTTTTTTAAAAAATACATTAGAAATTTCAAAAAGTTTAGAGATTGAAAATATTAAAAAAATTATTTCTGAAAAATATAATACTAAAGTTTTAAGTACATGGATTCCAGCGGATGGATATTTTGATAAAGTTTGCTTATTTATATCACTTGAGAATCAAGAGAATTTGAATGCTCAATATAAAAATTTAGAGCTAGATATATATCAGACATTAAAATTGGATATTGAAAAAAGTCAATTTTTTAATATGGTAGCTTTAGTTTAAGTATATTAAATGCGTAAAGATAAACATTTAGAATTGGCTAAAGAGTTTAATTCGTTTGCATTTGAATTGGTAAATAATGAAATTAATGTTAAGAAATGTATTGAATCATTATCTAATGATACTCTTTATCGAAGAGTGATATTTCAAAAGTATTATTATGCTTTATATCATAAATATTTAGCACATGAGAGTAGTTTAAATACCAAATCTGGCACTAATATGCACGAAACAATTTTAACAAAAATAAAAGCTTGTAATGATGATGCTTTATATCAAACATTTAGCAAGCTGCGTGATTTAAGAATATGGGCAGATTATAAATTTAATGATGATAATCCAACTGCAATGATGATAAATTTAACACATATTAATGCCTCTGTATATAATATTATTAAACGACAAACTATAAATTGTTAAATTGATACAAAATAGAATAAGTCCTTGTTTTCATGATAACTTACAGAGTCGTAAAGATAGAAAATTTAGAAAAAGTTGTTATTCAAAAAGATGATAATCCTATTATTCCTGAAGAGCATAAAATTGATGCTGCTATATTAAAATGGAAAGTTTAATGACCCTACAACTTGAAAACATAGCCATCACAGGCAGAACATTTGACGAATACAGTGCCTTTTTTGGCTTAACTCTTGAAGATGTAAAAGATAAAAAAGTTTTAGACTGCCCAAGCGGAGCCAGTTCATTCATAGCAACTCTTAAGCGCAACGGTATTGATGCTAAAGGTGTAGATATTATCTATGAATTTGATAAAAAAGATATTGAAATACAAGGGCTTAAAAGTATAGAAAAAATCTATGAAGACACATCATGGATGGATGTTTATAAAATGGATTTTTACAAGTCAAAATTAAATCATAGAACACATAGAGAAAATGCTTTAAAAACTTTTATAAGCGATTATGACAAAGAGAGTTATATTTTTGCCGAACTTCCAAAATTACCGTTTGAAAATGATAGTTTTGATTTGATTGTATCATCACATTTGCTTTTTACCTATGATGATAGATTTGATTATAAATTTCATAAAGATTCTATTTTAGAGATGTTAAGGGTTGCAAAGGAGGTAAGAATATTTCCGCTTGTAGATTATAAAAATAGCAGAGTAACCAAAGAGAAAAATTTTTCACCTTTTGTGTATCAAATTTTAGAAGAATTGAACTATAACTCTGAACTTATAAAAACTACTTTTGAGTTCCAACCAAGGGCAAATTATTATTTAAAAATATGGAGATAAATTATGTACGCTGTTATATTTAAAGCGAAAGTCAAAGATGTTGACGAAGAGTATTTTTCTATGGCAAAGAAGATGAGAAAAATGGCTTTTGAAGATTATGGATGTATTGATTTTATAAGTGTTTGTGAAGAAAACACAGAAATTTCTATATCTTACTGGAAAGATTTAGAAAGTATAAAAATATGGAAAGAGGACAAAGAACACCTAAAAGCGCAAGAGCTAGGTAAAACAAAATGGTATGAATCTTATACGATAGAGATTACAGAAATTTTAAACACAAAAATATATAAATTTCCAGAATAAGATGATTTTATGACAACTTACAGAGTAGCTTGTGCCCAAGATATAAAAGAGTTGGGCAGACTTTTAAATGAACTCTTTACGCAAGAGGTGGAATTTACGCCCGATGAGGAAGTACAAGAGAGAGCTTTGAGAGAAATCATCTCGGATGAGAGTATAGGAGAGATTTTTGTTGCTTCACATGATGGTGAAATAGTTGCAATGGTAAATATCTTATATACCTTCTCAACAGCTTTAGGAGCAAAAGTAGCTATTTTGGAAGATATGATTGTGGATAAACGATATCGTGGGCAAGATATAGGCTCGTCTTTGATGGAGTTTGCATTGAAGTGCATAACAGCAAAAGGGTGTAAACGCGTTACGCTTCTTAGCGATAGCGATAACTTCAAAGCCCATAAGTTTTATGAAAAACAGGGTTTTGTAAAATCCGCTATGATACCTTTTAGAAAAGTTATAGATAGATGATAGTAAAACACAAATTTTTAGACCTTTATCCGCTTGTCGGCAAAAAGACACTCATCATCAGAACATTCAATCCCGATGTTCCTTGCAACAAAGCAGAGTTTTTCTACGGCAGAGCAAAAGATTTTTGTGAGAAAAACAGCATAAAATTTAGATTTCTACCTACGCCCGCGCGCTTTGCTGCGAATGAAAAAAAGCGTCAAGAGTGGCGAGAGTGTTTTAATCAAACGGTTAACTAAATATAAATTGGGATAAATTATGGAAGATACAAAAAGCACTACTAAATATTTTATTCTGATGATTATAGCTATGCTTTTTTGGGGAGTTGCGTGGACGGCGGGAAAGGTTGCGGCTGAACACTCCAACGCTCAGGTAGCGGCTTTTTGGCGATATGCCGTCTCATTTGCAAGCATAATCCCAGTCGTTTGGTTATTGAAGACTCCGTTTAAAACAGACAGAGTTGGAATTTTGTACATGTTACTTGCCGGAGCGCTTACCTCGCTCTTTAACTACCTCTTTTTTGCAGGTCTTAGCCATGGAGAAGCTGGATACGGCGGTACGATGGTTACGGCACTTTCGCCGCTTTTTACATATGCGATGTCGATAGCTATTTTTGGCACAAAGATTTCGAGTAGACAAGTAATAGCACTCTCGGTTGGAGTTATGGGAGCGCTTATACTCTTGCGTGTTCCGTATGATGGATTTGGATTTTTGAATGTGGAGAGTTCTTATTTCCTAGGGTGTGCAGTGGTGTGGTCGATTGTGACTATCATAGCTCAAAAAGGGATGCGCAGAGCCGACCCGATGTTTTACACGTTGGTAGTTTTTGGCATTACGGCTTTTATAAATATGTTATTTGCGCTGCCGTACGCGCCGTTTGATTTTAAAGCGTATGATGCTGTTTTTTGGATGACTATCATTTTTATCGGAGTGATTCCGGGAACATTCGGCATGGCTATCTATTTTATATCGGCAAGTAAAATCGGAGCGCATAGAACGGCAGTTTTTATGTTTATAGTCCCCATCGGCGCAATAGTCTCAAGCTGGTTTGTCTACGATGAGGTTGTTGCCCTCTCGACAATTATCGGGTGTTTATTGGCATTTACGGCGGTTGTTTTGTTCAATATGAAAAGAGCAAAAAACAGAGGTGTAAAAACTCTTTAGCGGCAGAAACCAGTGCACATACAAACAAGTTAGAGGTGTATAAAATGAGTACGATTATAATGATGTTTATATTGCCTCTTGGAATAGTGGTATATTTTTGGGACAGACGAAACTACACGCAAAACCTCCAACTTTTTAGGAAGTATATAGATACGATTAGCCGCTCTGAACTCTCAAATGCCCAAAAATTGGATAAGATTGATGAGATGTTCTACCACAACGGATATAGAATTGTTGAGCGCTCTGAAGCCTATTTGGTGGTAGCTAAAAAGCATTTTAATATCGGGGTGCTCTTTATTTGGCTGGGGCTTTTGACCTATTTCGGACTTTTTATTTATCTGCTCTATTATCGCTTTTTTCAAAAATCTCGTATTTTGAGGGTAGACCTTGATGCCGCACAGATGCTTAAGGAGCTTATGAAATGAACTTTACAGAACTAAATGCCTACCTGCTCTCTAAAAAGGGAGCTACATTTAATCACCCTTTTGATAAAACGGTGCGAGTCTATCGTGTTGCCGACAAAATGTTTGCACTTACGGCGGATGAAGAACCGCTATCCATAAACCTCAAATGCGACCCCATCTACGCCCTAGAACTCCGCTCTTTGTATGAGTCTCTAAAAGCTGGCTACCACATGAACAAAAAACACTGGAACACCGTAACCCTCGGCGGTGATGTTGACGATGCGCTTTTAAGGGAACTTATAGACCACTCTTATGAGCTTGTTTACGATAAACTTACCAAAAAACAAAAAGAGTTACTCGGATAAATAAAAATAAAGGATTTTCTATGGATAAAATCAAAAAAAACACACTTGTGTCAATGCTTATAAAGCTAGAAGATGAAGAGGGCAATATCATCGATGAGAGTGAGGAATTTATGTATCTTCACGGCGGTTATAATCAAATCTTTCAAAAGCTAGAAGAGGAGTTTGAGGGAAAAACGGCAGGCTATGCTTTTCATGTTACGCTCACTCCCGCAGCAGCGTATGGAGAGTACGATGAGTCTTTGGTTTTAAAAGAAGTGCTCAAAGATTTGCCCGAGGATATCGCTGTAGGTACGGAGCTTGACGGCGAAGAGGAAGGTGTCATTTATGTGGTTGAGAGCATAGATGAAGAGTATGCAACTCTCAACGCAAACCATGAACTAGCAGGAATCTCGCTCGTAGCAAGTGGCAAGATTTTGGAGATAGAACAGCTCTCGGATGAGGCGGCGGAAGAGTTGCTTGAGGCGGAGGAGCATCGGCATTGAGGGTTGGTTTTTCTCGAACTCATAGATTACTTCTATGAGCTTGTTTGTGGTAAACTTACCAAAAAACAAAAAGAGTTATTGAAAAAGGAAAGAGTGTGAATACGATTTATACGATAGGTCATTCAATATATGAAATTGAAGACTTTGTCAAATTGTTAAAACAAAATCAGATTAATACCATCGTAGATGTACGAAGTACACCATATAGTAAATTTGCCCCGCAATATAATCGAGAAACACTAAAAAAATATCTAAAACAAAATAGCATCTGTTATATTTTTATGGGTGATCTTCTTGGCGCAAGATATGAAGATAAAACTCTTCTTTTTGATGATGGCAAAGTTGATTTTAAAAAAGTTCAAGAAACTAAAAATTTTCAAGATGGTGTAATGAGATTGCAAAAGGGTATTGAAAAGGGCTATAGTATTTCATTGATGTGCTCTGAGAAAGAGGCATTTGACTGCCATAGATTTGGATTGATTTCAGAGTTTCTGTCAAAAAAATCAATAGAAATAAATCATATTTATCCTGATAAAGTTGTGTTACAACAAGAACTTGAGCAGAAATTATTAAAGAAATATGAAAAACAGATTCCTAAAATAGATTTATTTAATCAAAATATTGACTTTCAAGAGCAATTAAAAGAGGCATATAAATTAAGAAATAAAGACATAGCTTACAATGCACTCACACAAGAAGGAGATGACGAATGAACTTGTTTACAATTGGATATACTCAAAAAAGTGCAGAAGATTTTTTTACTTTATTGACTAAGAATGGTGTCAAAAAACTCATTGATATAAGGCTAAATAACACATCTCAATTAGCAGGTTTTGCAAATGCGAAGCATCTACCTTATTTATTAAAACTTCACAATATCGAATATGAATACAAAACAGAATTTGCGCCAACAAAAGAACTCTTAAAAGGTTATCAGGACGAAAATATAGATTGGGAAAAGTATGAAAAGCAATACAACCAAATTTTAATAGATAGAGATGTATTAAATAATATATTTCTATATGAATTTAAAGATGCAGTTTTGCTGTGCAGTGAACCGACAGCAGAGCAATGTCATAGACGATTGGCAGCTGAGTATATAGCAAAACATTTTGAGAATGTTAATATCAAGCACTTGTAAAGGATGAAACATGGAAATTATTATTACGGATTTAACTAGATTTAATACATCAGATAAAGTATGTATTGCAGGAATTAATATTAATACAAATAAATGCATTAGACCAATGCCTTATCTTACTGCCACTAAGTGTGAGGAATTGAATATTTTGCCAGGTTCAAAACTTAATGGAGACTTTCAGCAAAATACAAGTAGAGGGTTCCCTCATAGTGAAGATAATTATTACAATAATCTCACACATAATGGTGCATGTACAGCTGATGAATTTCATGAAGTATTAAATAATACAATTGCTGCCTCTGTTTCAGATGGATTTGGTTATTTATTTCCTGAAGGTGGGAAAGTGATTCCTTACACAAACATACCACATCAATCAATTGTAACAGTAAAAGTTAAATCTTCTCAAATTAGAATAGTGAAAGATAGTTTTAGTCACGGAAAAATTAAATTAAATTTGAAAGATAATGATAATAAAAAATATACATATTTACCAATAACTGATTTGGGTTTTTATAATTATGCGATGAAACATTTTGATGATATAGATTTTCCAGAAAAAATCAATGCTTTTATTGATGAACAGGAAGAGCTATATTTAAGAGTGGGTTTAAGCGGAAGATATGCTCATAATAATGGTAGAGATGGTTATTGGCTTCAAATAAATGGGATATATACATTTCCAAATTTTGATGCAGAAATACGCAGTTACACATAAAAATAACTTTAAGAACTAAGATAATGCTTGGCATATAGAAATGAAAAAAAATTTATGACAAATCGCAATACTTTTTCTTGCTCTTTATCTTTCTTGTTAATATGTTTGTAATTATTTGATTTTTGGAGTGCATCGATGATAGAAAAAGAAGTTATCCATAGTCTGACTAAAAATTTTGAAGATTTTGCAAATCAAACAGATGACAAAGTTGAATTTTGGTTGGCAAGAGATTTGCAACACTTGCTCGGTTATACAGAATGGCGTAATTTTCAAAATGTAATCTCAAAAGCAAAAACTGCTTGTGAAGTGTCGGGGCAAGATATATCAGACCATTTTGTTGATGTCAACAAAATGGTTGAAATAGGCTCTGGTGCGACAAAAGAAGTTGATGACATCATGCTTACACGCTATGCATGTTATCTCATCGCTCAAAATGGAGACAGTAAAAAAGAGCAAATTGCCTTTGCACAAACTTACTTCGCTCTTCAAACACGAAAAGCCGAACTCATTGAACAGAGATTACTGGAAAACGAGAGAGTAGAGGCTAGAGTTAAATTGGCTCAAACGGAAAAAGAACTCTCAAAAGTGATTTATGAACAAACGGGAGGCAATGACAATTTTGCACTCATCAGAAGCAAAGGCGACCAAGCACTTTTTAATCGTACAACGGCACAGATGAAAGAGAGATGGAATATTAAAAATAAACCATTAGCCGATTTTATGCCGACAATTTTACTTAAAGCAAAAGATTTTGCAACGGAAATTACCATCTACAATGCAAAAGAAAAAGGCATGAGAAGTGAAAATCAGATTTCAAACGAACATGTAACAAATAACAAAGCAGTAAGAGATACGCTTATCTCCCGTGGTATCACTCCTGAAAATGTAAAGCCAGAAGAGGACATAAAAAAAGTGGAAAGAAAGCTTGCCAGCGAGAAGAAAAAAACTTTGGATAGTAAAGATAGTTTGAAATAAGGAAAGAGCAAAAAAATTTAATCAAAGCTGACCGCTACATAGCCTTATAAGAGTTTCCTTTTTGTGGGTTATCGACTATCACGTCGGCGCTTTGAAACTTTATGGGAAGTGTCTGCGTTTTTAATTTGCTATCGAGCGTAAACACTGCAAAGTGTAAATGCGGACCGCTTGAATAACCTGTATTGCCCGAGTAGCCCAAAAGATCGCCTCTTTTGACTGTGTTGCCGACACTCACCGCCACACCGTTTTGCTTGAGATGGTAATAGGTCGCAAACGTCCCGTCACTATGTTCTATGGTTACAAAATTGCCATGTTTTGAGTACTCTTTGCCTATTCCGCGAATGTTGGAGTCCGACTTTGTTTTTGCCACTTTTCCATCTCTTGCGGCGTAGATTTTTGTTCCCACGTCCATGGCAAAATCTATGGCATATCGGCTGCTTCCAAAGTGTGTTTTTTTCCCGTTATAACCTTGCGAAACTATGTATGAATTCCCAAGAGGAAAAGGGAGCCTGTAGACATAGCTCTCATCATGCACGGCATTTTGCGAACCCAAAATCCAAGTATATTCTAAAGTGTAAGAGTAGGCATTCCCGTTTATTGGGGTAAAACGGGTGCATTCTGCGTTTGTGTGCGCTCCAAGAGTAAGGGATGAATATTTTGCTTTATCTGACTTTAAATTGCTAAAGTCTGCTTTTATACTTATTGTCACAGTGTAAGGATTGTTGTTATAGGCATATATTACTATCTCCTTGTCAACTGTTTTTGCCCCAAGATAGACTATTTCTTGTTTTTTAGCTTTTTTAGAAGAGTCGATAGTGTCTGTAACACTCGCATTTACAAACTCATTCTGATACTCTTCAATAAGCTTAATCTTTTGAGCCTGTTTCTCTAAAAACGTGCTCTTTTTCTTCTTTTTCTTCTTTTCATAAAACTCCAAAGAGGCATCAAGCAAGGCTCTGCTTTGAAGCAAACCATCCAAATTACAGTTCGTCAGTTGCAAAAATTTTTCATAATCATCCTCATGTATAGACTTCCTGATTTGCTTATGAACAAGATGCAGAGTATGGTTATACTCGGTTTGAAGCTTTCTGAGCTTGAGCAGATACTCTTTTGCTAAAGATGTATCATTTGTGTCTATCTTTTTGGCAAATTGTAGTGTTTGCTCTGCGTTTGCAATAAATGAAGTGCAGCTTTTGTTTAGATCTTCTATATCCGAAATTTTTTTTAAAGAGCTCATAGAGTTGTAAAGCGGTGTTGCCAAACGCTCATAAATAATCGGATAATTTTGGGCATAAATGCTGCTAAAAAGAAGAAAAAGAAAAAAGAAAATTTTACTCACTGCCAAAACCCCTTTAATTAGAGACATTATACCAAATCGGCTTGTTGCCAAACAATCCACGACTAAAGAAACAAAAATATAAAAAAGCAAATTTAAAACAAAAAATAGTAGTATGCTGAATTATAGTTATTTTATAGAAGGTTGTTGATGCTCAAAAAATATTATTTTCATTTTTTTCTTCTTTTGCTTGCCCTTATACTCTTTTATAGCCACAACTTTAAAATTATTATTGCAGGTGTTGCAATTTTTTTAATTGGTATGCTTTCTATGAAAGAGGGCTTTAAACATTTAAGCGGTACTGTTTTGGAAGCATATTTGCAAAAAAGCACCGACACGCTTCCAAAAGCAATTTTAAGCGGTTTTTTGGCAACAACTGCCGTTCAAGGCTCTACCCTGATTTCAATCATAGTCATCTCATTTTTAAATGCCAAACTTATAACACTTCTTAGTGCGGTAGGCGTGATATTTGGCTCAAACATAGGCAGTACTACTACGGCTTGGATAGTTTCTACAATAGGTCTAGAGATAGATATAGCGCCATATGCTATGCCTATGATAATCTTTGGTGTAGTTTTTGGATTTAGCGAAAACAAAAATATTCAAGCCATCGGCAAAACAATTCTTGGATTTGGACTTATATTTCTAGGTATCGACTATATGAAAGACGGTTTTGAGTCGATGCAAAACTCTTTTGATTTGACAAAATTTAAAATGGACGGTTTGGCAGGGATATTTGTTTATGTAATGATTGGTATGATAGTAACAGTGATAATGCGTTCAAGCGGTGCCGCAATGGCACTTTTCATAACTGCCGTAGCTGCAAATCAGATATCGTTTCTAAACGGTATAGAGCTTGCAATAGGTGCAAACATCGGCACGACTACAACTGCTATAATTGCTTCGCTGGGAGCTAATGCAAACGGTAAAAGAGTCGCACTTGCCCACTTCTCATTTAATATGCTTTATGCAATAATAGCTATTATATTTATATATCCATTTAGTGATTTTGTAAACTTTTTGGCATCAAAAATAGGGATTGACGAAAGTAACTATGCTATGAAATTAGCACTCTTCGACACAACTCTAAATATAGTGGCAGTAATATTTGTGTATCCGTTTACAAATCTTTTTGTCAAGTATCTGCAAACGCTTTTCGTAGATGAAAAAGATGAGATTGAGAAACCGCTATATCTAGATAACATAGTTATAAATATACCAAACGCCGCGATAGAAGCTATAAGAAAAGAGGTGGCGCATCTATATGATAATGCTATAGAAGTTATAGCACACTCTATGTTTTTGCATAGACACAAGTTTATAAAGAGTGCTGATTTACAGAGTGCGGTAAAAGATACCGACACAACTCTAAACACAGATATAAATGAGTTTTATACAAACAAGATTAAGTCGCTCTATGGGGATATTATCCACTATGCCACTCTTTCACAGGAGCATATGAGCGAAAATGACCAAAATAGAGTTTATGACTTAAAACTTGCTTCGCGCGAGATAGTAGAGGCCTTGAAAAATATGAGAGATTTGCAAAAAAATATTTTTTATTATCTAAAATCAAAAAATTCATATATCCAAGAAGAGTATAACAACCTAAGAGTTTATATCGCAAAAACAATAGATACAATAGAGAAGATAAAAGAGCATGATGATGATTTTGACGTAATCTCTACCATTGAGCTTCTAAAAGAGAGTACAAAAGCACTAGATAATATAAAAAATAGCAGGATTGATACGCTTATAAGGGAGAACAAGATTGATTCTAAAATGGCGACATCGCTTATCAATGACAGTGCATTTGCATACGACGTAACCCAAAAGTTATTGCAAGTTGCTACAATATTGTGGATAAAAGATATAAACATCAGAACTTTAGGAGTCCAAACATGAAAATAAGCAAAGTTTTTAAAGGTATTGAAAAACTATTTTTTAGCGAAGCTACCGATGAAAAAAAACAGGAAAAGCTGAGAGAGAAGCTTCTTGAAAAAATAGAGCAAACAAAGGAAGAGATAAAAAATGCCGGCAATGACGAGGAAGCTCAAGATTTAAAAGCCAAGCTCTATATCCTAAAGAAACTGCTTGAGAGAGTTTAGGAGACTCTATAAAATGCTTCTTGGAACGGAAAAGTAATATCCTTGAGAGTACTCTATTCCTAAATCTTTTACTCTTTTAAATATCTCTTCGCTCTCCACAAATTCCGCGATAGTCTTCATTTCAAGCTTCTTTGAGAACTCCACTATTGCCGAGACCACCAATAAAGCACTTGTGTCTTTATCTATATTTCTAATAAGCGAACCGTCTATTTTGAGGTAATCGGCCTTGAGTTTTATGAGATACGCAAAGTTGCTATAACCTGTTCCAAAGTCATCAATCGCTATTTTGCAGTTATATTTTTTTACCGCCGTTATGAAATTTATAACGCCCTCAAAGTTCTCTATATATTCGGACTCAACTATCTCAAAAACCACTCTTGAGCCGATACCGTACTCCTGTAGCATCTTTAGTATGTAGTCCGAGACTTTAGGCTCCAACATGTCGAGTATAGAAATATTTATAGAAAACTCTGCATCGCTGTTTTTGAACATCTCAAACGCTTGATAAATCACGGTTTTTGTAATGTCAAAATATTGTCTCGTACGTTTTGCGACCTCTAAAAAGAAAAACGGAGAGACAACCTTGCCATCATCTATCATTCTAACAAGACACTCATACTTCTCGTAAGAGAGAGTTGTGTTGTTCACAATCGGCTGATAGTAGGTTCTTAAGTTGTTTTCTTTTAGAGCATGAGACAACTTCCTTGTCCAGTTTATATTGCTTTCATATTGGCGATTAAGAGAGATATCTTCGCTGTAAATGAGAAAATCGACGTTAGTTTTTTTTGCTACATTTAGTGCCATATTTGCGGTTGATAGGAGGTGTTCTTTATCTTCAAAAGAGACACCGCAACTGCAAGATATCAACATCTCTTCATCTTTTATCATAAATTTCTCTTTAATAACATCGAGTATATTTTTTACCTTTTCAATAAAGAGCTCTCTTGAGTAATTAATGGCTATGGCAATAAACTCATCTCCCTGCAGCCTGTAAAATCTAAAATAGTCATCCTGTAAAAAAAGTCCATAGATTTTATTTGCTGTTGATTTGATGATTAAATCTCCAAACTGATGTCCGTAAAAATCGTTTATTTGTCTAAAATTGTCAATATTAAATACTGCCGCCGATAAATTTTCGAGCTCTCGCATGTCGCTGTTTAGTCTAAATCTATTGCCGCATCCCGTCAACGGATCCGTTTTTGCAACTCTTTCAAACTCTCTTCTTTGCTCTACTATCTCGGTTATATCAAATTTTATTGCCAAGTATTGCGTGATTTCATTGTTTAAATCTTTGATGGGAACAATTGTGGTTTTTGCCCAAAAATCTTTTCCTGCTTTTGTTATGTTTTTAATAACTCCATGCCAGATATTACCGTTTGAAATGGTGCTCCAAAGCTCAGTGTAGAACTCTTCTCGCGTATCTTGGTGGTTTAAGATTTTAAAATTTTTGCCTACAATTTCCTTTAGGGAATATCCTGTTATCTCTAAAAATTTATCATTTGCGTACGTGATATTTCCATCTTTGTCTGTTCTTGAGAGAATAGTGCTTGAATCAATGGCTTTTTCATACTCTTTTGATAAGTGGATGTACCAATCAAAGTTTTTGGTAGAAATTTTTAGCTGATTTTCAAAATAGTCTGTTATCTCTTTTTGTTGCGTGATATCCGTTCTCATTCCGATATATTCTACAACATTGCCATCTTTGTCCAAAATAGGATTTATAATCGCTTTTAACCAATAAGCTAGACCATTTTTGTTTAAATTTTTTACTTCGCCTCTCCATGGTTTTTTTAAAGCCTTTATGGTGTGCCATATATCCTCAAAAAACTCTTTTTGCATGTCAGGATGTCTTATGATATTGTGATTTTTGCCTATGAGCTCTTCTCTTGAGTAGCCGCTTACCCTGCAGAACTCGTCATTTACATAGGTGATTATTCCGTTTGGGTCTGTTTTTGAGACTATAAAACTTCCATCGACCGTTGATTTGTATTGCTCTAAAAGAACGAGCGAATTGTCGTATTGGCTCTCTAGGGCATTAGCGGAGAATAAAATCTTTTTAGCAATAAGGGTTATTAAAAAGGTAATAATGACCACGGAGATAACCAAAAACAGAAGCAATGCAGTTAATTTATAGGAAGCCGCGTCTAGCTTTTCGTTTATAAGATGATTTACTTCACTAAAAAGCCTCTCTTCTGTCTTCTTGAGCAGATTTATGCTCTGTGTCGATTTCTCAAACCAGTAGGAGGACTCAACTAAATGAGCATCGCCGTTATTTAGAACAGCATCCATTATTTTAAAGGTCTCTTCGACTGCTTTGCCTTTAAATATTTCATTATAAAAATGTAAAACTTTTTTTGGCGCAACGGTAATAAAGCTTTGAGTATCAAGATTGTATATCTTCAGGTTTTGTTTAAAAGATGTGAAAATGCCGTTTAAAAACTCTTTGTTTGTAAAAACTTCCGTTAAAATCGCTCTATTTTGAGCTAAAGCCTCTTTTGTCGAAGAGAGATAGCTGTAAGATTGGATATAGTTTCTGTTTTCTCTGTCCTCAATGAGTGTAGGGATTACTTTTATGAGATTATGTAAAGAGGCTATTTTTTTTGTGTAGTAAGCTATTGTATCAACAGCTGAACTTCTTAACAAATCAGCACTTCTTCTTGATTTTATCTTCTCTAAAAGAGCTAGAGTGTCGACGTTATTCGCGCATATTTGACATAGTGATACCCTTGTTGCCGCATCATCAATTGCTCTATCGACATTTTTCTTTGCATCTAAGAGCAGTTCACTGTTTTCATCAATATTTGCGCTTGAAATCAATCCTACGGTTACGCCTCTCTCTATTTGCAAATAGTGGGCAACTCTAGACATCGTCTCTGCTTCAAGGATATGATGCTTTGTAAGTTCTAGATCTTTTTTTTCATTATATACATTGGAGAGAATTGTTAACGATAAGGCAATTATGAAAACCAAAGGAATCACTAACAAGATTAGCAATTTTGATTTTAAATCTAATTTCATAATTAAAAACCTTCTTTTAAGGACTTACGCAAGCATTTTTAAAAACATTGTAGCATATAAGATTTATATTGAGTATAAAATACACTCTATCTCTTTTAAAAATTCTTTACCGCTAACATTTCGCTAACACAATAATTTCATAATGTCGCTATCCAAAAAAAGGAGGAGCTAAGAGATAAGAAGAGTTATTTTAATTAGCTTGGGCGTAGTTGTTATATTTGGAATTGACTATAGTAGCATGTATCTTGATTAGCTTCAGGCATCAAGAAGAGTCGGCGACAAATATTGCAGAGGCAAGATAGTGCTAATGATTGAGAGTTTATTCAAGAAGACAGCAGAGATATTACTTTAAGTATTAAATAAGGAAAAGGAAAATAAAATGAAAAAAACACAAAATAAGCAGATGGAAAAAACAGGAAACGGTTCGGAGATGATACAAAAAGGTTCCGTGAACGCTTTAATGGTTAAAGACGGAGAGATTCAGGATATTACTCTTAGTGAAACGGAGGTTGAGTCCCTTCTTTACATGATTGAAGAGGAGAAGATGGCTCGTGATGTTTATGATGCACTTTATGAACTAACTGGCATAGAGAGTTTCGATACTATTTCAAATTCTGAACAGGAACATTACGATAAACTCCTTGAAGTGGCTTCAAAAGCCGGAGTGGATACAACATCTATTAGCGATGAAGCAGGCGTTTATGTAAATAGTGAAATTCAAGATTTATATACTACGTTGCTTGAACAAGGTTCGCTCTCACCTGAAGATGCGGTAGAAGTTGGGATTTTGATAGAGCAGACGGATATTGCGGATTTGCAAAGCACTTTGGAGAGCGGCGAAATAACGCTTTTAGGACAGGTTTACTCCCATCTTTTGGATGCTTCACAAAATCATTTAGTGGAATTTGAGTCGATTGCATAATTGAATATTGTGAACAAACAAGCCCTCAGATTGCCGCGCTTTTAAAGAAGCTCGCAATGACGGTCATTGCGAGGAAGAATGACGAAGCAATCTGTGTTCAATCAGAGTATTTAATTTTTGGAAGAGTTCCTATTTCGCTGCAGTGTTTCAAATAAAAAGGATAGAAAACGGTTATTTTACTTTTAGAAGACGATGCCGTGCTTGGCGAAACCATCCATGAGATGTTGCTTGAGAGCGGGTATGAGGTCGATTGGGTTAGGGATGGTGGTGCGGCTTGTGAAGCATCGTGGCAAAAGAGGTATGATCTCTACATTTTTGACATAAATGTACCGCAAATAAACGGTTTTGATTTGCTTGAGCAGCTTCGCAACGCTGATGATACCACTCCTGCCCTTTTTATCAGTGCCATGACCGACCTTGGTGCCATGACAAAAGGCTTTCGCGTCGGAGCGGATGACTATATAAAAAAGCCGTTTTATCCACAAGAGTTGTTGCTGAGAATTGAAGCTAGATTTTTAAAAAAACAGACACTTCTCTCCTATGGAAAAGTCAGCTACAATCCGCAAAATGACGAGGTAAAAAAAGATGAGAAACTTCTCTCTTTAGGAGACGTCCAACTTCCTCTTTTGCGGCTTTTTATAACAAATATAGGTAGGACGCTAAGCAAAGAGTCTCTCTTTGATGTGATGGAACATCCAAGTGAGAGTGCATTGCGTGTGGCTATCAACAAGCTAAAATCCACTACCGAGTGGGATATTGTCAATATTCGTGGCATAGGGTACCGCATTGAGAAGAGCTGAGAGAGAGTCATTTTTAAAGAGTTTTGGGGTTTTCTTTCTCTCTTTATCTCTTTTGAGTGGAGTACTTGCCTATCTGCACTATTTAAAACAAACACATGAGTTTCAAGAGAAGGTATACACTGAGATGCAGCTGTGTAGTTATACGCTCAAATGCGAGGAGTATCTCTTTGATTTTGTAGAACTTGAGCATAAAAAACTCTACCGTTTGATTAAGGAAGACGGCGAACTTTTTGCCCACTTTTCTATTCCAAAAAATGAGAAATATGCACTCAAACTGAGTCTTGAGAGAGACAAATACCAAAAATATCTTCAAGATATGCAAATTGCGGTTTTAAAGCAGTATCTTTTGGCACTTTTTGGCATTGCCGCGCTCTCTTTGCTTTTTTCGCTTTATGCGCTCCAACCCTTAAGAAATGCGCTGCGTCTTACAGAGGAGTTTAGCCGTGACATACTCCATGACCTCGGCACACCGCTTGCGGCTTTGCGCCTTAATGTAGGTCTTTTGCATGTTGTGAGCGGTGATGAGAAAAAAATCAAAAGAGTCTCTCAAAGTATCGACACTATTGCATCGCTTGGGGATAATTTGCGAAGTTATCTTGAGGGGCATGCCTACCAAAAAGAGGAGATTGACCTTTTGGAACTCTTAAAAGAGAGAGTTGCGCTTTTTGAAAAACTCTACCCGAACATCACTTTTTCGCTCAATAGGACAACGCTTTTGCTTGAAGCAAATTATGATGCAATAGTGCGCATTATCGATAACATCTTAAGCAACGCCGCAAAGTACAACAAAGCAAACGGTTTTGTAAAAATAGATATTGATGCAAAGCAAAAAACGCTTAGGATTGAGGATAGCGGCAAGGGAATGAAGAATCCAAAAATGGTTTTTGAGAGATTTTATAAGGAACAAGAAAGAGGTATGGGGATTGGTCTGCATATCGTAAAAAAGTTTTGCGATGCGTTAAAAATCGATATTGAACTTGAGAGTGAAATTTCAAAAGGAACTGTTTTTACGCTTCATTTAAACAATGTAGAAAGGGGATAAAATGAATAGGCAAAAATATATATTGACGGTTTTGTTGCTCTTTGGAGCCTTTTGTCATGCAGACGATATCAGTGCGCAGATAGAGGCGATGAGAGAGGCGCCGCCAAGAGAGAGGGTTGAGATGATGAATCGCCTCAAAGCACAAATTGCCGCCATGAATGAAGAGGAGAGATCAAGCGCACTTCAAATGCTTCAAGGAGAAAATACAAATAAAAATTATCTTGAAAATAAGATTAACCAAAACAGAGTAATGGGCACAAGACAGCTGCAGCAAAGAAGCATACAGCCGATGCAGCCGAAATATCAAGGCGGCAGGCAGTGAAAAAAACGCTGCTGCTCTTTTTTGCAACACTTACGCTTGGCATGGCATACATGGATAGCGATATCGACGGTGTGGATGATATGTATGATAAATGTCCGCAAACACAGCTTAGCGATTTGGTCGATTATGATGGATGTAGTATCAACAGTGATGCAAAAGAGCTTCATTTTGATATTATTTTTGGCATGGGATTTTCGCAAACAAACTATACCTCACAAGAGAGTGCCGATACGATAACAACTTTCGTGCAGAGTGATTTTTACATGGATAACGTAACGCTGCAAGCCGTCATCTCCCGCTATTACTCTGACACCCAAGATGGCAGCGGATGGGATGATGCCACGCTTAGCCTTTTTTACAAACTTCCCACAACCGAGACCTTTTCTCTCAATCTTTTAACCGCGCTGATTTTCCCGACATATAAAAGCTCTTACGGCAATGAGGCGCTTGACTACAGGGCAGGATTTGATTTTAGCTATTTCGCAGATGAAAAAAACTATCTCTTTGGAGGCTATAACTATACTTTTGTAAATGATTCTGATTTTGGATATATTACATATCAAAACACGCAATCACTTCATATCGGGATTGCCCACAAGCCAAGTTCTGACAATAGTTATACGCTCTCATATACTACGCAAGAGAGTATCTATAGAGATATCGCTGCCATTCAAACGCTCGGGGTCGGCTACTCTTTAGATATGGATCGGCACTGGTTCATGGGTGCATACTATGACTATGGACTCAGTGACTCTGCAAGTAAACACGCTTTTTCTCTCTCAATCGGATATTTTTTTAATTGAACTCTCTGTATAATTTAGTTTTTTAGATTGCTGCGCTTCCAAAGAAGCTCGCAATGACCGTTATTGCGAGTAGCTAGCAAATTTTACATTGAGTATAAAATGCGCTCAATTTCTTCCAAAAGTTTTGCATTGTTTATTTCATTTACATAGGCATAGCCGAGTGCCCCGCCTGCTCCGACACCCTCTTTCGCCTCTCCCTCATCATATTTTTTTAGTACGGGGATACTCGCATCTTTGAATGAAAAGGTCGTATAGAGCGCGTGGGGCTTGTAGCTTAAAAGTGATAGTATGTGTGCGATATCCGAATTTTTGTCATTTGCCACCCATGAAGTTGTTGCAAGAGTAATATTTTCATGTTTTACGCGCATAAGCACATCTTCTCTAAGTTTGTCCGCTACTAAAAGGCACGCCGCCATCTGTGTTCCTCCGGCTAAAACCACATGAAATCTTCTCGTTGCTTCCATCAAAAAGCCGGCACAAAAGATAAGCATATTATCACTTACAATGGAGAGCTTTTCAAAATTACTCATATCATCGTTTGTCAAAGAGAGAGCCTTCTTTATGGTTTCATCTCTGATATTGCTAGGTACATGCAAAAAGCTTGAAGAGAAGTCGCCTCTGCACTCATAGCCCAGTGCTGCAGCAGTTGCGGCGGCAGTCGTTGTTCCGCTAGGTGTGCTCTCTGCAAGGATAAGATAGTTTCCCTTTAGCTCATAAGCTCTTCCCGCTCTCATTCCTTTTTCAAAAACAGCTTTTGCGTTAATATTTGCACCCGTGGCAATCGAGTCTGATGGGAGAATGTTAAAGTGCTGACACGGCGAATTTTGCGGCAATGTTTGCAGACCCAAATCCAAAATCTCTATAGAGCTAAAAGGTGTGAGGTTGTGCACCGCTCTTGTAATGATTGCCGGAGTCGGCACACCTGTTGGGGTTTCTGCGAGTTCACCCAGAGAGTAAACTCTCTCGTTTATGATAAACTCCGCATCAAGCGTAGGCGTGAGTGGTATCATCCCGGGAATTCCTGCTTGTGTTATGCTCTCTATCTCACATGTTCTTGTAACGGATGCTGCTAGTAAAAAGTCCGCTTTTCCGCTTGGCAGAGTGTCAAGCTCATTTGTAAATATATTGTATGTTTTCAATCTTTATTCCTCTATAAAATTTTTCTCTTTAAAATCAAACACCACAAAAGAGCCGTTTTTAACACTAATGCTAAACGCCTCTTCTAAACTTATTTTTTTAATTATGCTCATCAAAACTCTTATTACTCCCGCATGGGTAACGACTAAAATATTTTCTTTTTTAAGTGATGGCAAAAACTCTAAAAAAAACTCTTTGACTCTTTTTATATACTCTTCGTACGGCTCGCCGTCAAGTGAGCCTATCCACTGCAAAAAGTCTATATACTCTATCTCTCCCTGTGCGATTATCTCATCAAAACTAAGCCCTTCATGTTTTCCCCATGACTTCTCTCTTAGTTTGTCCGTAAAGATTGCATTTTCTACATGTAGAGAGTGTTTTATGCTCTCTTTCGCACGCCTTAAATCAGAGCAATAAACAGCGTCAAACTCCATTGTGTCTAGCTTTTTTGCAATTTCTTTTGCTTGAAGGTAACCATTTTCTGATAACCCTATGTGGTTGTGTCCGTTGTAGCAGTTTTTGTATCTCTCTTGGACTTCTGCGTGACGGACTAGAGCTACTCTCATGCAAAAAAGCCAAAGAGGAGTATATTTAAAAGAACAAGTTCGGTTACTTCAATACTGAAGCCGTAGATATCGCCTGTAAATCCGCCGTATCTCTTCATGAAAAAGCTTTTTATAACAAACAAAACTAACATGGTGCTAACAAGCAAAAGCAGTTTGTTATAGAGCAGAATTATCAAAAATGAGTAAAAGAGTGCTATAAGCATTTGCGGTTTTGTAAATTCGGCTTTGGCTAAACTTGCCATCCCGCTTTGGCTGATGTAAGGGTAGAAGTAGATTGCCAAAACAGCGTTTAGCCTTGATAGCATTAGGATAAGTGGCAGAAGATAGAAGAGCTCAAAATGCGCCAAAGAGGAAGCTTTTAAAATCAAAAAAGTGCCGCTTATTATCATTCCCATGCCGCCGACATGAGCGTCTTTCATAACTTCCAAGGCTCTCTCTTTTGGAACATAAAGTCCATCTACCGTATCGCTAAAGCCATCAAGATGAAGCGCACCGGTAAGCAAAACCCAAAGTCCAAAGATGATAATGCCAAGATGTGCAGAGGCTATATACGGAGTTAAAAGTGCATGAATACCCCACAAAACAGCGCCCAGCAAGAAGCCGATAAGCGGATAAAACATTACGCCGTAGCCGTTGATGCCTTTGTAAAAATCGTGAATTTTAAAAAAAGGAAGAGTTGTTAACATAGAGATTGCGAGGGCAAAACCTTTAAAAACACTTCTCATTTTATTCTCGTTGAGATGCCGGCTATCGTGTGATAAACCTCGTCGCATCTGCTTGCAATGAGTTGAGATAATTTTCCGCTGATATCTATAAATTCACGTGCAAGCGCATTATCGGGGATTATTCCGCATCCGACATCATTTAAAACAAAAACAACTGTTTTATCAAGTGCCAAAATAGCCTCTAACTCTCTTTTCATCTCATCAAATCCAAAGCCGTGGTAGAGCATATTATTTATCCACATACTAACACACTCAATTAAAACAGAGCTATCACACTTCGTTATTGCGTTATAGAGTTTTAGAGGCTCTTCTATGGCTTCAAACTGTGTACTTCTTTGGAGTTTGTGGGTATCTATGCGCTTTTGCATCTCATCGTCTATAAGCTCTGTAGTCGCCAAATAAATGGGTTTTTTTGAAGAGTTTTTAAGTGTGTAAATCTCCGCATTGAGTGATTTTCCGCTTTTGATGCCGCCGATAAAGAGTGCTTTTGTTGTTTTCATTTTGGAATTTTATCTAATGAAGAGGAAAAGTGAAGTTTTTTAGAGAAGTTTGTGTTTAAAAAATAAAAAAGCCCCATCCAAACAGCGGATGAGGCGTAAACTCAAATCTTAATAAAGGTCTTGATTTGGGTGATTGGTTTTAATACCCTCAGTGCTATTCCCATTGTTTGTATCGTAAGTTACGATGTTGTCAGCTTGAAGAGCACCTAGTGTCAACGTGATTAGTAAAATCAATGTTTTCATTGTGTATCCTTTTTTGGTAAGAGAGCGTTACCCTCTAGAGTTTTTGGCCACTATGGCAACACATCTTCTTTTATCTCTAAGAGAAGATAACTTTTTTAAATCAGAGAAATTTTATCCGATTTAACTTTTAAGCTTCTAATGGTTTTTTAAGTAGCATTTTTAATTAAGACAATTTTTATCTTTTATTGTAATTATTTTGTAATCAAGTGATACTATAATGTTCGCCCAGCCTACAAATTATTTAAAAAATCAAAATCAGTTTAGGACATGTTCTATGTTAAAAGTATTGTTTGTTTGTATCCATAATAGTGCTCGAAGCCAAATGGCAGAAGCTTTTTTTAATCTCTACGCAACACGCGCAGAAGATAATGCTCAGAGTGCAGGAATCACGCCCGGTAAACTTAACTCTTATGTTGTGCGCACAATGTCCGAAAAGGGGATTGATATATCAAATAATCCCACAAAAGCTGTGTTTGACCTTTATAAAGAGGGAAAAAAATTTAGCCATGTTATCGCGGTGTGCGATGAATCATCAGAACATTGCCCAATTTTTCCAGGTGTGCATAAAATCATAACTTGGGGTTTTCAAGACCCTTCGAAGTTTACTGGAAGCGATGAAGAGATAATGCAAAAGGTGCGTATTGTACGCGATGAAATAGAAGCAAAAGTTAAAAATTTTCTTCAAAATGTTTAATCTTTTGTTTTTGCTTTTTTGGAAAAATTTTATTAAGTGACACCGTGAGTGTCACAGTAGAAGAACATAGAAGCAAAAAGATGAAAACAGTTTCTTATTCCAAAGGTATCGATGAAATTGATAGACTGCTAAATAACCTTTAATGATAAACTTTTCTCCATTTTAAAATATATTGCCATTAACAACCCTGCAAATGTTAAGAACTTCACACATACAACCCAATTCGTTAATTCCAATAAACATAATCAAAAACTTGCATCAAAAGTTCCAGACTGAGTTCCTATAAGATCAATTGTAATATTATATCCGGAGCTACCGTCTTGAGGCACTGTATAAGAGTTAAAAAGCTCTATATTTGTTGCGTGTAGCGTTGAGCCGTTAGCACTTATGTCAACGCTTCCGTCTTGATTTTTCACTAACTGTACCAGTGTGCTGCCGTTGTCGACAAGAGAGATAACGCCTGAGACAGATGTGTCAATGACCATGCTGCTTGAAGTTGCGGGGGTAACATTCAGCCAAATAGCATCACATCCTCCGTTGCCCCAGTCACTGCCGCCGCCCGCACCGTCAATCGTATCATTGCCTCCACGCCAGTTAAATACATCGTTAACGCTTGTTCCAGTAATTGTTTGACTATCGGGAGTGTCAAAAACATTAATTATAAAAGCAGAATTAATATCACCCCCAAGTACGGTTGAAACATTAACATTTGTAGATGACACAAAAACCTCATAGTCCACACTTTCGCCTGCATAGTAAAAATCACCCCCAACAGATAACAATACCTCATACCCTGTTCGAGGAAGAACAGGATCATCCGAGACAAGAATATTTTTGTTAACATACTGTACAATACCGTCACTGTAGTAATTTACAACGCTTTTGTTAAGTAATAGTTGATTCTCTACCTCATAAATCATTGTTGTAGTCTCTACCCAGTGTACAGCTTCTTCATAACCTGATATTATCAATCTTCCATTTTCTATGCTCCATGTTTGCATGAGTGTCAATGGAATTTCTTCTGTTTCCCATTGAGAGCTACCAAAGGAAGCGGTATATTCTATGCTTGTTATAGTTGAGTCCGGATTAAAAGTCACCATCGCCATGCTATCTTTTCCGGCACTAAAGTATGAACTTTGAGGATCGTCATCGTAAAAATAAAAAGTATTGCTGCTTACTATCTCGGAAGTAAAGGTGCCAACGGGAGCAGCAACGGCAGAGATAATAGCTGTTGCTGTCAAAACAGAATCTTCACTGCTGTCTATCTCCGCCATTACCGTTTTTGCAAGCTCTACATCATCAAGATTGTTATTTACAAAAGAGAGACCTACATTCTGCTTATTTTCCAAAATGGTTGCATCTTGACTTACCGAAGTATTAAGCGCGCCGTTCATCACGGCAAGAATAAAATTTTGTTTTGAAACAGCGCCGCTGTCAAGGTCACCAACCCAATAGTCAAGACCCGCAGCATCAGGCGCTCTGTTAAAAAGATTTTCATAAACCGAAGTTACAAAATCAGCCGTCGTTGTTTCCGCAGGATAAAGAGCCTGTGTTTCGCTCTGATCAAAAAAACTTTGAGCTATCTCCTCAATCGTAAGCCCAGAGTTATTAACCCAATAATCAAGACCCGCAGCATCAGGCGCTCTATTAAAAGTAGCTACATATAACTTACACACATCATTTATTGAAACCATAATCAAACCCCTTCAATTACTATAATATGAGAAAGTGTAACTCTATATATATTAATAACGGCTTAAATAAAATCGTCATATTTTATGAGTTTTAAAGGCAAAATGTATGCAAATTTTGGCTATTCGTATGACTGCAGTAGATATTATTTGACTGTTAAAGCCTCTTTGTAAAATTTTTTAACTCCTTTTTTTGCTTTGGCATCAAGGTCGTAAGATATATATTTTAGGTAGTTAAGTATCTCTTCTTGAGGAATTTTTGTTCTCTTGGATGCCTCGTTTAAGAGATATCTCGGGATTTTTATTTTTATTTTTAGGAAGTTTTTTTCAATCTTTTTATAAAGAGTTCTATCTTTGTGAAAGCAGAGCAGCGCGAAGACAAAAGGGAGATTGTGCTTTTCGTTCCACATCTTTGCCAAATCTACATGTTGTTTATTTTGGAGATAGTATCTAAGGGCATTATCGCCAATAATAACCTCTCCATGAACGTTTAAAATCTTTGCAAGAACGTTTGAAGTCTCCGACGCAGAGTCGCTCACGCTTTTCTCGTTTGGAATTACCAAAACACTACGCACCTCTTTTTTTGCGATTATTCCAAGATTTACATGTTGATAATTTTTTGCTCTTATGCTCGATATAAAAGCGGCATCAACTCTTCTCAAAAGAAATTTTTTGTTGGTTTTTGCCGGAACATCTTTATAGTAGTTCATGCTCATGCTCTGTTGCGAGCTTCTTGCAAAACGCTTCATAAAAACATGAAACGGTAGAAGATTGAGGTACTCTATTTTGCCAAAAACCAATGCCTTCTCCAAGTGGGTATAGGCGAAATTATACAGCTCTTAACTTATAAAAAAGATGAGTTTGATATAATCATGCCAACAAAAATAGTTTGGGAGCAATCTTTTGGTAAGAGTGGAATTTTTAGGACCAATACAAAAAAAGCCATTAGAGTTGGATATTTCAAATCTAAACGAGTTGGCAAAAATACTCAAAGAAGATAAAGAGATGCAAGTATGGCTCGAAAACTCTGCCGTTGCCGTTAATGATACACTTGTAAGCAGTAGAGATTTTGCGCTTAAAGACGGCGACAGAGTTGCTCTTTTGCCTCCTGTTTGCGGAGGTTGAGTGATGCTTTATCTTTATGACGGTGCGCTTGATGTGCCAAAGATACTGGGAGAGTGGTATGAGCAAGAAGAGGGGAGCAATTACGGTGCGTATATCCCTTTTGTGGGTACGGTGCGGGATGAAGATAGCATAGAGGGGCTTAGTTTTGATATCTATGAGCCGATTTTAAACTCATGGTTTGAGGCGTGGCAAGAGAGGGCAAAAGAGCGGGGTGCGGTTATAAAGATGGCACACTCAAGAGGCGATGTACTGCTTCATGAATCTTCCTACATCGCCGCTGTTTTTTCTCCAAAACGTCGTGTGGCATTGGAGTTTATAGATGAGTTTGTGGAGGACTTTAAAGCCTCTGCGCCGATTTGGAAATATGATTTGCGAGGCGGAAAGCGAATCTATGCGCTTGATCGTTCAACTGCTATAAAAGGGAGCGGAATTTTAAAATGAGTCTATTATCTTATGAAACAAGCCAAAATATGCTCGATTTGTTACATGTTAATTCAAAAAGAAGTGAAAATGTAGCCCTCAGCTCGTCACTTGGCAGGATTTTGGCGGAGGATATAGTAGCAGAGTACAACGACCCTCAGTTTCCGACCGCTTCAATGGACGGATATGCTGTAATACACTCCGATTTACAGAGTGAAGTTATATCAATAGTTGGAGACAATCCTGCAGGAAGCGATGAGAAAAGAACTCTTAAAAGTGGAGAGTGTATAAAAACTTTTACAGGCTCAATGATGCCTCATGGAGCGGATACTTTAATCCAGATAGAGAATGTTACGGTAGAAGATGGAAAAATAGTTATAAATGAGATTGTTCCAAAAGGCTCATCTGTCCGTCCTATTGGAGAGGGTTATAGAGCCGGAGATGTGCTTATCAAAAAAGGTATAAAAATCGGCTTTGTTGAAATCGGCGTTATGGCGGCGCTTAACCATGTGATGGTAAAAGTTGCGCTCAAGCCTCGTGTCGCAGTTGTATCAACAGGAAGCGAAATTTTGGACCTCGGTGTAAACAGCGACAATCCCGCGCAGATAAGAAGCTCGAACAATTATACTCTTGCGGCGCTTTTTGAGCAGGCTGGAGCGGAAGTACTGCAGCTTGGAACAGTGGGCGATGATAAAAATTTAATTATGCAGACGTTTCAAAACGCGCTCTCAAGTGCCGACATTGTGGTAAGTACGGGCGGGGTGAGTGTCGGGGATTACGACTTTGTAAAAGATATAGTTCCGCGCCTTGGTGCAGAGGTTATCTACAAAGGCGTAGCAATAAAACCGGGTAAACATATCCTAGTGGCGCAAAAGGGTGACAGATTTGTTTTAGCACTTCCTGGGTTTGCATATTCATCGACTGTAACGGCTATACTCTACGTTCTTCCTCTTGTTGCTAAAATGTTAGGACGCGAGAGTGCCTATAAAACTGTGGCGGCAAAGCTCGGCGAAGATTTCAAAAAAAGAAGCAAACTGACAGAGTTTACTGCATGCAACGTTACTGTAGAAGATAATGAGTATTTTGTTGATTTCAGAGATAAAAAAGTGGGAAGTTCAGCGATACTTACAAATATGTTAAACAACTCCGCTCTGATGGTAACAGGGGAAGAGGATGGGGATTTGACGGCAGGAACGCTTGTGAGTGTGATTTTACTT
Organism: Sulfurimonas sp.; assembly: GCA_041652055.1. Lineage (GTDB taxonomy): Bacteria > Campylobacterota > Campylobacteria > Campylobacterales > Sulfurimonadaceae > Sulfurimonas. The sequence goes on along the minus strand of JBAZIE010000005.1, from coordinate 18,351 downwards.
GAGAGTTTTTAGCGTAAGATAGAGATAGTCAAAGATTTCATAGCTTTTTTCAAGTATGGCGTTGTCATCTTTCTCACTGTTTCGAATCGCACTTAAAATCATTTTTATCCCCTCTGCCTCCGGCGTGATGTATTTGTCGTCATTGAGGTCAAGATTGTGGATGATTTTTCCAATATTTTGTAAAACAACATTTTCATGAAACTGAAATGATTGTAGCAACACTTCATAGGTGCATAAGTTGCCTATGTGCGTAAATGTCGCTTGGTTCATGTCGTAAGTGATGATGTTCTCTTTTGAAGTGTCGATAGCATCGCCAAAGATAAATGTAGCATCTGGGTCGATATATCTTTTTATGAGCCATGCAGATGCCATTCTGTCAACAAATGGTTTTTTTCTTGTTTGCCACACTCTGTTTTGGTAGTCCTGGGCTTGGCATAGTTGAATCGTAGGTTTTGGCAGAGGAGCAGAGTGGAGTTTTGCTTGAAGTGACTTGATGCTCTCTCTCACTGTTTTGCCCTTGTCTGATGCAAAAAAATCCGCCGCTCGAATCTCTTCAAAATCACGAACTACTTTTTTTATCTGTTGTTCAAAAATCTGCTCTTGTTTTGGAGTTGTTTTCTCCAAAGATAGCTCTGAATTTAGCTTTTTTACACTCTGTTCAATCGTATCATAATAGGCTTCTGCTTGAAGTTTGAAGAGTGCGACAATATCTTCATCTTTTAGTGTTTCAAATTTTTCAATGATACTAAAGTGCATCTCTCCATCAAGGGTTTTTATCTCTTGATGAAGCCACATAAAAAGCTCTTGCGTATCTTCACTAAATGGGAGAAGATGAACACCGTCTTTAAGCGCAAGCGTCCCCTCTTTTTGCAGTTTTCTATAAACTCTCAAACGATTTCGCTCAGGTTTTGATGGCATAGAGTAAAACATCAAAATCCATGCCGCTTGTTGCATTTGCTAATCCTATCTTAGTTTTTCAAGGAATTATATCTTAAAATTATTTTGTCACCCACTGGCTTATACCCCATTTTTTGAGCGCTTCTTCGGACCATTCAAGACTTTTATCTTGATGACAGCTATTGCACGCATTTGGCACTTTGTATTTTCTTGTCTCATCAGGCGTGATAAAACCAAACCTGTGCGTACGAACGGTCGCAGGGGAACTTGGCAGATGCTTGCCGATTTTTGGCATATGGCACTCGATACAACTTGAACCTTTAGAGTCTGCTTTGTGATGCGTATGCGCTTCAATCGTGCTTTGGTGCGGACCTATTGCCGAACCAAAAGAGTGGCATTTCATACAAGAAGCATCCCCTAGCGGTTTTGCAACTGTGTTATCAAGCTTATGCGGGTCATGACAATTTATACATGTGATGCCATGTTTGTACATCATCGACTGCACATAGTCGTTGCCTTGAGTTCTGTTTTTTTTGCCTACACCGTTTCCGTAAAATTCACCCGTCTCTTTTCCATCAAACGGTGCTTTTTTCTTGTAATCAACAAGCGGCATTCCCGGTTCATACCCTTTTGGATAGTCACGCACATCTCCAAAGAGGTCTTTGAGCGTATGTGTCTCAAGTCGTTTGTCTCGGTTGCGCATGTGGCACTGCATACAGACTTCACTTGAGCGTTTTGGGTCAGCATTGCTTGCTTTGTAAACTAAGTCTTGCTCTGGATTGAGAGCATGTTTGCTTGCCGGACCGTGGCACGCTTCGCATGAAACGGATGGCTCGGTTCGTTGTTCTTGGCTCATAAATCCCGTAAAATGACACCCGTCACAAGTCTTAGATGTTCCCACTTTGCTGTTGTTGTTCTCAAATCCATCTTGATACCAATCTTTGGTTACTTTATAAGGTTGCCATTTTTTGAGTTGTGTATTCCACTGGTAGCTTCCAACTACAAAATCTTTTGTTCCGTTAAAATCAACTTCCATCATGTAGCGTTGTTTAAATTTACTGCCGATTGTGTAGGTAATATCCTCTTTTTTGAAGTCGGCATCCTCCGGAAGTGTTGCAAAATCTCCAACTATTGCGGCGGGATTTGCCTTGATATCTTGAATCATTTTTGTATGGTAAGAATCTTTCCAATCTTTAAACTGCTCTTCATGACACTTCTGACACTTCTGCGAACCGACATAATGTGCATCTTTTTGCGATGCGGGCTGTAAATCGACATTTTCGCCTACCTGCTCTTTTGTGAGCTGCTCCATGTATGGCACAATTTTTCCATATTTTTTATAAAGCGTAAAAGCAGTGATACCTAAGATGACTACAAGTAAAACGGACGATATTAAAACTATTTTTTTATTTTTGTTCATTTTTTTCCTAAAAAAGCCATCATTTGTAATAATTATTACATTTAAAAGTAATTGTTACAAAAAAATAATTATAAAAAGCTTAATACTAATTTCTTCAACAAATGCTTTCAGTGTTATTTGTAAAAGCTAAAAATATAATATATTGAGTTTTGTAGAGGTTGTTTCTAGTTGAATAATTGGTTTAATTTGTGTTCAAAAATAGAGATACGCTTCTATTCCTATGGATTTAGAGTTTCTTATTTTAAATAGCAAGTTGAGCATATTTAGATTTCAAAAAGTGTTTTTTCCAGCGCTTTTAGTTTGTAGCTTTTTCTGTGAATATCGCAGTAGCCATGTTTTTTGATTAGCTCTATATGTCTAGCGGTTCCATACCCTTTATGTTTTTCAAACTCATAAAGCGGGTATTTTTTAGCATCTTTTATGATATTTCTGTCATGTGTCACTTTTGCCAGTATTGAAGCGGCACTCACTTCGGGAACTTTCCCGTCAGCCTTTACCATGGTTTGAAGTCCACTTACTCCAAATGCCGAGTTTCCGTCAAAGAGATATTCTTTACATGTAAGCGTTTGCATTATCTCCTGCAGAGCACTTTTCATACAGAGCGATATGCCCTCTTTATCTATTTGAGCCGCAGAGAATTTCACTATATGATATGCGGAGTTTTTGATTATTACTTCATAAAGAGCTTCTCTTCTTTTTTCACTCAATTTTTTTGAGTCATTTAACCCCTCTATCGGCGACTTTAGGACACATCCGGCAACAACCAAATCACCGGCAATCGGTCCTCGTCCTGCTTCATCGATTCCACAAAAATTATGCATCAAGAGGAACTTTTAGTTTTTTAGGTATATAAACTTCAAAAAGCGCTCCGGCTCCATGGTTGGATGCTGAAATCTTTCCTCCATGTTCTTCAATGATTCTTTTTGCAACATTAAGACCGATTCCTATGCCGCCTTCTGTTTTGGTGCTTTGAAACGGATCAAATATCTTAGGCAGTATATCCTCGCTAATTCCTCCGCCGTTATCTTGAAAGCTTGCTATTACATACTCGCTTTCATCTCTTAGTGTTATGTTAAATTCTCTCTCTTCAAAACTTCTATTTAGTTTGAGTGCATCAAGTGCATTGTTGATAATGATGATAAAAACCTGCTCAATTCTTTGTTTTTGAATGGGCGCTAAAAAAGTATGCGCGTTTTTATCCATTCCTATCTTGAAAGGCTCATTTTGAACGCTAATACGAGAGCCTTTGTTGTAAGAGAGTACGAGAGCCATGATAAGCGAAGAGTAAATATTGCTATCATGAGGCATCTCTTTGGCTTGTGAAGCCATCTCTCGCATAGATTCGACGATAGAAGCTATTCTGTTTACCCCCTCAAGTATTGTACTGCTATCCTCTTGGAGATGACTTTTTTGTTTGATGGAGTCATCTAGTCTGTTGATATCGTCAATCATAAGCTCAAGATTGCCTTTTATATATGTTAGAGGAGTATTTATCTCATGTGTAATGCCCGCTGCCATTTTTCCTATAACAAGAAACTTCTCTTCTAATAGCCTCTCTTTTTCTCTCTCTTTATGGAGTTTGAGGTTTTTTTCAACCTCCTCTTTTACTCTTTTTTGAAGATGCTCTTTTTTATGAAAAAGATCCGTTACGTCTTGTTGAAGCGCAATATATTCGCTGATTTTATCTTCGGCATTGACGATGGGTACAATAACCGAGTATTTATAGTAAGTCTCGCCATTTTTTTTAAGATTTTTAACACGACCCTGCCAGATTTTTTTGCTTGTTATCGTCTCCCACATATCCTTGTGTATTTTTTTAGCGGTATCCGGATGTTTTACAATACTGTGTTTTGCACCCAGAAGCTCTTTCTTTGAATATCCGGACATTTTGCAAAAGGAGTTGTTGACGTAGGTAATCACGCCGTTTGTATCGGTCTTTGAAACTGAAGCACTTGCATCGATTGCACCTTTGTACTGCTCAAGAAGTTTATGCTCATTTGCAAATTTTCTAGCAAAGAGTATACGTTCTACATATTTTTGAAGAATTTTTTCGACTCTTTGAAGCGAGAGCGGTTTAAAGAGATAGCCGTCTATCCCCATGTCTACCGCTGCTTCGGTTATCTCTTTTTCAAAATGAGAGGTAATAAGAAGTATGGGAATTTTTTCGTCTATCTCTTTTATCTTTTTTGACATCTCTAAACCGCTCATAAAAGGCATTGTCAAATCGGTAAGAATAATATCGGGTTTATGTTCTTGATATTTTAAGAGACCCTCATGACCATTTTTTGCCACATAGACATTTTTGAAGATATTTGATTGCAAAAAAGCAGATATCTCATCTCTTATATCCTTGTCATCCTCAACAAAAAGAATAGAAATATCAGCTGAGTTCATAGCTATTTTTTAAGAATTTCTTTTATCTTTTTGCCAAGCACATCAAGAGAAGAGAAAGGCTTCATGATATAGTCCGTCGCTCCATGTCGATGAGCATTCAACACTTTGTCAAGTGTTGAATAAGCAGTCATCATAAGAATTTTTGAATCCGGACTTTTTTCTAGAAGCTTTGGAAGGGCATCAATGCCGTTCATCTGCGGCATCATAATATCAAGCAGTATCAAATCCGTATCTTTTGGCAAAGATGATATCGCTGCTATAGGGTTGTTGAAAGTTTTTACTTTATAGCCGCCATCACGAGAGAGATACTTCTCAAGCATCTGTAAAATATCATTTTCATCATCTATAATAACTATATTTTTTATCGCTTTACTCACTTTTTATCCCCTTTAAAGAGTTCTTTTGCTGCTACATGCATAGCTTCGTTTGCTTTTTCTTCTACTAAGGCATCAAGATATTTAAACACATCATGACTTGCATTTTCTATGGCATGTATACGTTGTTCTATAATCTCTTTTGAACAGACGACTTTATCCGAACCGCACTCTGCAGCGAGTAAATTTGCCTGTTCATGTACAATAGCATGAGGTCTGTCAAGTTTTGGATATGAAGGCATTTTAGAAAAATTCTCTCTGCCTATTCCGCTGTTATACCATTTGCCTAAGCGGCATTCACTGTGTGAAGTGCTTTTAAAACTATTCTCTTCTCCAAAGATAAGCGCGTAAACATTATGTTTGTAAATAACATGATCTATTTTTGCCAAAGAGGAGAAGATTTTATCGCTGATATGCTCCACTTCAAACTGGCTGCGAGAAGCATTTTGTTCAAATGACCTGACCTTGACACTCAAATCTTCTATTTTCTCTTTTGTATCTATAACGATATTGTTTACTTCATTCGTATTTGTTTCTGCTTCATTTGTCTCTTGCTGCATTGCTTTTACGACTAGAGAGATATCTTTGGTAGCCGTTTGTGTTTTTTCGGCAAGTTTTCTCACTTCATCGGCAACGACTGCAAAACCGCGTCCATGTTCGCCTGCACGAGCAGCTTCTATAGCCGCATTGAGTGCTAGAAGATTTGTTTGGTCGGCTATATCTTGAATAAGCGTAATAACTGTAGAAATTTCATTGCTTCTTTGGTTTAGTGAATGCATGCCCGTAATGTTAAGCTCCGTATTTTGGCTAAGTTTGTCCATGGCTTCAGATGACTGCCCTATAAGTATAAGTCCCTCTTTCGACTCATCTGCAATTGCGACAGATTCGCTCTTCATCACTTTTAACTCTTCAAGCATTTGTGAAAAGGTTGTTTGTGTATCCGTGAGTGCATCCGTAATAGCCTTTTGATGAAGACTTAAGATATCACTTTCGCGTGTATCGCGCATATCTGTTTTAGTGATTCTGTAAAATGCAGCATCTCTGTTTTTAGACTTTTTAGAAGCAACTTTCCCGCTGCAATCATTGAGTGCAATTGATTTAGAGTTTTTTTGCAGCTCTCTTATAAGGTCGCTTTGTGATTTGATATTCATGGAAGCTTTTTCATTTTGAAAAACAACAGAACCGTCTTGACCCAAAACAACGAGCATCTCCTCCTGAGAAAAAAAAGCTATCTCCTTGTAAAATTCTAGCTCTTGGCTTAGAGTGGCTATTTGATCTTCTAACGCTTTTATTTGACTTTTGTCACTATTTTTTGAAAAAAACATAAAATCACACCCTTCTTTTTTTTGGTTGCTAATTCTAACATAAATTTATATCAATCTGAGTACAGCTTGTAATAAAATATATATATAATTTATATAATAAAACATTAAGTTTTAATCCCCAATTGCCCAAATATCAAACGGAATCATCTCCACGAGTGAGAGCGGGTGGCTCATGCTTCCCTCAGTGCTCATCGTAATTGCCGTTACCTTTTTAATCTGATAGGCAAATAGAAATGCCTCTATGGCTTCCATTTTTTTAAAAAGCGTTCTCTCATCCGCAAAAGGCATCCCTAGTATAACCTCGTCACTGCTTGGCAGGTAAAAATCAATCCCATCATCATAGAAGGCTTCGCTGTTTGATTTTAAAAGTTCTAAATATATCATATTTTCAAAAAGTTTGCTAAATTGTTTATCTATTGTAAGTGCCGATTTTAACGAGATGTCGCAAAGATATATTTTTCTGATAGCTTTTGGATGGTTCGTTTTTTGAAGTTGATGAATATACCCTTTTGAGCTTAGAGCCTCAAACGTGGAATATAGTTTGTCTTTGGATATTTTTTTTGTCTGCTTGAGTCTTTCATATATAGAGTATGGCGAGAGCTTTTGCGCCATCATTTTTGTACAAAATATAAGGATGTCAAGCTCCATAGGAGTAAGCGCATTTTTGAGTGTCTTTTGAAGATAGAGCACTCTCTCATCACTGCTGATTTTATGCATTGATGGAAATGCGCCAAGTTTGAAAAAATGGTTTAGAGCAGTTGAGTCATATTTGTGCTCATAAGCCAAAAACTCCTCGTAATCAAGAGGATATAGTTTTACACTAGTTAAAAAATCTATCTCATGGTGCACTTCACTGCAGATGAGGAGCTGAGGCACGTTTACGATTTTAATCTCAGGAGTGTAGTTATCCAGAACAAGTGTGCTTATCTTATATTTGTTGCAAAAATCAAAAAGCGTTTTGTTAAGTTCATCTATATCTATGCGCAAATCCATGCAGTCTATATAGAGATAGCTGCTCTTTTTAAGCCCAAGAAGGTAGTTTTTGATAAGCTTTGTCTTTCCGCTCTGCGTTATTCCGTTTATTTGATAGCTTGTAGCAGATATAAGCACCTTATCCTTGCTGAAACTATCAGATTTATAAGTGGGCGTTTCCAAAAAAAGTTTTCTAAAGTGAAACTTCTCCAAAATGATATCGGTTTTATATAATTCTTCTAGTAAAATTTCCATACCGTAATTCTACAGTTTCCTTCCTTAAAGGAAATAAATTTGGACAAATTTCAAATTTTGACCCATATATTCTTGATATATAGAGATAGTTTGGATACAATTCCGCTCCCTTAACATAGTTAGGCTTGACCTGACGAGTTCTTTAGAAGGAAAAACATGGAAAAAATTCGTTTAAAATTGAAAGCTTATGATCATCGCGTTCTTGATAGATCTGTAGCGTCAATCGTAGAGGCTGTTAAGCGTACAGGCGCGGTAATTCGTGGCCCAATACCTTTACCAACAAAGATTCGTAAATATACGGTTATCAAATCTCCACACGTAAACAAAAGTTCACGCGAGCAGTTTGAAATTCGTATGCACGCTAGAGTTATCGACATTGTGTCTGCTACGCCGGAAACTGTTGACTCTCTAATGAAACTAGATCTTGCACCGGAAGTGGACGTCGAAGTTCGCTCTATGGATAAGTAGGAGGTCATCGTGGAATATATTGTTGAAAAAATCGGTATGAGCCGTACTATCACGGTTCCTAGCAAGCCTGTAACTCTTTTAAGAGTGTTGGATGCTAAGGTTTGTGAAGTTAATAATGATGCTGCTATTGTTGCGTACAAGAGCGGTAAAAAAATGAATAAGTCAATTGAAGGTCAGCAAAAGAAATACAACCTTTCATCTGAGTTTAACCGTTTTGTTACTTTAGAAGTAGCAAACACTGAAGCTGGTGATTTAGACTTAACTCCTTTGGCAGAAGCTAAAGTTGTAAAAGCTACATTTACTACAAAAGGTCGCGGTTTTACAGGTGCTATGAAGCGTTGGAATTTCGGCGGCGGTCCTGCTGAACACGGACACAGATTTGGTCGTAGAACAGGTTCTATCGGACAAAAAGAGTGGCCGGGTCGTGTAATGAAGGGCAAGAAAATGCCTGGACAATACGGAAACACACAAAATAGTGTGAAGAATGAAATCATCTCTTTTGATGCTGAAAACAAAATCATTGCGGTTGTTGGTTCAGTTTCCGGAGCTAATGGTTCTTTAGGTCGTGTAAAGGTAGCTAGATAATGAGCGCAATAGTTCTAAATGAAAAAATGGAAAAAGCTTCTGAGTTAGCACTACCGGAGAGTTTTTCCGGTATTAACCCTCATAACTTATATCTATATGTTAAGTCTGCGCAAGCAGCAATGAGAGCTAACACTGCAACAGCATTGACTCGCGCAGAAGTTAGAGGCGGCGGTAAGAAGCCATGGGCTCAAAAAGGCGGCGGTCGCGGTCGTGCAGGTTCAAAACGTGCTCCAACATTTGTTGGTGGTGGTAAAGCGTTTGGTCCTAAAAACAACCGTAATTATGACCTTAAAGTTAATAAGAAGCAAAAAAAACTTGCTCTTAACTTTGCTTTGGCAGAACATGCGCAAAAAGGCAGTCTGTTCATAGTTGAGAGTATTGAAATCGCATCTGGTAAAACAAAAGATGCTGCGGCAATGTTTAAAGCGTTAAACCAAAGAGATACTCTTTTTGTAAAAACTGTTTTAGATGAACAAACTTATTTAGCATTTCAAAACATCGCAAGCACTTACGTGATTGAAGAGAATGAACTGAATGCTTATTTAGCTGCGAATTATCGCTCACTTGTGATCGAGAAAGCGGTATGGGAAAATCTTGTAGGAGAGGCTAAATAAATGGCAGATATTACAGATATTAAATCTATACTCTATACAGAGAAGACTTTAGGTATGCAAGAAGATGGAATCATCGTTGTGCAAACTTCTCCTCGTATGAGTAAAACTGGTCTTAAAGAGGTTTTTCGTGAGTATTTTGGAATTATTCCAACAAGAATTAACTCACTTAATCAAAGCGGAAAAATCAAAAAATTCCGTGGCATGACAGGGAAGCAAAACGACTTTAAAAAGTTTTATGTTAAGTTACCTGAAGGTGCACAAATAGAAAGCTTGGCGGTGTAATATGGCAATAAAAACTTATAAACCAACAACCCCGTCTCGTCGTTTTTATACGAACGTAGAAAGTAATGACATTACTTCTAAGGCAAGTGTTCGTTCATTGCTTATAAAACTTCCGGCGTGCGCAGGAAGAAACAACAACGGACGTATTACATCTCGCCATAAAGAAGCTGGAGCTAAAAAACTTTATCGTATTATCGATTTCAAAAGAGATAAATTCGGTATCGCCGGTACGGTAAGTACAGTTGAGTATGATCCATACCGTAACTGTCGTATCGCTCTAGTAACATATGTTGATGGTGATAAAAGATATATTCTTTTACCAAAAGGTTTAAATGTTGGAGATGCAGTTATTTCTGCTGAATCTGGCATTGATATTAAACCTGGTAACGCAATGAAACTTATGAATATCCCAGTGGGTACATCTGTTCATAATGTTGAGTTAAAAGTTGGCAAAGGCGGACAAATGGTTCGTTCTGCAGGTACTTCAGCTCAAATTATGGGTCGTGATGGCAAGTATGTTTCACTTCGTATGCCTTCATCTGAAATGCGTTTAGTGCTCGGTGAGTGTATGGCTACTGTAGGAACTGTCGGAAACGAAGAGTATATCAATATCGTTCTTGGTAAAGCAGGGCGTACTCGTCACATGGGTATCCGTCCTCAAACTCGTGGTTCTGCGATGAATCCAATCGATCACCCGCACGGTGGTGGTGAAGGTAAAACGAACTCAGGTCGTCATCCAGTTACTCCATGGGGTAAACCAACGAAGGGTTCAAAAACTCGTCGTAAAAAAGCAAGTGATAAACTTATTATTACTCGCCGTAAATCTAATCCGAAGAGGTAGTTAAATGGCAAGAAGTGTAAAAAAAGGTCCATTTGTTGATGATCATTTAATGAAAAAAGTAGTAGCAGCCAAAGCAGAGGGAAATAAAAAACCTATCAAAACTTGGTCTCGTAGAAGTATGGTTCTACCTGATATGGTTGGCTTAACTATGAATGTTCATAATGGACGTCAATTTGTACCTGTATACGTAACAGAGAATCACATTGGTTATAAACTAGGTGAATTCGCACCAACTCGTACATTCAAGGGCCATAAGGGCTCTGTACAGAAGAAAGGTTAATCATGGCTAGAGCATTATTAAAATTTATCCGTGTTTCACCGATAAAATCTCGTCTTATTGCAAGAGAGATTCAAGGTATGAACGCTGAAGCGGCATTAGCAGCTTTAGAGTTTACACCAAACAAAGCAGCAAAAATTATTGCTAAAGTAGTTGCATCGGCAGTTGCAAACAGCGGTAATGAAGCTAGCGATTGTATAGTAACATCATGCCGTGTTGATAATGGTCCAGTGCTTAAGAGATTTCGTCCGAGAGCTCGCGGTATGGCATCTGGTATTAGAAAACCGACAGCGCATATATTAGTAGAAGTAGAGGGTAAATAATATGGGTCAAAAAGTTAATCCTATTGGTTTACGTCTTGGTATCAACCGCAATTGGGAGAGCCGTTGGTTCCCTAATTTTAAGACTGCAGCAGCATACTTAGGCGAAGATCACAAGATTCGTACATATTTGAAAAAAGAACTTTACTATGCGGGTGTTTCTAACATTATCATAGAAAGAACAGCTAAGAGACTTCGTGTAACTATTATTGCTGCACGCCCTGGTATCATTATCGGTAAAAAGGGTTCAGACATTGAGAAACTAAAAGACACTCTTCAAGCTCTTGTAGGTAAGCCTATATCAGTAAACATTAAAGAAGAGAAAAAAGCCCAAATTTCTGCACAGCTTGTTGCAGAAAATGTTGCTACTCAATTAGAACGCCGTGTTGCTTTTAGACGTGCAATGAAAAAAGTTATGCAAAACGCACAAAGAGGCGGAGCTAAAGGTATCAAGGTATCTGTTAGCGGTCGTCTTGGCGGAGCTGAAATGGCTCGCACTGAGTGGTACTTAGAGGGACGTGTTCCTCTTCATACTCTTCGTGCAAAAATAGATTACGGTTTTGCTGAGGCTCACACTACATACGGTTGTATCGGTGTAAAAGTTTGGATATTCAAAGGTGAGGTTCTCACAAAAGGTATCCCGGCAGAAGTAAAAGAAGAGCAGCAAAAAGAGGGTGCTCGCCGCCCTAAACGTGCTCCTAAACGCGAAAATAGCGGAAAGGCTGAATAATCATGTTGATGCCTAAGAGAACTAAATATCGTAAGATGATGAAGGGTCGTAACCGTGGTTACGCTCGTTCAGGTTATACGTTAGCATTCGGTGATATTGCTCTAAAAGCAGTAGAGGCTGGACGTATTAACTCTCGTCAGATTGAGTCGGCTCGTATATCGGCTACTCGTCACATCAAAAGAAATGGTAAGATTTGGATTCGTGTATTCCCAGCTAAACCGTTAACTGCAAAACCTCTTGAAACTCGTATGGGTAAAGGTAAGGGTTCAGTTGACCAATGGGTAATGAACATTAAGCCAGGTCGTATAATTTTTGAAATGGCCGGTGTTCCGGAAGAGCTAGCTCGTGAAGCATTAACTCTTGCTCTACACAAGCTGCCTTTCAAAACAAAAATAATTACTGCGGAGATGAGCAATGAAATATTCTGATTTAGCAGATAAAAACGTAGCAGAGCTTCAGGCAATGCTTAAAGAGAAAAAGACTCAACTCTTTACTCTAAAAATTAAAAAACAGATGATGCAACTACAAAACACTAGCGAACTTCGTATCGCTAAAAAAAATGTTGCTAGAATCAGCACTGCACTTAGTGCAGCGAAATAGGGGCTGGCAATGACACATAAACGTGAAATTCAAGGTAATGTAGTTAAAATTTCAGGCGATAAGACAGCAAGTGTTGTTGTTGAGCGTCGTGTAATGCACCCTCGTTACCATAAAGTTGTAAAGCGCTTCAAAAAGTACCTAGTACATGATGAGCGTAATGAGTTAAAAGTTGGTGATCAGGTTATCGCAATCGAATGTCGCCCACTTTCTAAGACTAAATCATATAGACTTAAAACAGTAATACTAGGAGCTAAATAATGATCCAAGCGTTTACTCGTCTAAATGTAGCTGATAATACAGGTGCAAAAGAAGTTATGTGTATTAAGGTACTTGGCGGTTCTAAGCGTCGTTATGCAAGAGTAGGTGATGTTATCATTGCCTCTGTTAAAAAAGCGACACCTACTGCTAAAGTTAAAAAAGGTAAAGTTGTAAAAGCTGTTGTTGTTAGAACAAGTAAAGAGATTCACCGTGAAAATGGTTCTCTTATCCGTTTTGATGACAATGCAGCTGTTATACTTGATGACAAGAGAGAGCCGGTTGGCACTCGTATTTTCGGACCAATCGCTCGTGAAGTACGTTATGGCGGTTTTATGAAAATCGTATCTCTTGCGCCGGAGGTTGTTTAATGGCAAAGTTAAAATTTAAAAAAGGCGATACTGTAGAGATCATCGCCGGTGACGATCGCGGAACTAAAGCTACTGTGCTCGCAGTATTACCAAAGAAAAACAAGGTAATAGTTGAGGGTTGCAAAATTGCTAAGAAAGCTATCAAACCTACAGAAGATAATACCAAGGGCGGACATATCAATAAAGAGATGCCTATAGATATTTCAAATGTTCGTAAAGTGGAGGCATAATTATGGCTCGTATGAAAGAAAAATATTTAGGTTTAAAATCTGAATTGCAAGCAGACCTTGGGATAAAAAATCCAATGCAGACACCTGCATTAGATAAGATTATTATCTCTGTCGGTGCTGGTTTTGCAATGAAGGATAATAAACTTATCCAAAACATTGAAGATACTATTACTAAAATTGCCGGTCAAAAAGCAAGTACCGTAATAGCAAAGAAATCAGTTGCTGGTTTTAAAGTTCGTGAAGGTATGCCTGTTGGTATCCGTGTAACACTACGCGGAGAAAAAATGTATAACTTCTATGATCGTCTAGTTTCTATAGCTCTTCCACGTGTAAAAGACTTCCGCGGTGTTCCAAGAAACGGTTTTGATGGTCGCGGAAACTATAACTTTGGACTTCAAGAACAGTTGATTTTCCCAGAGGTAAGTTATGATTCAATTATGCAGATTCACGGTATGAACATCACAGTTGTTACAACTGCTGATTCAGACAAGGCAGGTTTTGCTCTTTTAGAGAAAATGGGTATGCCTTTTACTAAAGGGAGCAACTAATGGCTAAAAAGTCAATGATTGTTAAGGCTTCAAGAGAGCCTAAGTTTAAAGTTCGTGGTTATACAAGATGCCAAATTTGTGGTCGTCCGCACTCTGTTATTCGTGACTTCGGAATCTGTCGTGTATGTTTTAGAAAAATGGCAAATGAGGGATTAATCCCAGGCGTTAGAAAGTCTTCTTGGTAATATAACGGGGATGAGCAAAAGCCCATCCACCTACGCTAACGCTAAGTTTCCCTCGGCGGGAGACCCGACACACTAGTGTGTCTTTGTTAGCGATATCATAAAGAAACTGCTAAAAGCAAGCAAAGGAAAAAAATGATAAATGATTTAGTATCGGACGCGTTAACTCGTATTCGTAATGCTGGTATGAGAAGATTAGATGTTACTACTCTTGTTCACTCTAAGAGTGTTGAAGCGTTAGCAAACATATTAGTTGAAAAAGGTTATATTGAGAGCTCTAACGTTGTTGAAGACGGCGTTAAAAAAACTATCAATATTGTATTGAAATACAGTGATAACGGTAAATGTGTTATTAATGAAATGAAGAGAATATCTAAGCCTGGCCGTCGTGTCTATAAAGGTAAAGAAGAGATCAAACGTTTCAAAAATGGTTACGGAACTATTATTGTTAGTACATCACATGGCGTTCTACCAAACGATAAAGCTTATGCTCTTGGTGTTGGTGGTGAAGTTATGTGTACAGTTTGGTAGGAGGGAAATAACATGTCAAGAATTGGTAAACTACCTGTACAATTTGCATCTGATATCAAAGTAAGTGCAAACGGAAATGTTATAACTTTTGCTAAAGGCAAAAATAGTGTTGATTTGGATACAAAAGGAAATGTTGGTTTCAATTTAGAGAGCAACGTTTTAACTTTTGCCACTCTTTCAGACTCTCGTACTCACAGAGCTTTTTGGGGAACATATCGTGCATTGGCTCAAAATATCGTAACTGGTTTAACAACTGGTTATACAAAAGCTTTGGAAATCAATGGTGTTGGTTATCGTGCTGCCGTTAACGGTAAAGTACTTAACTTACAACTTGGATTTTCACATGATATCAACTATGAATTGCCAGAAGGCATTGAAGCTAGTGTTGAGAAGAATGTTATTACTCTAAAGAGCCATGACAAGCAAGCGCTTGGTCAAGTTGCTGCTGAAGTAAGAGGATTCCGTCCTCCAGAGCCTTACAAAGGCAAGGGTGTTAAATACGTTGAAGAACATATCGTGCGTAAAGCCGGTAAAACTTCTAAGAAATAAGGGAGGAGTATAGATGAAAGCAAAAGTACTAAAAAGCAAAATTGCTAATCGCTTAAAAAGAAAGCGTCGTATTCGTGCAAAAATATCTGGTTGTGCTTCACTTCCTCGTGTTTCTGTATTTCGTTCAAATCGTTATTTGAGTGTTCAAGCTATTGATGATGTTACAGCTACTACGTTAGCTGCACTTAATTCAAAAGCAACTGGTCACAAAGCAAACAAGGAAGGTGCAGCTGCACTTGGCGCGGCATTTGCTGCTACGTTAAAGTCAGCTAACATTTCTGAGATTGTATTTGATCGTAATGGTTACCAATACCACGGTGTTATAGCTGCATTTGGTGACGCACTTCGTGCAAACGAAATTAAGTTCTAGGGGTTAAGATGGAAATCAATAGAGAAGATTTTGAAGAATCAATTGTTAATATAGGTCGTGTTACAAAAGTTGTAAAGGGCGGACGTCGTTTCCGTTTTACAGCGCTTGTAGTTGTTGGTGATAAAAAAGGCACTATCGGTTTTGGTGCCGGAAAAGCGAAAGAAGTTCCGGATGCTATCAAAAAAGCTGTAGATAATGCGTTTAAAAACCTAAGCAAAGTTAGTATCAAAGGTACTACAATTGCACATGATATTGAGCATAAGTACAATGCAAGTCGTGTTCTTTTAAAGCCAGCTTCAGAAGGTACGGGAGTAATTGCCGGTGGTGCAACTCGTCACGTTCTTGAACTTGCAGGTATTAAAGACATTCTTACAAAGTCAATCGGTTCAAACAATCCAGGTACACTAGTGCGCGCTACGGTTGAAGCACTAGGTCGTTTAAAAGGATAGAAAATGGGTATTGAAAATTTAACACCTGCTGAGGGTTCTACTTCAGGGCGTAAAAGAGTTGGACGCGGATGCGGTTCAGGAATGGGTAAGACTTCTACACGTGGTGGAAAAGGTCAAACTGCTCGTTCTGGTAGCTCAAGAAAAAGAAACTTTGAAGGTGGACAAACTCCGCTTGCAAGAAGATTGCCAAAGATTGGATTTACATCTCGTGTTGTAAAACCATACGTAATCAACGTAGATAAAATAAAAGCAGTTGCAGAGTTAAGTGAAATCACGCTTGAGAGTATCCGTGGTGTTCATAAGATTGCTGCTTCAGTAACGAAAGTTAAATTAGTTGGTGCTTCTGCTAAAGATTTAGCATCAAAAATTAAAGACGACAACGTTACAACTACAGGTAAATAGCCGTGAATAAAAATCTAGTTAATAAGATATTTATTACTATCGGTTTTTTATTTATTTATCGCCTACTGGCATACGTGCCGGTACCAGGCGTTGACGCTGCTGTTATAGCTTCATTCTTCGATTCTCACCAATCAGACGCATTAGGTCTATTCAATATGTTTAGCGGTAATGCCGTTGAGAGAATGTCAATCATAGCCCTTGGAATTATGCCTTACATCACAGCCTCGATTATTATGGAGCTTTTAGCTGCTACATTTGCTCCGCTTGGACAGATGAAAAAAGAGCGTGAGGGAATGGTAAAGTATATGCAAATTATTCGCTATGCGACAATTGTTATTACTATAATTCAAGCAATAGGTATAAGTGTTGGACTTCAGAGTTTAACAGGACCTAATGGTAACAGCGCAATCTTAGTTGATCACAACACGTTTATCTTACTTTCTGCGCTTTCTATGTTAGCCGGAACCATGCTTCTTATGTGGATAGGTGAGCAGATTACTCAAAACGGTATCGGTAACGGTATATCTTTGATTATTTTTGCAGGAATCGTCTCTGCAATTCCTAGCTCTATAGGTCAAATGATTACCATGGTAAATACGGGTGCCATGAGCTTTTTAACTGTAATCGCAATTTTGGCTCTGATTTTTGGAACTGTTGCGGTTATCATTTATGTTGAGCTTGGTGAGCGCCGAGTACCTGTTACATATGCTAAAAAAGTTATTATGCAAAACCAAAATAAGAGAGTTATGAACTATATTCCTATCAAAGTGAATTTAGCTGGTGTTATACCGGTTATCTTTGCTAGTGCGATACTTATGTTTCCTATGACTGTTTTATCTAGCAGCAGCAATCCTACGATTATTGCAATTGCAGATTACTTAAACCCAAATAGTTATTTCTTCAACTTTTTGACATTTGTTTTTGTTGTTTTCTTTGCATTCTTTTATGCATCAATTACTTTTAATTCAAAAGATATTTCAGAAAATTTAAAAAAGCAGGGTGGCTTTATCCCAGGTATTCGTACCGGAAATGCTACAGCTGAATTTTTAAATACAACAGCTAGTAATCTAACGTTTACCGGTGCTTTATATCTTGGATTGGTTGCTACGCTGCCGTTTATGATTATCAAGGGGATGGGTGTTCCGTTCTTCTTTGGCGGAACGGCGGTTTTAATTGTTGTTCAGGTTGCACTAGATACGATGAGAAAAATTGAGGCTCAGATTTACATGAGTAAGTATGAGACGTTAAGTGCAGTTGGTCTCTAAATAATGGCCATTGCGCTAAGACAACCTCGAGAAATTGAGAAACTTCGCGCTGCCAACAAAATTGTTGGCGGTGCACTAGAGCTGTTAAAACAAAATACAAAAGTAGGGATTTCCTTAAGAGAACTTGACGCTATAGCTGAGGATTATATTCTCTCTCATAAAGCCAAGCCATCTTTTAAAGGTCTCTACGGCTTTCCAAACTCCGTCTGCACCTCTCTTAATCAAGTAATTATTCACGGTATTCCAACTGACTATAAACTCCAAGAGGGCGATATTATCGGTTATGATATAGGAACAGAACTTGATGGATGGTTTGGTGATGCAGCAATTACTGTGCCTGTAGGCAAAGTTAGTGCCAAGGATGAAGAACTTATCGCGTGTGCGAAAGATTCTCTTTATGAAGCAATAGCGTCTATAAAAGTCGGTATGAGATTTAAAGAGTTATCTGCTGTTTTGGAAAAATCAATTCGTTCAAGAGGCTTTGTGCCCCTTCACAGCTTTTGCGGACATGGTATTGGTAAAAAGCCTCATGAAGAGCCCGAGATACCAAATTACCTAGAGGCAAAAGATGCAAAAGCAGGTCCAAAGATAAAGAACGGAATGGTTTTTTGCTTAGAGCCTATGATTTGTCAAAAGGATTCGAAACCGCTTATTTTAGAGAACAAGTGGGATGTTGTTAGTGCCGATGGTTTACGCGGCTCACACTACGAGCATACTGTTGCAATACTCAACGGTAAAGCTGAAATTTTATCTCTGGCTTGAGAAAAAAAGGATTAAAATGGCTAAATCAGATGTTATCGAAGTTGATGGCAAGATTATAGAGGCTTTGCCAAATGCAACATTTC